>NZ_DLNT01000006.1:0-161212 GCF_002477055.1 Clostridium sp. UBA7503
GCCCATGCTGGGCGCACTTAAGAAAGAAGGCTCTTAACTGTTAATTAAGAGCCTTCTTTCTTAATATTTCTATCTCTTTTCCATATCCCTCAAGGTCATTTGGAGTTTCAAGGAAAAATGGCAAGTTGCATAATTTAGGATGATTAATAATATTAATAATGGCTTCAATTCCTAAAAAACCTTCACCAATTTTTTCATGTCTATCCTTATGACTTTCAAAAGGATTTTTGCTATCATTTAAATGAATTGCTTTCAATCTTTCTAAGCCTATTAATCTATCAAACTCTTCTAAAACTCCATCTAAATTATTAACTATATCATATCCTGCATCATATACGTGACAGGTATCAAGACATACTCCCATATGATCCTTTAGCTCTACTCTATTAATAATTTCAGCTATTTCTTCAAAATTTCTACCTACTTCTGTGCCCTTACCTGCCATGGTTTCTAATAACACAGTAGTAGTCTGCTGCGGCTTAATAACTGCATTAAGCATATCTACAATATAATTAATTCCAACTTCTACTCCTTGTTTAACATGACTGCCTGGATGAAAATTATATAGATTATTAGGTAAGTACTCCATTCTTAATAAATCATCTGTCATCATTTCTAAAGCAAATTTTCTAGTGTTTTCATCTGCTGAACAAGCATTCAATGTGTAAGGTGCATGAGCCAGTATAGTAGCAAATTTATTTTCTTCCATTATTCTTAAAAGGGCAGCAACATCTTTTTCATCTATAGCCTTTGCCTTTCCCCCCCTAGGATTTCTAGTAAAGAATTGAAAGGTATTTGCTCCAATTGAAAGTGCTTCCTTTCCCATATTTTCAAAGCCCTTAGTTGTAGATAAGTGACATCCTATATTTAACATTTTCATTACCTCCATCTTCTATTATTGCAAAACTTCTAATTTTGTATTCTATTTCTATATCCCTTGTAATTTAAATTTCAATAATCTAACTTTAATACAATGATACTATAATAGAAGATATATTTGCAATGGATAATTTTTATTATTTAGAAACAACTATTAGTATTTTAAAGTTCTAACTAGGTCATATACGTCTTCACAATAGAAAAATGTAGACATTAATGCCACTCCATGAGCTCCAGCATCTATTACACTTTGCGCATTTTCAGGGGATATTCCACCTAATGCTATAATTGGACAAGTAACTACCTTCTTTAATTCTTGAATAAATTCCACACCCTTAGGCTTTAATCCGTCTTTACATTTCGTAGGAAATATATGTGATGCTAGTATATAGCTACATCCCTTTTTATCTGCCATTATACCTTCTTCTAAAGAATGTACAGAAACTCCTACATTAAATTTCTTTTTATTATCTAAATTCATAAAATCTTTAAAAGATAGATGAACAGTTCTTTCCTTTACTTTTTCATAAATTTTCATATTAGAATTTATTATTATCTCAGCACTTCCAATTACCAGCTCCTTTATTTTATAATAAAGTCTTTCTAATTCTTCATCATCTAAATCTTTTTCTCTTAATATTATTCTATCCACACCAGCCAGTGAAGCTTCTTGCAGGGTTTTAAAATATTTCTCTTCACTAACTAAATGCCTATTTGTTATTAGGTAAATCAAATTCTTTCCCAATCCTTAAATATTGGTTGAAACCCTGCTTCTATTATCATTTCTTTTATTTCTTCTACTGAACCTTCATCATTTATGGAAAATTGTGATGTACCTTTAGTTTTTAATCCATGACCTCCAACCTCTGTAGACACACCTGCACTCATCTTGGTGATTCCTAAAGGTATAAGGTTTTTTCTCATTTCATGATCTTCTCGTGTAGAAACATTTATTCCACTTTGCTGTGCAAAGATTTTATAAGCTAACATAACTTGTACCATTTTTTTATCTTCCACTGGATTTAACTCTTTTAATCCTCCCTCACAAGGTCTGATTCTTGGAGGTGAATAAGTCACTTCTACATGGGGATATTTCTTTCTAATATACTCTCCATGAAGAGTTGTGAAAAAAGCATCTCTTCTAAAATCACCTAGTCCAAGAAGAGCTCCTATACTTATACTTCTCATTCCAGCTCTTGCTCCTCTTTCTGGAGTATCTAATCTAAATTTATAATTCTTTTTAGGTCCTGATAAATGAACTCTATCATAAATTTCTTCATCATAGGTTTCTTGGTATACAGTAAGACCTTCTGCTCCCACTTCTACAGTTTTTTTATAATCCTCTTCACTTAAAGGCTGTACCTCTAAGGTTATAGATGGAAAGTATTCTTTCATTACTTTTATAGCATCTACTATATACCTAGTTGGGGAATGAATTTGACTTTCTCCTGTTAATAGAATAATGTGCTTAAATCCTTGTTTAGCAACTGCTTCTGATTCTGATTTTATTTCCTCCAAAGTTAGCTTTTTTCTACTTATAGAATTTTCAAGATTATATCCACAATAAGAGCATTTATTAACACAATAATTTGAAATATAAATTGGAGTATATAATAAAATAGTTCTTCCAAAGTGTCTTAACGATAATTCCCTTGCCTTTACTGCCATATCTTCTAATACTTTTTCTGCTACTGGTGATAATAAATTAAGCAAGTCCTCATAATTTGGATTTTTTTCATTAATACTTCTCTCTACATCTTCTATTTTTACCCTACTCCAATATCTATTAAAGTCAAAACCCTTAAATTTTTCTATGGTACTATAAAAACTCATTTTTTCATCTCCTCAAATTTTCCGTTAGTGTAAAGTTTTTTTACTCTCCTAAAAATCCTGTCAATGGTGAGGATGCATTTCCACTTTTAGAAACAGTCCCAAATTTTGATAAATAAGCAAGTCGTCCACCTTCTACTGCCATACTAAAGGCTTTTGCCATATTAGCTGGATTTTTTGAAGAAGCTATAGCTGTATTAACAAGACATGCCGCTGCTCCCATTTCCATAGCTTCCATTGCTTGTGATGGCTTTCCTATTCCAGCATCAACTATAATTGGAATATCTAGTTCATCTATCATTATTTCAATAAGTTCCTTAGTTCTTATACCTCTATTACTTCCTATAGGTGCTCCTAAAGGCATAACCGCCGATGCTCCCGCTTCTATTAATCTTCTCCCTGCATATAAATCTGGACACATATATGGGAGTACTGTAAATCCTTCTTTAGCTAATATTTCTGTAGCTTTTATAGTTTCCTCATTATCCGGAAGCAGATACTTTGAATCCGATATAACCTCAATTTTTATCCAGTTACCACATCCCATAGCTTTGGCAATTCTTGCAATCCTAACTGCCTCTTCTGCATTAGTTGCCCCTGATGTATTGGGCAATAAAATAACATCCTTAGGTATATTAGATAAAATATCTTCTTCCTTATTATCTAAATCTATCCTTCTTAAGGCCAAGGTAATAACCTGTGAATTACTTTCACTCAAGACTTCCTTTATAAGTTTATTAGACGGATACTTACCTGTACCTACAAATAATCTATTTTTTAATTCTACTCCACCTATTTTTAACATATCTTCCATTTTAACTTTTCCCTTCTTTCAACATAATTCTAAGTGCCATATTTGCCATATGATTTGCACATATTGCTACCCTTGGTGCCATGAGTCCAGATCCTTCTTTAGCTTCATTTACTCTATCTCCACAAATATAAAACCTATTGTTTATCTTTTTAGTTTGTATATCATTAGAAGAATAAAAGCCTGCCATACCTGATGATGCTATAAGGACTGATTCCTTAACTTTAGTTAATATCTCATTACACAACATTGCTTTATAATTTGCACTATCAAAAGCTTCTAACACAATATCTACATCTTCAAATAATTCTTTTATATTCCCCTTTTCTATTTTCTCAATTTTTTCATTTATCTCTATAAATGGATTTATGTCTAAGAGTTGTTTTTTTAAAGCAATAACCTTATATTCTCCTATATCTCTTATTAAGTATTGCTGTCTATTTAAATTTGATGGTTCTACCACATCAAAATCTATTATTCTTATAAATCCCACTCCTAACCGTGCTAAGGATATAGCAATATTGGACCCAAGGCCTCCTACACCTGCAATGGCTACTCTTGCCTTTGATACTTTTTCATGTACCCCTGGTGTATGCCTTGCCATCATAACACCTCTAAGTTCACTTTTACTTGGAACTTGTCCTCTCTTTATAAAAACAATGTTGTCACCTTCCTTTAATATCTTATCTTTAATTAAAGGAAATCCATTTAGTATCACCACATCACAACTAGGCTTAAGCCTATCCTTTAAACCAAGACATGTTTCACCCTTATTAACTTCTTCTATGTTTTCATTAACTTTAATTTTAATCTTCTCTTTCAAACAAATCCACCACTCTACATCTTTCTGTAAAAGTCTTTTGAAATATATTTATAATTTCTCTTTAGCCTCCCCCTACAAAAGATATAACTTCTATAATATCCTCCTCTTTTAAATATATTTCCCAATAATTTTCTCTTGGTACTATTTCTTTATTTAATTCCACTACTACCTTTTCTTCATTAACATCTAACTTACTTAGCAAACTGCTTATAGTAGTTATTCCATTCATATCTACACTTTTCCCATTAACCTCCATATTTTCACCTTCTTTCAATACCTGTATACATTAACTAAATTATCTTTACAAACAAAAAACACCTAACAAGTGCTAGGTGTTGAAAATCTCAATAACTCATATAACAATATCTTCTTATTTAAGCTTAGATATTAATAATTAAAATTGTATCTTTACTCAAGCTTTTATAAAAATACTAATTTTGCATAAGCAAGGCTTTTATTTTATATAAAAATAAGACTTATTATTTGCTTCCCTACGATGGTACTAACCATATCAGGTTCTTAGAGTTAGGATTTTCCTTCTCAGCCAAATTGGCACCCCTAGCTATCTATTAAATTATATTTATTATATCATTGTGGATTTACAAATTCAACTATACCATTCAATAAATACCTAATTGCGCTCCTATATATATGAATAGTTTTTTATAATAATCACAAAATAAAGTTGAACGAAATGTTGAAGGAGGTTAAATTTATGAAATTAGAAGATAACCCTGAGCTACGTGAAAAAGCTAAACAAATGCTTATAGATGGCGAATCCTATGATAAAATTTTGGACGTAACTCATTTAAGATTAAAAGATGTAAAAAGAATTGAAAGAGAAGAAGTAAGTAGTCATTTTTAGTTAATACAAAATACCCTGTAAAGTAATTCTCTATTTTGTGTGTTAAGCTTTCAGGGTATATTCTATTTTTGTATATGTTTTTGTCCTATATGTCTGTTTTATGCTCTAGTATTTCAATAAATTTTGTAGTTGCTGGAGAAAGGGACACACTCTTTAAAAAACATAGCCCTATACTTCTTTTAGGTATTTCTTCTTTTAATTTCACTTTATATACTGTTCCCTTTTCTAAATATTCTTTTGAAAATTCTTTAATAACACAGGCTATTCCTAAGTTTGCCCTTGCAAATTCTAATAATAAATCATAAGATCCTAATTCGATTTCAGCAGTAATTTTAATTCCTTTAGATAACATATATTTTTCTATGTATTGCCTTGATATAGATTTAGATTCTAATAATATTAATGGTAATTTTGTTATTTCTTCGAGGCTAATGGGTCTAGAGCAACGGTTCTTGTACTTATTTCCACAGACAAATATATCATGAATATCCATGCATTCTCTAAGTTCCAGTGCGGAATCTTCAATAGGAAAATTACAAATTGCAATATCTATTTCCCCTGACTTTACACTAGCACAAAGCTCTAAGGTTGTGGCATTTATTATTTTAAACTTAATATTGGGATATTCCTTGTGAAATTGTTCTAAATAGGGTAATAAAAAATATCTTGATATGGTATCTCCTACACCTATTTTTAAATCTCCTATCATCATATTTTTAATTTTTAAAATTTTATCTTCTCCAACATGTATCAAATTCATGGCAGAGCTAGCATATTCAAATAAAATTCGCCCCTCATTTGTAAGTATAACCCCTTTAGAAGTTCTTGTGAAAAGCCTTATATCTAGTTCTCTTTCTAATTGCATAATAGATTGACTTACTGCGGGTTGAGTCATGTATAACTCTTTAGCAGCCCTTGAAAAACTTTCATGCTTTCCCACCATACAAAACACCTTATATAAATCTAATTTACTTATCATATAAGCACTCCTTATATCTACTATTTAATCTATTTATTTTACTTATACCACTAAAATGGTGTATATTACAAGTGTAGGTTTTAAAAATTAATGTAATTTTACATAAAGGAGATGTTATAATTGGAAAGAGTCGTTGGAACTGTTGTTAGAGGACTTCGTTGCCCAATCATAAACAAAGGAGATAACATTGAAGAAATCGTTGTAGATAGCGTGCTAACTGCTGCTAAAGTTGAAGGTTTCTCAATTAATGATAAAGATGTAGTTACTGTAACTGAATCTGTAGTTGCTCGTGCACAAGGAAACTATGCTTCTATAGACAATATTGCTAAAGATGTAAGCTCAAAGTTTGGTGAAGATACTGTGGGAGTAATATTCCCAATATTAAGCCGTAACCGTTTTGCTATATGCCTTCGTGGTATTGCAAAGGGTGCTAAGAAAATTGTTTTAATGCTTAGCTATCCTTCTGATGAAGTTGGTAACCATTTAGTAGACTTAGATATCCTAGATGAAAAAGGAGTTAATCCTTGGACAGATGTTCTAACTGAAAAGCAATTCCGTGGACACTTTGGATTTAATAAACATCCATTTACCGGTGTTGATTATATTGAATATTACAAATCTCTAGTTGAAAGCTATGGAATAGAGTGTGAAGTTATATTCTCAAATAATCCAAAAACTATATTAGATTATACGAAGAGTGTACTTACTTGTGACATTCACACTAGATTCAGAACTAAGAAAATACTTAAGGCAAATGGTGGAGAAAAGATTTATAGTCTTGATGATATTTTATCTTCATCAATTGATGGTAGTGGATTCAATGAAGCTTATGGACTTTTAGGCTCAAACAAATCTACAGAGGAAACAGTTAAACTTTTCCCTCGTAACTGCCAACCGGTAGTTGATACCATACAAGCTATGATTAAAGAGAAAACTGGAAAAACTGTTGAAGTTATGATTTATGGAGATGGAGCATTCAAAGACCCAGTAGGTAAGATTTGGGAACTTGCAGACCCAGTTGTATCACCTGCATATACTCCAGGACTTGAAGGAACACCAAATGAAGTTAAGTTAAAATATCTTGCTGATAATAACTTTGCTGATTTAAAAGGTGAAGAACTTAAGTCTGCTATCTCTGAATATATTAAAAATAAAGAATCTGATTTAGTAGGTGCTATGGAATCACAAGGTACTACTCCAAGAAGACTTACTGATCTTATAGGTTCATTATCTGACTTAACTTCTGGAAGTGGAGATAAGGGAACTCCTATAATCTTCATCCAAGGTTATTTCGATAATTACACAAAATAATACAGGAAAAACTAATGTAATTTCTTATCCTACTTATATAAAAATAGCCCAAAGGATTTTCTTTATCCCTTGGGCTATTTTCTATACTTTATTTCTAATGGATTTTTCTTATATACACTGACTTACTTTTTATAAGAGCTCTTTAAAGATACAGTTCTATTAAATACTAGCTTTCCTTTAGATAATCTAGTATCTCTTATAAAGTATCCATGTCTTATAAACTGAAATCTACCTTCTTCGTTTAGTCTAAGCGCTGCTGGTTCAATAATTGCATTTTTCTTTACTTCTAAGGAATTTTTATTTATATATTCAAATAAATTATCTCCTGATGGAGCATCATTAAATAAATTTTCAAACAATCTAACTTCACAAGGTACTCCATACTTTGCACTTACCCAGTGAATTGTTCCCTTAACTTTTCTTCCAGTAAAACCGCTACCACTCTTAGTCTCTGGATCATAGCTACATCTAAGCTCTACTATTTCACCAGATTCATTCTTTATTACCTCATTACACTTTATAAAATATGCTCCCTTAAGTCTAACTTCTCCATCTAATACTAATCTATTATATTTCTTAGGTGGATTTTCACTAAAATCCTCTCTTTCAATATACAATTCTTTAGTAAAAGGCATCTTTCTCTTACCTAAGTCTTCATTTTCACCATTATTTTCAATGGTTAAATACTCTAAATGTTCTTCTGGCAAATTTGTTACTACAACTTTTATTGGATTAAGAACTGCCATAACAGAAGGTACCCTTAATTTCAAATCTTGTCTTAAAGAGTTCTCTAGCATAGCAACATCTACTAAAGTATCAGCCTTAGCAACTCCAATTTCTCTTAAAAAGTTTAAAATTGCCTCTGGTGTATACCCTCTTCTTCTCATTCCCTTTAAAGTTGAAAGTCTTGGATCATCCCATCCATCAACTTCTCCACTAGCTACTAACATCTTTAAATATCTCTTACTTGTAACTACTCCACTTAAATTCATTCTTCCAAATTCAATTTGTCTTGGTTTTGGATTATCTAAATCTAACTCATTTAAAACCCATTCATAAAGAGGTCTATGATCTTTGAATTCATTAGAACATAAAGAATGAGAAACCCCTTCAATATAGTCTTGAATTGGATGAGCATAGTCATACATAGGGTATATGCACCATTGAGTACCAGTTTTATAGTGTTGCGTATAGGATATTCTATAAATAACTGGGTCTCTCATATTCATATTGGGACTTGTCATATCTATTTTTGCTCTTAACACAGCTTCTCCCTCTTTATATTTACCAGCCTTCATTTTATCAAATAACTCTAAGTTTTCTTCAATAGTTCTATCTCTATAAGGACTATTTTTACCTGGTGTTGTTAAAGTTCCCCTATACTCTCTTACTTCATCGGGAGTTAAATTACATACATAAGCCTTTCCCTTTCTTATTAAATATAAAGCATAGTTATATATTTTTTCACTGTAATCTGAACCATAAAAAAGTCTATCCTCATAGTCAAATCCCATCCACTTCATATCTTCCATAATAGCATCTACATACTCATGGTCTTCTTTACCTGGGTTAGTATCATCAAATCTTAAGTTGAATTTCCCATTATACTTTTTAGCAATTCCATAGCTTATATTTATTGCATAAGCACTTCCTATATGGAGATATCCATTAGGTTCAGGAGGAAACCGAGTATGAATTTCATCACATTCTCCCTCATTAATATCTTCCTTCACTAGTCTATCTACAAAGTTTAAAGAATCATTTTCATTACACATATCCTCTTAGTAAAGCTTTTTTCACGCTTTACTAAATTCACCTCCAATTTATATATAAATTTTAATTTTAAGATTTTATAGTTTTTCACTTAACCAAATATAAAATTTAGAGTGACGTTGCTAATGCAACTTTCTCGCTTTGCTCTCGAGGAAACTCATTCTCACATCTTTAGCAATATGAAACTCCCTTTCACTTCGTTCAAATGAGTAAGTTCACATGACTAAATCATAGATTTAGATGTTCACTTAAGTTTTACTTAGCTAAATCAAAGATTTAGAGTAATGTTGCTAAGGCAACTTTCTCGCTTTGCTCGTAAAGAAACTCCTTCTCACATACGTTCCAAGGAGTAAGTTTCACTTAACCAAATATAAAATTTGGAGTGAAACTTAAAAACTCCCACCCTAGGACTGTTATAGTCCTTAGGGCGAGAGTTATATTTTCGCGTTGCCACCTAAATTCATAGATATGTCACCATATCAATCTTATCAAGTACGGTATTAAAAATACTTATACTCTAGTCCTGTAACGTAGACCTACGTCATAGCATCATCTTTAAAGAATCCGTATGAAGCTCAGAGCCTTGTTTCGATAAATACTTCTTTACTCCTTTTCAGCACCTGGAGCTCTCTGTAAAAGAAATTAAATATCTACTTTTCTCATCATAGCTATTATTGATATTATTATCTATAATATACAAATATATTTATTTCGTCAATATAAAATTAAGAATATATTTTTATTTTATTCGTGTAATCCAAATCCACTTATTATTAACGTAGCCCAATCTTCATTTTCTTTTTCAATCCACTTATATTCTATATCCAGTTCTTTAAGCCAAGCATTAAGCCCATAACTTTTTTTGCTTACATTCGGAGATTTTCTTCCAAATATTACCTTTATAGTCTCAAGTAATTCAGCTTGTGATTCTTGACCAAGAGGTCTATCAATTACATTACTTATCTCTATACAACATTGAGCATAGGATGAATGATCTTCAAAATACAGCTCATTAGCAAGTCCTATTCTTTTTTCATTTAATTCTTTAATTACCTCATTAATTTCATCAATATTTGATAAATACTTCTTAGCTACTCCCATAGCATCAATATCATTGTCTAGTCTATTTATTTGCTTTTCTAATCTTTCATATCTCATATCTTTTTCTCACTTTACATATTTATTTTGCCATACATAGAGTTTGTATTTAACCAATAAAACTTCTTGTCTTAAGTTGCATCCTCATTTACATTTCTCTTAATGCCAATAATCTATTATAACATTAAAAATCATTGTTGCAATTAACTTCTTTCAATCTTAACTTTACTTCCACCTCTACCTGATTCCGCTGGAGTAATAACTAATTTTACTGGTACCCTATTTTTTATAGATTCTACGTGACTTATTATTCCTACCTTAAGTTTATCATTATGAATTCTCTCTAAGGAGTTCATAACTACTTCTAGTAAGTCATCATCTAGTGTTCCAAAGCCTTCATCTAAGAAGAATAGCTCTAAGGGTGCTGTTCCCTTAAGTTGAATTTCTGAGGATAGTGCTAAGGCTAAAGCTAAGGATGTTAGGAATGTCTCTCCCCCTGAAAGTGTGGATGCATCCCTTGAGACTCCTCCATTTTTATAGTCTCTTATTATGAATTTGCCCTGTTCATCTACTTCTAAACCATAAGTTCCACTAGTAATTTCCTTAAGTCTTTTAGAGGCTTCCATGGATACATATTTTAGTCTAGTAGCAGCTACAAACTCAACAAACTTTTTACCCTTAAATAGCTTTTCTAAATCATCAAGAAGAGCTAATTTATGATCTAATTTTTCTTTTTTATCTAACAATTCCTTTAACTCCAATAGTTTTTTCTTTATATAATTAACTTCTTCTGAACATCTTATATTTACTTCCGTAAAAGCTTTAATTTCCTCTTCTTTTATAGCCTTTTCTTCTTGAACCTGCTGCCAAGCTTCTTCACTTACTTCTCTTCCATTTATCTTTATAAGTAAGCTTTCAATAGCCCCATTAACCTTGGATATGCTATTATTGTACTCTTCAATAAATGTCTTTAATCTCTCTATTTCCACCTTAGAAATTACATTATCTTTAACCTGCTCTATATCTTCAAAACTTTCCTTCCTTAAGCAATCCTTCAAGTAAGTTCTTTCTTCTTCCTCTCGTTTAACTAACTGTCTAACCTTACTTATGATTTCTATTAAAGCTTCATTACAGCTTTTAAAGTCTTTTTCCATGGATTCCTTTTTCTTATCATAATCATTAAAGGAATCTTCTATAGTCTTTATTTCTTCCTGAAGCTGCACTAATAAGTCCTTGAGATTATCGAGTTCTCCTACCTTAGCTTTTATTTGAAGCTCCTTCTCCTCTGCACTTTTTTCTTTTTCTATAAGGGCAGATTTCTCTTTAGCTAAGTTTTCTCTAAGAGAATTTATGCTTATTTGTAGGGATTCCTTGCTATCTATTAGATCATCTAATCCCTTTCTATACTTTCTTATGTTCTTTTCTAACTCTTCTCTTTCTTTTTCTATCCTTAATATTTCTTCATTTTTTTCTTCAAAATTTTCTACATTGATAGAATTTTTTATGCTACTAATATCATTTTCTAAATCACTACAAGATAGAGTATTTTTATTAAATTCTAGCTCTACATCCTTATATTGCTTTTCCTTTTCTTCTACTACTGATTTAATAGTATTTCTTTTTCCTTCTAAGGATAGTTTTTCTTCTTTTAAGGTTTTTATAACAGTCTCTAAAACTTCTTTATTTTTATTATACTGTGAAAGTTCTTTATCTAGTTCTTTAAATTTATCTTCTAATATTACTAGATTCCCAACTTTAAAATCATCCCCTAAAGCTTTTATTTCTAGTTCTTTAGCCTTAATGTTTTCTTCTAAATTTAAGATTTTAGTGTTGTCCCTAGTAATATTCATTTCTATTTCCTTAAGTTGATTTTCAAAGTTATGCAGTTTTTCATTTTTTCCAGTTAAGTCTAGGTTTTCTATATGCCTTATATTCTCAACATGATGCTCTAAAGAACCACAAACAGGACAAGGTTCACCCTTATTTAAATTTTCTCTAAGCTCACTTGCTAAAGTCTCAACCTGTAGCTCTAATATTTCTGCTTTTAAACCTTTAATGGCCTCATCTATACTAGACTTATTTTTCTCATATTTATTTACTGCTTCCCTTAAACTTTTAATAATTTCTTCTGAGCTTATAATAACTTCAGTTGCAATGCTATATCTTTTAGTCTTTTCTGTTTCCTCAGATATACTTCTTTGAAGATTCAAAAGATCAGTAGATTCTCCTGGACAAGTATTAATTAGTTTCTCTAACTCCTCTTCCTTTTCTATAAGCAATGCTTCCTTTTTACTAAATTCTTCTCTGCATAAATCCTCTTTTACGTGTTCTTCTTCCATAAACTTTTTAAGTTTTGTTAAGGTTAATCTATCTTTATCTACTAAAGCTTTTAAGTCTAAAAATCTTTCATTAAGTCTAATACCCCTTTGAACCTTTTCCTTTAAGTAACTATCTATCTTAAGGGCTTCAAACTTCATCTCAGTTTCTTTTATAACATTTCCACCTTTAAGAATTCTTTTATCTAAAATATCTATTTCTCCCTGAGCTTTCTGTCCCTGCTCATTTAAACTTTTAACACTTTCTCTTAACTCACTAATATTAACTTTTAAATCATCTAAATTTTTCTTTTCTATTAAAGCATCCTTAACCTTTTCTTCTTTTACTTTTAAGTCAGGTAATTCCTTATCCTTTTTCTTTCTCCAAAAATTCCACTTACTTTCTAGTTCATCTTTTTCTACTTTTAATTTTTCATATTGGAGATTTAACGCATTTTCCTTTTCCTTCGAGGCTTTTAAATCTCTTAGAGTATTTTCATAGCTTTCTATATAAGGTAAAACCCTAGCTGCACCTTCACCAATTTTTAGTTTTTCCTTATACTCTTCTATTCCTTCAGCTTTTCCCATTAGAGCTTTTTTCTTTTCCTCATAGTCTTTAATATCTAAGCTTAACTTCCAAACTTCTTCTTTTTCCTTAAAATCTTCTGCTAACTTCTTAAGTTCCTCATTACCTTTTTTTAGTATATCTGTTGAAGCTTTTAGTTCATCCTCTTTTTCTTTTAATGTATCCTCATTTATATTTTCATAACCCTTAAGCTCACCAGATAGCTCCTTGTATTTACTTTCTTCCTTGATTACTTCAGCCTTTAACTTACTTGAAAGATTATCTCCATACTTTTGTAAATTAAATAATCTCTCAAGCATATCTCTTCTCGTTCTACCCTCTAACCTTAAAAACTCACTAAATTTCCCTTGAGGTAACACTACAGTTCTAGTAAAATCCTCTAAACTTAATCCTATAATCTCTCTACAAGTTGCAGTAACTTCCTTCACCTTATCTGCTAAAATTATGGGCCCCTCTAAAGTCATATCTACTATCTTACATTTTCCTGATATAGGATTACCCGTTTTCTTATCTCTTTTAAATTCTCTATCCACAACATATCTCTTAGACTTTGCTCCTGAAATTTGAAAGGTATAACTTAAAGCTAAGCTATCACAATTAGTATTTATAAAGTTTGAACTTTTTCTTGAAACCTCTCCATATAAAGCTAAAGTTATTCCATCTAATACTGTAGATTTTCCACTACCAGTAGGCCCAAATATACCAAAAAAGTCTTGCTCAGTAAGTTTTTCAAAATCTATAAATTGCTCTTCATTAAAGCTATTCAATCCCTTAATTTTAAGACTAATTGGTTTCATTATCTTCGCCTCCTTCTTCTGAGATTATAGACATAAGTAAATCAACCACTTCATCCTCTGCATCTACTCCTCTTTCTCTTTTATAAAAATCCTTAAATATCTCTTCAAAGGATTTTTCAGAAAGACTCCTAGAATTCTCATCCTCTTCCTCCACCCCTATAATCTTAGGCATAATTTCTAGGATATCTCTTTTTAATGTCTTCATTTTCTTTATTTCATCTTCATTTATATATCTATCTGTAGAAATTTCAAGATAAACCCAACAATTTCTATCCTTATTTTCCTCACACTTTAAGATAGCTTCCTCTACTCCATTGCATTTCCACACCTCAATGGGCTTATAAACCTCTATTTCCACCTCTTCTATAATGCTATCTTCTCCAGCCTTCACATCTACTATAAAACATTTATTTTTAAAGCTAATTTCCTTTTTATTATAATGAAGAGGTGAACCTGAGTATCGTGCTCTTTTATTAGTTCCAGGGACTATTTGAGGCTTATGCACATGACCAAGAGCTATATATTGAGCTGATTCTGGAAAACAGCTACCATTTACTATATAGCTTCCTCCTAGTTGTATACTTCTCTCTGAACCGCTTTCTTCACTTCCCATGGCAAAGAGATGTGATACTACTAAATTTATAGTGTCTTCTCTATAATGACCTTCTAAAGTGTGAAATAATTCATGTATTCTATCACTATAAGACATTAATTTTTCTTCTTCACTTTCCATGCCACTATACAATATTTCATTTAATCTTTTTTCACTGGGATAGGGTACTGTTAATATAACTGCTCTTTCTCCATTAACTTCAATTTCAATAAACCCTTCTCCAGATTCAATAAGTCTGTGTTTTCCATAGCTCCCTGGTTGAACTACAGTTTTTGGAGTTCCCACCATAATTATTCCATGGTCCATAGCTAAAGGACCTGCTGCCACTAATCTCTCTGGATTATCATGATTTCCCGATATTACAAGGGTTAGCCTTTCACCATTTCTAGAAATTCTCTTTAAAGTATCATAAAACATTTTTTCAGCTCTAGCTGGTGGATTACTTGTATCATAGACATCTCCTGCAATAATAACTAAATCTATATTATTTTCTTCTACTATATTTACAAAATCCTTTAAAAACTCCTCTTGCTCATCCATCCTACTCTTACCCTCTAGATTTTTTCCTAGATGCCAGTCTCCAGTATGAAGTATTCTCAATTTTGTTCACCCTCCATTAATCTATATCTATTTCTTTAAACCCTATAAATTCCTCACCCTTAAATTTCATAACAATAATCCAAGGCATAATACTTTTTATTCTATTAAACTCCTCATAACCAAAAGTTTTATTATAATAATTCAATATTGTACTTAAAGCTGTGCCATGAGTTCCTATTACTACATTCTTGTCTTTATCCTCACCTAATATTTCTTTTAATGCTTTTATATTTCTCTCTTGTACCTGTCTAAGACATTCACCTTTAGAAAGCTTGTACTCAAAATCCTCCCATTGGCATTTTACAAACTCATTAAAATCATCTATCCATTGATCTGTAATAGTCCTCTCTCTTAAATCATCCTTAGTTTTTACTTCTAAATTTAAAGTATTTGCTAACTTTCTAATGGTATCTATTGCACGTTTATATGGACTAGAGTAAATAGCATGAATCTCTTTATTTTTTAATACTTTCTCTACTTTTTTACTATCTTCTAATCCTTTATCTGTTAATGGTCTAATGAAATCTTCATGAATTGAAAAGTCAGGCTCACAATGTCTAATAAAATATATGTTGGTCATTTTCCCTTTCCTCCTATAAATAAACTCTAATCCTATATTATTCTATTATACCTTAAGTTATTTTGTAGTATCATCTTTAATTAAAAACTTACTAGTATTTTTTCAATACTATTGAAGATAGAAAACAAAAAGAGTTATATTAAAACAATTTTCTAATCTTAATTAAATATTGTACACTCATTTAAAATAAATATAAGTACAATATTAATTAAACATTAATTTTGTTTTGATATAACTCTAAACTCATTTAAACACTTTATTCTTCTATACCATAGAATAATTCTATTACATCTCTATCTGGTTTTTTCCCAATATAACTTCCCATTAAGAATGTAATTATAGCTACCACAAGCGCGGGCACTATAGGTTGAACTCCCATTGGTGCAAACTTTGTAATGTAAAATATTATAAAGGAACCAACACCGCAAATCATAGATATTATAGCCCCCATAGCATTAGCCCTTTTCCAATATAAACCAAAGACCACTGGACAAAAGAAAGCAGCCTCTAATCCACCAAAAGCAAATAGATTAATAAAAGTAAGTAATGATGGAGGTTGTATTGCAAGAATAAATACTATAAGCCCTATAATTGCTGTGGACCATAGACTCATTTTTGATATTTTCTTTTCAAAATCTTTACCTTCTTTTACATCATAATTTTTCATAATGTAGTTCATATATATATCTTTTATAATTGCAGCAGAAGATAAGATTAACATAGAAGATACCGTTGACATAACTGCAGCTAGTGGTGCTGCAAGAAATATTCCAGCAGCTATAGGATGCATAATATTAATAACTAAAGTTGGAATAACAGTATCTGAATTTGCAATTCCTTTTGGAAGAATTGCTGCAGAAAGTACTCCCGCTAAAAGCATTCCAAACATTAAAATAAAAAATACTACTGTTCCATAAATCATGGCATCATGCATAGATTTGCTATTCTTAAATCCCATAGCTCTAACTGTGTTTTGAGGAAGTCCAAGGGTTCCTACTCCTACTAATACCCAAAAGGACATGATGTATCCTTTACTAAAATGTTCTCCAGATAAAGGGGTATTCCATACTGGATTAACTTCATTTAAAGTAGCTGAAATAGTATCCATTCCCCCGCCAACCTTTATAATGGAGTAAATAATCAGTCCTGTACCTATTATCATTATAATTCCTTGAATTGTGTCAGTAACTACTACTGCTTTAAAGCCTCCAATGGTAGTATATATAATTACTATTGTACCGAAAAGAATTAGTCCTACCAAATAAGAAAATCCTGTAATAGATTGGAATAGTACAGCTCCTCCAATAAACTGTGCCACCATAGTTACAATAAAAAATATTACTAAAGCAATAGATGCCATTATAACTACTGTGGGTGACTTATATCTTTTGTATAAATAATCTGTAACTGTTACAGCATTAATTTTTCTTGATATTATAGCTAGCTTTTTTCCTAAAATTCCCAATGTCAAAAATGCTGTTGGAACTTGAGTTACTGCTACAAATACCCAGCTTAATCCTACAGAATAAGCAATTCCAGGTCCACCAATAAAACTGCTAGCACTAGTATAAGTTGCTATTAGTGTCATAGCAAGAACAAGCCCTCCCATGGATCTTCCACCTATGAAGTAATTATTAATAAATCCATTTTTAGAATTTTCTTTTGCTGCATTTTTACTGATCCAAACTCCTACAAATAAGTTTAGTGCTAAATAAAAAATAATTGGTATTATAATTAACATTTTTTCCATACTACATTCCCCACTTTATTTTTCCTTATGATTCTTCTTTTGTTCTTCATCACTTTCCAAATCCATATCCATAAATAAGTACTTTACAGTAAATGTTACTGCTACAATAAGTATTATTGGTCCTACAAAACTACTTAATACAAACCACAATGGTAGTCCCATTACATATTTATAAGTAGATGGATCTCCACTTCCTAGCCCAAAGCCAGTAACATACCACCAAATAAAATAAAGTATATACAAAATAATAGAAATAATAGCTTCTTTATTCATTTGTCGATTCTTAGCTTTTTCTGATAATTTCATAATTTTACTCCTCTTGATTTCAACATAAATAAGTTTTCTAGAGCTGTACCATTTAGTAATAAGCCCTCATTTTAACAACATAGTAATATTATCACGTCACCATTGAGTTCACAATGGTTTTCATAATTTATTTTCCCCTAATATAGCATTTTAACCTAAATAAATATAAGTTTTTTTAATAAATATAAATCTTTTTAAAGAAAATATTGAAAAACTATTGCATATTTATAAGTTATAGTTGTATAATTATGCAACAGTATTAAATTATTATACAAGGGGGATACAACAATGAAAAAAGGTATACTAAAGAAAATTTTTGCACTAGCTATGGTAGGTACCATGTCACTATCTTTAATGGCATGCGGTAATAAAGAAGAGGTGGACTTGCTATCAAAAATAAAAAAAGAAGGAAAATTAAAAGTAGGTATGAGTGTTGATTACGCACCTTATGAATTCTTTATAATGGAAAATGGTGAAAAGAAAACCGTTGGTCTAGACATATCTCTAGTAAGTGAAATAGCTAAAGATTTGGGTGTAGAATATGAAATTCAAGAAATGGAATTTAGCACTATTTGTGATGCTACAAGAAATGGAATCATTGATTTAGGAGTATCTGGACTATCAGTTAATGAAGAAAGAAAAGAAGTTATAGACTTCTCAAATATATATTTTCAAGCAGAACAAGGAATATTGATAAATAAAAACAATTCTGAAACTATTAAAAGTATTGATGATTTAAAAGGTAAAAAAGTAGGAGCTCAAAATGGTTCTACACAAGCTACTTTAGCTCAGGGAATTGAAAATGCTGATGTTAAGCTATTAGCACAAGTTCCAACTTTAATTCAAGATTTAATAGCTGGAAACTTAGATGCAGTAATTGTTGAACTTCCAGTAGCTGATATACAAGCTATGGTTCATGAAGAATTAGCTGTTGCAAAAGAAAAAATTAATGATACTTCCGGTGGTGGTTCTGCTATAGCTCTTCCAAAGGGACAAAATGCTTTACTAGAAGCAGTTAATAAAACATTAGAAAGATTAGAATCTGAAGGTAAAATACAAGAGTTTTATAAAGAAGCTATAAAATTAAGTAAAGATGAGGTTACAGCTCAATAATTTTTACTAGCTACAAAGGAGGAAGCTATGTCTAATTTAAGTTTTAAGTTTTTAGAAAAATATTATCCAGTGTTTATAGAAGGTATTCAATGGACTTTATTAGTAGCAATGCTATCAGTTCTATTTGGAGCAATCCTAGGAACCCTTCTTTGCTTTATGAAAAGGTCCAAATTATCTGTATTAAAAGTACCTATTCCTAGGGTTATAGCTTCTATTTATATAGAATTCATAAGAGGAACACCTTTATTACTACAAATTTTTATAGTATACTTTGGTACAACCTCCTTTGGAGTTAAGCTTACTCCTTTAGTAGCTTGTGTAATAGCACTTTCACTTAACTCTGGAGCTTATGTGGCAGAAATAATAAGAAGTGGAATTGATGCAGTAGATAAAGGACAATTAGAGGCTGCAAGAAGTCTAGGTATGAATCAAAGAATGGCCATGCAACATATTATATTACCACAAGCCATAAGAAATATTTTACCTGCTATTGGTAATGAGTTTGTGGCTATAATAAAGGAATCATCTATGGCATCAGCTATAGGTGTAGCAGAGATTACTTATGGTGCTAAGCTAGTTACAGGTGCCACCTATAGAAACTTTGAGCCCTTAATTGTAGCAGCAATCTGCTACTTTATCCTGACATTTACTCTAGGAAGATTAATGGCTTATGCAGAAAGGAGACTTAAAGGAAATGATTCACGTTAAAAATTTAAAGAAAAACTTTGGAGAACTAGAAGTTTTAAAGGGAATTGATGAGCATATAACTAAAGGTGAAGTTGTTGTAATTATTGGTCCCTCTGGTTCTGGTAAGTCTACCTTCTTACGTTGCCTTAATCTACTAGAAGAGCCGACTTCAGGAGAAATTATATTTGAAGGAAATAATATCACTGATAAAAAGGCTAATATAAATAATCTAAGAG
The DNA here is from genome assembly GCF_002477055.1 of Clostridium sp. UBA7503. Taxonomy (NCBI): domain Bacteria; kingdom Bacillati; phylum Bacillota; class Clostridia; order Eubacteriales; family Clostridiaceae; genus Clostridium; species Clostridium sp. UBA7503. Next base: position 19,953 of record NZ_DLNT01000006.1, read on the forward strand.
AAAAAATGGGAATGGTGTTTCAACAATTTAATCTCTTTCCTCATAAATCAGTATTAGAAAATATAACTATATCACCTATTAAGGTAAAAGGAGAAAAACTTCAATCAGCTAATGAAAAGGCTCTATCCCTTTTAAAAATGGTAGGTCTAACAGATAAAGCTAGTGCTTACCCAAGCTCCTTATCTGGTGGACAAAAGCAAAGGATAGCAATAGCCAGAGCTTTAGCCATGAACCCAGATGTAATGCTATTTGACGAACCTACCTCTGCTTTAGATCCTGAAATGGTTGGCGAAGTTTTAAATGTTATGAAAGAACTAGCCAAAGAAGGTATGACCATGGTGGTAGTAACACATGAAATGGGCTTTGCAAGAGAAGTTGGAGATAGAATTTTATTTATGGATGAAGGAAAAATTCTAGAAGAAGGAACTCCAGCTGAACTTTTTGGAAATCCTAAAAACTCTAGAACTATAGATTTTTTATCTAAGGTTTTATAAATCAATAAAATTCTCAATGGATTTTTATAAAATAATTTATCATAGTATATACTTATTCTTCATATATAGGGCACACTAAAATAACCAGTGATTTATTTTGAAAATAAATTCACTGGTTATATTTCTACTATTTATAATTTCGTAGTATTGTAACCTTTATTTATCAATATTCTAAATCAGCCTTTAAAAATTAAAATATCTTTTAATCCTTTTGTCTAACTCCAATTTTCACGCCATTTGGATCATGTATAAAAATATATCTTTCCATAGGCCCATTAATTATTTTTATATTTTGATCTTCTAATTTTTTTACAGCTTCATTGAAGTCATTTACATTAAATACAAGAGAAACATTTGAACCATTGACTTTTTCTACCCCCGTAAAATTCTTTGGATATTCTATTAATTCAATAATTCCACCCTCTTTATCCTTTAAGAAAACAATGCGTATTCCATCTGGAGCATCTATTCTATGCATTTCTTTTAACTCTAAAATTTCTTTATAAAACTTTTCTGACTTTTCTAAATCTGCTACTGCTATCGTAACCATTTCTAAATTCATAAATACTACCTCACTTTATTAATTTTACATCTATTACTATATATTTATAATATCCTCTTTATATATATATTTTATATTAATAGCCTTTATATAATATTACACTTTGTTTATATAAAAATTCTACTATAACCTTTTAGTTATTCAACAGTAATCTCTAAATAACTAATCACATTCTCATATGGATAATCTGACCTAACTCCATATGTAGGATCATAATATATTCCATTATAATAAACCATAAGATGACTCTTTTTATTTCCTTGGACATTAATGATACAACATTTAGGAAACTTTACTTCTATTCCCCTTGTATAAATAAATTTATCTGAATGAGCTATCCCGTAATAATCTAGTGCCTCAATGACTTTGCTTATACTTGCCAAACATTTATTACTGTGCATAACATTTATTATTTCATCAATAGATAATCCAGTTAACATAGCAATACATGCTTGTCCACAAAGCCCCTTATCTGGTTGATTAACATATTCTATGTTATCAATCTTTCTTATGGGGTTCTCCTTATTATATGGACTATCGAAATTAATTCTAGTTAATCCCTCAATTATCTCAAATTTAACACAGACTTCATCCACAGAGCTTATTTTATTCAAAACTGACTTTACAATTGGAATGTAATAAACTCCTTTTCCCTTTGGCATCAACTTACACTCAAAATATACATCATTAATGATTACCTTAACAGGTATCATTCCTTTTTTCTTGCATGTTTCCCATACATTAAAAGGAATAGATACAAATATTCTATTACCTTCTTTTAAAAAAGTAGAGTTAAATGAATATATCATAATCAAACCTCACATGTTATTTATTTTACTTTTTTGATGAACATACAAAATCCACTTTTACATTTCAGAAACAGCCTTTTTTAGTACTTTAATTGCATCTTCATACTCTAGGCTTCCACTTAATACTTTTAAATCTTCTTCATCCATAAGTGATTGAAATAATTTCTTCCTTATTATCTTCTGCCCTTCCACATCCACCTCTAATCTAAGATTTTCAAAATAAGGGTTATTGCTATAATCATATTCTGTAGAAAGTAGCTCTTTTACATAATTGTTAAACCATTTTGCAGCAAGCTCCTTGTCCCCTATTTCAATATATAGCCTACAGTAATTATATGCTCCTGAACCCATCCCTATTTTAAATATACTCTCTACTTGATTTAGAGCATCTAAATAGAAAACTGCCTTTTCATAATTATGTTCACCTTTTGAGATCCTTGCTAATATTGCTATCATTGCAATGCTTTGGTTTAAATACTGTAATAGCATTCCTTTACACATATTTTCTGCTTCTTCAATCTTTCCCTGTTTCTGTAACAATGAAGAATATAGTACCATGGGATCTATAAATGAATTTGATAATTCCTTAAGAGCTCTTTCACTTTCCTCATAGTTTTCTAAGGTCATTTGTATATTAGCAATAGAAAATAAAGCTATTGATATATACTTTGAAACCTTACTTTCAGTAACTTGATAAAGTAAGGTCAAACAATACTCCATTCTAGACTTTATACATTCCTCTGAAACATTACCTGACATCATAGAATACATTTGAATCAATTGTGCAATTATCAATTTTAAATATACACTATTAGGGTATTCTTTCTCATATTCTTTACATCTTAATTCACCATCCATATAACCCTGATGTAAAAATACTTCAACTAATTCTTTTTTTATATTAATCACTTCTACTTCAGAAAGCTCTTGTTGAAAGGAAAGTAAAACATCTAAAGAGGTATCCAATGCTCTTGCCAATGGCGCTAATAAAGAAATATCTGGTGTTGAATTTCCAGTCTCCCATTTACTTACCGCTCCAGCTGAAATTCCAATCATACTTGCCAACTGCTCTTGAGTAATCTTTTTTTCTTTCCTTAAATGTAAAATAGTCTCTCCAATATTTAATCTACTCATATTCACTACCTCCGCCTTTGGGCCTTTTTAGTACTTTTATTATAAGCTTAATTATAACTGTCAACAATGGAGAGTAGTTCATACTTAAGTTGAAAAAACTTGAGTGGTATTCAACTTTATGGTTATAAGTTATAGTTATTAATCTATTCTATGTCTCATATACCAAATATCATTATAATTTTGTTTGTATAAACTCAATAAGTGGCTTAAGATTTTCTTTGTTTATCCAATCGAAGTTAGAGCCAATTGCTTGCATTAATGCAGCTTCCCAAGATTCGTAATTGTTAGGATCTTTTTTTGCAACAGCTTTTTTAAGAATATTACAAAGGGTTTTGTCTTTCCAAGACATAGTTTTCTCATTCCAAGCACCACGACAATAAAAACATGGGATTTCATTAAGTTTGTCTTTAAAATTACGCTCTTTTATAGCAGTCATAGCTTTCTCATCATATGGAGATGCTCCCACTGCAAAAACTACTATTCTTTTATCCTTTAGTTTTTCATAATGCTTTCTTAGAAAAGATATTCCCGCTATACCTGTTGCATAAATACCTCCACCTAAAATAATTGTATCATATTTTGTAACTTGCTCTATACCAGCTTGTTTTGTTTTAATTATGTCACTTGAGAGCTCTTCTGCTAGCCATTCCGCATATTTTTTTGTAGCTCCATACTTTGATTGATATAGTACTACTATATTTTCCAACTTTAGTACCTCCTTGTATAATGATTCAATTACATTTTTTATTATATCTGTAATAGTAAAATGTTTTTTTTATATTTTAACTTTATTTTTTTGATATTGTATCTTTTGACTCATTTTAATATCCATTTATATCCTTACTATCATTTTAATACCACTATTAATAGTAACACCAAATACAATATTATCCAATAAATTCTATAAGTATATTTTATTTTCTATAACTTCGTGTCATAATAGGATTAATAAATAATTTATGGAGATGATTTTATGAACACTGAAATAGAAAAACTAACACAAATTTTAAGAAATAGCAATAACATAGTATTCTTTGGTGGCGCAGGAGTATCTACCGAATCAAATATACCGGATTTTAGAAGTGCTAATGGGCTTTTTAATTCACGACTTAACATGACACTTTCTCCTGAACAGTTAGTTTCTCATACTTACTTTATAAGATTTCCTGAGGAATTTTTTAATTTTTATAAGGCAAAGCTTATATATCCTGAAGCTAAACCTAATGGAGCACATATAGCCCTTGCTAACCTTGAAAAATTAGGTAAACTTAAAGCAATCATTACACAAAACATTGATGGACTTCATCAAGCAGCTGGTTCTAAAAATGTATTTGAGCTCCATGGCTCAATTCATAGAAACTATTGCGTAAAGTGTAATGATAGCTATGATGTGGATTTTATTATAAATTCTAAGGGAATACCTACTTGTCCTAAATGTAGTGGAACTGTTAGACCTGATGTAGTTTTATATGAAGAAGGTTTAGATGAAAATGTACTTCAAGGAGCTATCGATGCTATATCAAAAGCAGATACCTTAATCATAGGTGGAACTTCTCTAGTGGTTTATCCTGCAGCAAATCTTATCAACTACTTTAAGGGTAAAAATCTAGTACTTATAAATAAAAGCAGTACTTCCGCTGACTCTACGGCTGATTTAGTTATTAACCATTCCATTGGCAAAGTTTTAAGTGAATCTGTTAATTTTTTATAAAACAAAAGGTAGCTATTTGACTACCTTTTATTATTAAAAATATTATGCCTCTTTCCAAATACTAATTACATATTAGCTCTTCTTACTTTTCTCTTCTGACATATGTTAGTTCAACCATTCCATCTACATCTTTAGTTTCAATTAATTCAAGTTTAATTTCTGGATTTTCTTTGATAAATAGAGGAATTCCATCCCCTAATATAGTTGGAATTACTGTAATAACATACTTATCAACAAGATTTTCCCTTACAAACTCATGAATTAATTTTCCTCCACCAACAAGCCAAATATCTCTCCCTAATTGATTTTTTATATTTGATACAAAGTTTGTAATACTTCCTGAAATAAATTCTACTTTTTCATTAGTTTCATATTCTTTTTTAGTAAATACATAACAATTTTTTCCTTCATAAACCCAATTATCTGGGGATAATTCATTAACCACTTGCTCATAGGTAACTCTCCCCATAATAATAGTATCTACATTATTATAAAACTCTTCATATCCATTATCTACTTCTAATACTTTCCCATGCCCACTTAACCAATCAACTGATCCATTAATTCTTGCTATATATCCATCTAAACTCATGGCTATATATAAAACTATTTTTCTTTCCATTTTAATCTCCTTATAACATAAATTTATTATAAATTAATTTTATATCTACTTTAATAAAAAAGCTATTTATATTATACTAATATAAGACTTAATACACATATACAAAGGAGAATTTATTATGCCACAATTGCCTTTTAAGGATCTTAAAAACATAGATATTTCACAATTTGATACCCAAATTGAAGATTTTAAATCTCTTTCTTTAAAATATCGTTGTGCCCTTCGTGAAATTGAAACAAAATTTGCAATACTTAATGATGAATATAAAAGTATTCATTCTTATAATCCTATTGAACATATGAAATCTAGGCTTAAAGCTCCTGAGAGTATACTTGAAAAACTTCAAAGAAGAGGATTGGAACTCTCTATTGAGTCTGCAGAAACTTTAACTGATATTGCTGGAATTAGAGTTATTTGCTCTTTTCTCAGTGATGTTTATGAAATTGCAGCTTCAATTAAGGCACAAACTGATTTAACTATTATAAAAGAACGTGATTACATAAAAAATCCAAAAGACAACGGTTATCGCAGCCTTCATTTAGTTGTTAGTATTCCTGTATTCTTTTCAAAGAAAGTTGAAAATGTTCCTGTAGAAATTCAGTTTAGAACAATCTCAATGGATACTTGGGCAAGCTTAGAACATAAGCTTAGATATAAATATGAGGGAGAAATGCCTGATGATATTAGCACCATGCTATTAAACTGTGCTGGTGCTACAACACACCTTGATGAAGAAATGCTTATGGCACATAATAGACTTATGAACAATCATGTTTAATGCTTATTAAGTAAAGCTTTTACAAATATTTATTTTTCATAAAATTTGAGCATGTATCTAATATAGAGACATGCTCAAATTTTATTTGAATTATTTTATCGTGATAAAGTTTTGTATTTTAGTCTCGATTAGGCACTACTTTTGTATCATATAAAAGGTCATCTACCTGATAGTCATTAATATTCAAATTTATTTTTTCCTGCATAAGCTTTAGTATAAGTTCTTCCTTTTCATCTTCAAATATACCAGACTTTTGAATACTTTCTACAAAATTATATAAATCATAAATAATACAATCTCCTTCATAGGCACCTAATTCAGTACATATATCTACTGAAGCTTGAAGGGGGTCTGTTCCATAATCAACATAGACTTTACTTGTATCATCTGATAATTCTTCTATTTTTCCTACATAATATCCTGCTACATATTTTCTTGCATCATCCTCTTCTCCAAAGCCTAATACGTCTCCATTTGGTGTTACAACTATATAATTATGATAAGGTACACGTGTATTCATAGCTAAATGCATTCTCCTTTTCAGTGGATTTTACTATACTATATATTAAGTTTTCCAAAGGATAGAATTATTATACTGAGCAAAAATGAAATAATTATTACATCTTCTAAACCCTTGATAAATCTAATATATAAAATAGAATTCCATAAATTATAAAAGAAAAGCACATAAATACATGATATATAACATCAAATTTTATTATATTATTTCTAAATTTATTATTCATTAATTTTCTCTTTGATAATAATATTTTAATTCTAAAAAAAATTTCAAATATCCCTAATAAAACTGCTGGTACTGATAATAAGTTTAGCTTAGTCGCAAAAATATCACCAGATATAATATTTCTAATATCTCTAGTAAATCCACAAAGAGGGCAAGGCTCTCCTAAAATTCTATAAGAAAGGCATCCATAGGTGATAGGAAACAATTTATTCACAGCTCTAGATATAAATGGTAAAAATATCATAGCTATTACTAAAGTAATTAATATCACATTAAAAATATTATATTCTTTTATTATTCCTTCGCTTTTCAAATTTTAACCTCCTTGTAACTAAAATAAGATGCCTATACAGACATCTTTTAATGATATAATTTTATACTGCTGCTCCTAATGAAGCTAATCCCACAATAAATATTAAAAATATAATAGCCATACATATTCCTATTATGGAACATATAAATCCACCTTTAGCCATTGCAAAAGCTTCACCTGATTCTTTCTTTTTCTTCATGTCTATAATCCCTAATACTACACCTACAACACCTAAAATTAGAGATAACCACCATAGGCACCCCCATGAAATTACAGCAAATACAATACTACAAATTCCAACTACTAATGAAGCAACACCCATACAAAATCCTCCTTGTAAATTTTATCACTCCATTCATTTTATTAATCTGTATCCAATATTATTACAATTTTATTAACAAAATCATTTATCAGATATGACTATATAAATTTTAAAATATTTATATAGGAAACTATTCATATATATAACTAATTAAATAGTTAACTAGTTGTTGTCATAGTGCGGGTTTGCAAGATTCATGAATATCCAATACAGATACTATTGTATTACAAAATAAAAAAGGTGCATAGGCACCTTTTTTATTATTCTTCTACAAATTCTATAATATCTTTACCAAGCTTACTCACTCTTGCTAGCGAATATACTTCATAGCCTTTATCTTCAAGATTTTTACGACCTGGTTGGAAAGATTTTTCTATGACTATTCCAATTCCTGCAACTTTTGCTCCAGCTTCTTCTATCAATCTTATAGCTCCTTGTGCCGCTTCTCCATAGGCTAAAAAATCATCTATTATAAGTATATTATCTTCTGGTGATATAAATTTCTTTGACAAAGTTAACTCATAATCTACAGCCTTAGTAAAAGAATGTACTGTAGTTTGATATACATCTCCACTTAAAATCTTAGATGTTTGTTTCTTTAGTGTTACCATTGGTAATTCCATTTGAAGAGCGGTCATAACTGTAGGCGCTATGCCTGAACTTTCAATGGTAAAGATTTTAGTTATTCCATGGTTTTCAAAATGTTCTTTAAAGGTTGTTCCTATTTCCTGCATTAATTTAGCATCTACTCCATGGTTTAAGAAAGAATCTACCTTTAATACAGATTCATTTAACGCATGTCCATCTTTTAATATACGATTTTTTAAAGTTTCCATTATGCCACCTCACTTTTTTCTACTTTTATTTTCTCTACTTTATCTTCTTTTAATACTAAATTTAATATTAAAGCAGTTATAGTTCCTGTAGATATTCCTGATGAGAAAATCATCTTTAATCCTTCTGGTAATTGTGCTATAACATCTGGCCTAAATGTAACTCCAAGACCTAAAGCTATAGATGTAGCTATTATAAGTAGATTTCTTTCAGTTAGTCTTACTCTGCTTAAAGTCTTTATTCCTGCTGCTGCAACAGTTCCAAACATTACTACTCCAACTCCACCAAGAACCGGTTGTGGTATTCCACTTACTAGTCCTGCCAGTTTAGGTAGGAAACCTAAAATCACCATTATTATTCCTGACATAATTGCCACGTGCTTACTTGCTACCTTTGTTAAAGGTATTAGTCCTACATTTTGGCTGAAGGTAGTGTTTGGGAAGGAACCCACTACTCCACCTAACATGCTTCCTATACCATCTGCCAATACACCAGCACCCACACGTTTTTCATCCATGTATATCTGAGAAGTTTCTCCAATAGCCTTAAGACATCCAACGGTTTCTATAGTAGTTACAAAATATGCTGGAATAAATGCAATTACAGCTTTTATATCAAAGGTTACTCCATATTCAAATATTTTAGGGAAGGAAATCCAACTAGCTTCTTTAATAGCTGTAAAACTCACTAAGTCTAAAGGAATACAAATTATATATCCCGCAACCATCCCAATTAAAATAGATGCACTACTAACCATACCTTTTCCATATCTATTTAAAATCAAGGTAAAAATTAAAACAAACATGGCTATTGATAAATTCTTAATACTACCATAATCTGCAGCTCCAACTCCACCTGCAGCCCAATCAATAGATACTGGTAATAATGTAAGTCCAATTAAACATACCACTGTTCCCGTAACTATTGGCGGAAATAATTTCATAAGAGGTTTAATAAAGTAACTTAAAATAATTTCAAAGAATGCTCCTAAAATAGTAGCTCCAATTATTCCTGGAAGTCCAAGTACTGTTCCTACTGAAATAGCAGGTGATACAAAGGTAAAGTCTGTACCCATGATACAAGCAACCCTTGAACCTATAACGCCAAAACCTCTAGCTTGAATTATAGTTGCAATACCAGAAGCTAAAATTGTTGCACTTATTAATGTTGTAGTTATTTTTGCATCAAATCCTAATGCACTTGCTATTACTAGAGGCACTACTACTATACCTCCAAAAGCTGCAAATATATGCTGTAAACCAAATAATATCTTTTTAACTAAAGTTGGATTATCATCAACCCCATAGGTTAATTCAATATCATTAGTTAATAGTTCTTCATTATTCATAAGTTCATCTCCTTTTAGATATTGTTTTAATTTTATCTAAGGGTTAGCTACTTCCTTAGGTTTATTTAAATCAAAAAATAAAAGCACCTCAATAAAAATTGAGGTGCTGTGATTCATCACTATAATGATTATAGTCATAATAAAATACAACTCCCCGTAGTCTGCAAATTTATGGTTTGCAGGTAGAAACTTTCGGACCATATTACCGATTATATACGAGTCTTACCAATTGTATTGTCATTATAACACGAACATTTATATTTTACAACCAGCTATTGTTAGGATTTTTTGTAATAATAAGTTTATTGTTACATTGATTGTTCTTTTATATTTTCCACTGATTTTCCTTTTCTTCCTTCAATTATATTTTGGAGATTTTCCCCTGCATTTTTAAATACTATTGATATTGTTAAAAATACAAGAAGAACAATTCCAAGGATTAAAAAATCTTTTCCCACTATTCCATAATTAATTGTATTGGCTGAAATAACTTCTCTTAATAATTCTACACTATAAGTAAATGGCATATATGGATTAATCACTTTAAAGAATTTAGGTACTATCTCTAACGGGAATGTACCTGCACAAGCTGTTAGCTGAAGTATTAATAATACTATTCCTAAAAGTCTTCCTGCATCTCCAAATAGGGATATTAAACATTGAATTATTGCTATAAATACCAATGATAAGAATACTATAGATGCAAAATACATACCTGTACTTGTTGGGGTTAATCCTAGTCCCATTACAACTGCACTTACAAGTAATGCTTGTAATAAACCTATAAATCCAAAGGATAAGTATTTACCTATAACTTTATCAAACTTGGATAAATTAGCATCATCATCAGTTTTAGCTGAGATAACGAAGAACATCATTATTGCACCTATCCATAAAGATAGCGATATAAAATATGGTGCAAAACCTGTTCCATAGTTAGGCACTTTATTTATTGGTTCATTTTTCATATTTATTGGAGCTGATACAAAGTCACCCATTTCCTTAGAGGAATTTTTAAGTCCGGATTTCATCTCTCCTGCACCATCTTTTAAAGCAGTTGCAAGCTCATTTGATCCTTTATATAACTTATCTACCCCATCTTCTAATTGTGGTACTTTTCCTGTTAACTCTGACACTCCATCATTTAACTTGTTTTGTCCATCAACTAGAGCATTAGAACCATCTACTAGTTGATTTGAACCATTATATAAAGCTTGTATTCCACCACTTAAAGCTGGAACATTACTTCTTAACTGTCCAAGACCTCCATTTAATTCGCCAGATCCACTATATAAAGCTTGTATTCCACCACTTAAAGTTGGAATATTGCTTCTTAGCTGTCCAAGCCCTCCATTAATTTCACTAGATCCACTGTTTAACTTATTGATTCCTGCATTTAAACCAGACATATTGTCTGATAATGATTTTAATCCAGCTCCAAAGGAATCTTTAGTATTTTCGTTAAGTCCAGCTTCTAAGGAATTTAAGCCTCCACTTATTTTGCTTACTGCTACACCCATGTCATTCACACTATCTGTTAAAGCTACTGTACCTGTTGCAAATTCCTTAACACTACCAGTGTACCCATTCACAACACCATTAAACGTTCCTAGGCTATCACCAAACTTCTTACTTCCTTCTTCTAATTCTTCTATCTTCTTTTGTGTTTCACTAGTTTCTTTGTTTAAATCTTGTATCTTTTGAAGTGCCTCTTTAATATTGGGATCGTTTGCCAATCCAGGATTTGATTCAACTGCTTTTGAAATTTCCGTAGATATTTTATTCATTGTTGCTGAAGATTTATTAACACTATCTATAAGCTCATTAACTTCATCTGTAACTGATTGGTATTTAGTATTTACGCCTGTTGATAATGCTGCCACACTATCACTAGAAGTTTTTAATCCTTCTCCACCTTTCTTTAAGTCTTTTATATTACTTTCTCCAGCTTTTAATTTACCATTTAACTTATTAGCTCCATCTTTAAGCGAATTTACATTTGGATAAATTGTTGCATTAAATGCACCATAAAGACCTTTACTTCCTGATGTTAATGCACCTGCCCCATTTACTGCAGTTCCTAGTCCATTTTTCAATTCCTCTGAACCAACATATAACTTATCTACTCCAGAGCTTAAAGCTGGAACCTTACTATTTACTTCTGATAAGCCATTTTTCAATTCCTGTGAACCATTATATAATTTATCTACACCTGAACCTAAAGTTGGCACTTTACTATTCACTTCTGATAAGCCATTATTTATTGATTTTATTCCAGAGTTAAGAGCACCTTGTCCATCCTTTAATTGTTCTGAACCATCTCCAAGCTTCTTAGCACCTTCCGCTAGCATAGGTACCTTTTCATTCAGTTCACCAATTCCATTATAAAGTTTTTCACTTCCATCAGCTGCCTTTATAAATCCATCTTTTGCTTCATATAATTTATCAAAAGCAACAGTGACATAGTTGTTTGAAATTGTTCCTACAATTTCTTCTTTTAGTAACTTTTCAACCTGTGAATTGATTTGAGCTGCTAAAAAGTTTTTCTTTTCGTTACAGACAAATTGTAAATCTGCTATCTGAGGCTTACCTTCTTTTGCAGCCACAACGCTTTTTGAAAAATCTTCAGGAATTACAAATTTAGCATAATACCCTTGTTTTTCTAAACCTTCATTGGCTTTTTCATTGCTAGTGAAATCCCAGCCAACCTCTTCATTTCCCTTTAGGTTTTCTACAATATCTTCACCGTAGTTTACCTGTTTTCCATCAAGTAATGCACCACCATCTTCATTAACTACAGCTATGGTCATGTCCTGAATTCGTGCATAAGGATCCCAAAAGGCATCTAAGTACAACAATGAGTATAGTAATGGTACTATAATAATTGCAATAACCGATACTCTTATAAATCTGTTCTTAAAAATGCTTTTAATATCCTCACCGGCAATTTTTAAAAAGTTCACACTATCACCTTCTTTATTTTTTTATACTTTACAGTTAATATTATATATATACTATTTTTAAACTGACTAGTCAATATTATAAAAAAATTTTTTTATTGGTATCCTTTTCAAAAATATTAAAAAGAGCTTTCTACCTTGATATTATCTTAGCTAGAAAACTCTTTTATTAAAATTGTATATTATTTTTTATTTATATTTCATATCTCAAGATAACCTTATGTCATAGTTAATATAATCCATAAATTTTTCTACTACTTCATCATGATTATAATTGTCATTATTTATAATTTCATAGAGTGCAGATGAAAATAATACCCCTATAAAGCAGTAACTTAATATATCCGAATCTTCGTCAGAAATATTTTTATTTTTTGTGATTCCTTCCAAAAATTTAGAATTCATATTAATTAAGTTCATTACCTGCTCTCTTATTTCTTCATGACGTTCCTTTTGTCCCCATACCTGACTCATTATTACTCTAAATAAATCCTTATTAATATATACATACTTTAACTGAACCCTAGCAGATTCCTTCAATCTTTCTATAGGGTCACTTATTTCTTTTATGGATTCTTCAACTTCACTGTTTATTAAATCAATTCCTGTCTGAACAACAAAATAAAATAATTCTTCTTTACTTTTAAAGTGATAATATAAAGTTCCCTTTGCAACTCCAGCTTCGCTTGCTACTTCATCCATAGTGGCACTCTCGTAACCATTGCTTGAAAATACTTTTATTGCAGCCTCAAAAATAATTTTTCTAGTCTTATTCATAATATACGCTTCTATCCATCATGATATGAAGCAACACAACTCCTTATAATTTATATTTTATCTTTTAGTAATATAAACATTATTATAGCATAATACTTATATACTACTAAATAATAAACTAAAATAAAATTTCTAATAATGATTTTAGGAGTCACATTAATTGTATATATCCGAAAATTCTATATTACATTTTTCTACCTTTGAACTTATCATTTCACTTTTATGAGGCACATGGTCTTTTTCATCCTCCTCCATTTCTACAATCCTTATTGGAAGATAAAATGTAAATTTAGTACCTTCACCAACCTTACTTGTCACATTAATGCTACCACCATGCATTTCAATTAAGGATTTAACCAGTGATAATCCAATTCCACTACCTTCATATCTTCTTTCTGAAGTGTCATCCGCTTGAATAAATCTATTAAATACCAAATTTACCTTTTCATTTTCTATTCCTTCTCCATTATCCATAACTGATATAAAGACTTTTCCATCTTCAATACCTAAATATACTTCAATTCTTCCATTTACCTTTGTGTATTTAATTGCATTGGATAATAAATTAAGCATTATTCTCTCAATTTTATCTGGATCACAAGCAATTATTTCTTCTTCAATTTCTGTATCAAATATTAATTCTATCCCTTTATTTTCTACATATTGAGCTACAGAAATAGTAATATCTTCCACTACATTAACAATATTATGATTTTCAAGTTGTAACTTATAATACCCTGCATCTATCTTAGTTATATCTATTAAATTATTAACAAGCCTTAATAATCTATAAGAATTTTGTTTAATAGAATTCATGTACCTTTTTAAAGCTACCCCTTTATCAGCACAAATACGCTCTTTTTCTATATTACTATTTATAAGTTGCATAGTTGTAAGAATAATATTTAAAGGAGTTTTAAATTCATGGGATATATTAGAGAAAAATTCACCTTTAATTTTCTCTAATTTTATTGCTTCTTCATAATTTTTTCTTTGCTCTTCTAGTTGATGCTGCTCTGTTACATCCTTACCTGTACATATAGATATTCCTCTACTTTTTAAATATCTACTATTCCATTGAATCCACCTTGAATCTCCATTTTTGCACATAAGTCTAATCTTAAAACTCATTATCTTTTCTTCTGTCTTTAATTTTTTTATAAATTCATTCTTTAATTCTAAATCCTCCGGGTAAATTATATCTGTCCACTTCATCTTTAAAAGTTCCTCTTTGCTCCATCCTAAAGTCTTTTCCCACCCTGAATTTAACTTTCTATGTTTATCATTATCACCAATTATAACCATTAAATCAATGGCTGTATCTAAAAATAGTTGTAATTCACTTTCTGTTTCCATACGTTTTTTTAGTTCTAATTTAATTTCTTTAGATAAACTATGATTTTTTATTATTACTGCGATTTGATTACACAATATTTTTATAAAATTATGGTTATTTAGTTTTCTATCATCTATTTTACTGTATAAGAAATTCATTACACCGATAATTCTATTATTATATTCAAGTTTATATACTCCAACAAATTTAACACCTTTTTTTTCTAATATGTCTTTATTAGGATAGTATTTTCTATCACATAAGAGTTTTATTCCCTCTGCTCCTTCTTCTTCAAAAAACCCCTCTAATTCTTCATAAGTTATTGGAAGTTCTATATTATCAATATCTCTTTCATTATACTTTCCTAGATAACATTTACAGTTAAGTTTACCTTCCTTATCGTCATAAGTCCATATATTTATATCATCCACGCCCAGTTTTTGGATAATATCTTCTTTTAAATTATCAAATCTTCCACTTATTTCATTATAGCTATTACTTAATACTTCATATAAAGCGCAAAACTGTTTATGATTCTCCAATAATTCTAATTCTACTTTTTTATTAAAAGTTATATCCCTTGAAACACCAACTATATACTTTACTTCTCCATACTCATCTAATATTGGAGCATTATAAGTTTCAAGCCACATATCACCTTCTGAATTATGAATCACTCTTTCATATACTATTGGTCTTTTGTTAACAAGTACTTCATGATCTGTTTCACTTGAACAATCACATTGGTCTCCATAACAAAAGTTCCAATCATAAGATCCTATAACCCTCTCCTTATCAACATCCAAGTTTTTTACATATTGAGTATTTGCATATATATATTTGCCCTGAACATCCTTCATCCACATGCTATAGGGTAGATTGTCTAGAAGTATTTCTAAATTCTTTTTACTATATATTTCTTTTTCTTTTAACATAACAAAAAAAGCTGACTCTCCGCACCACATTCCTTTGTTAACATTTATATCACAGTGAATTTTATCTAAACCTTGTAAAGAAAGTGTATACTCTATAACTCTATTAGTATACTTTTCAAAATTACATATAAGTTCCCTTAGTATATCCTTATTTTTTTGTAAAGCTATGTCTCTATAAGATTTTTGTAAGTCTTTTTCATTTAATTCAAACCGTTCCATTAACTTAGAGTTTGCAAATAGAACTTTTTCTTTACTATCAACTACTAATATCATTTCATCTAGACTATTAAAAACCTGTTCCATAAACTTCCATCTCCTTTATTATAACTTTCCTCACTGTACTAAAATTATTATAAAAATTAATTTTTATAACTTTTTAGTTATATATGTATATTCTTTTCTATTGTATCTACATATTTCTTTAAAAGTGTATATTCACACTACCAATTATACATTTTAAAGTAATATATTACAATATATAGCAACAAATTAGTGAAACGAATTATTGTATATTAGATTATTTTGTAGTATTTTATCTTTTAAATTAGCTATTTAAAGAAAACAAGAGTTATTTATATCTATTCTACTCTAATCAGACTATATAGCATTTTTTCGCAATACCATTTAAATCAGTATTAGTGTATCATGTAATTAAGACACTACAACTGATAAGATGAGGTGATGAAATGGAGTTAGAATTAAACTCAAAGGAACCTATATATATTCAGATAAAAAATTACATGAAAATGAAAATTGTTTCTGGAGAACTAAAAAAGGGGGAGAGATTATTGTCTGTTAGAGATTATGCCAGTGAACTCAAAGTTAACCCAAACACTATATTAAGAGTTTATTCTGAACTTGAAAATGAAGGATTAATAAATACTCAAAGGGGTATCGGAAAATTTTTAACAGAGGATGAAACTATAATAGATAACCTAAGAAAAGAATATTCTAAAGAATTACTAAGAGATTTTATCCACAAAAGTAAAACCTTAGGGTTTTCAAAAGAAGAAATTTTAGAACTAATTATGAATATGTATGAGGAGGAATAGTCTTGAATAATGACGCAACTACCATAGTAACTAAAGATGAACTTTTAAATAATGTTGATTTAAACACATTTTGTGATAATGTACTAGAGATAACTGCTCTATCCAAAAATTTTGGAGCTAAGCATATTTTAAATGAAATAAGTTTTAACTTAAAAAAAGGAAAAGTTCTTGGAATCCTTGGACCAAACGGTCAAGGAAAAACAACCTTGTTAAATGTTATATCTGGACTCTTTAAGCCCACTTTAGGAACTGTAACTATTAACGGCATGTCAGTTGGAAGGGAAACTAAACAGTTTGTTTCATACCTACAGGAAAAAGATTATCTATTTAAATGGATGAAGGTAAATGATGCTCTTAAGTTTTATAAAGATTTCTTTTATGATTTTAATGAATCTAAAGCTTTAAGCTTATTAAAATTTATGAATATCCAAACAGATGCAAAACTTAAATCATTATCTAAAGGAATGTTAGAAAAGGTTGCTCTTAGCCTAACCTTAAGTCGAAATTGTAACTTATATATCCTTGATGAGCCTATTTCTGGAGTTGATATTATAAGTAGAGATAAGATAATTAATGCAATTATAGATAATTTGGATAGTAACGCTTCAATGATAATTACAACTCATTATGTAGGGGAACTTGAGCAGATTTTTGATGAAGTAATATTTTTAGGTGATGGCTCAATAATTGAAAAAGGCGATGCAGAAGAATTACGTATAAAGTACGGTACATCTATAGACAAAATATATAGAAAGGTATTTGCAGAGTAGGTGAATATTATGGAAAATAAAATAATTAAAAGTAAATCAATTAAAATAAAAAATATTTTCGGTATAGCTAAATATTCTTTTAGAACCTTGAGAATTATGTATTTGATAGAAGCTATTATTCTAGTTTTAGCTCTTGGGTCAAGTTCATTTTTGTCTAAGTTCACTCAAGGATTAGACCTAATACCAGCTATTTCAATTCTTATCGCTACGAATTTCATAGCTCATATAATAATATTTTATATGCAATTATCAAAGGAATATGGGCGACTTTTATTTTTAGCTCCTATATCTGGTATAGATTTTATTCTAGGTAATCTTTTAGAATTAATTTTTATAAATCTTTTTATTACTATAATTGTAGCTTTAGGTGCTATGGTTAACTCTGGCAATTTTTCATCCATAGTTCTTAATATTTCATTATCTATCTCCTTAGGTACTATTATAAGTTATTTAATTATAACTGCATTAATCGCAATACTAGGTTCCTATATTAAAAGTACTGCTTTATGTGTATTAGCTGTAATAGGTGCTAGTATTGTTGGAAATATTATTTACTCCTTTATAGCTAATTTAATATTGTACTTTTTACCTTATATATATATGACCATAGGTAAATATGGAGCTATTGAATTAGATATATTTGCAATAATTATAGATATATTAGCCCTAATTATACTTCAATTGGTTGCTGCCAATAGAATAGACAAAAAACTAGATATAATTTAATTAATTTATTAAAATAGAGGTGTTTTTATGAAAAAGAAACTTTTTATTATAATTCCTACTCTAATCCTTACGACTACTCTTCTTGTGGGTTGTAATGTAGAGTTTGGTGTGAAATCTCGACCTAAGAATAGTAGTCCAGTGAATTTTAATAATGATAAATTATTTGGGAATCTAGGTACAGACTTTCTAGATAATTTAGATGATATTAGTAATAACTTTGATGACTTTGATAATAATGGAAATTTAACCACTTATGACGAAGGCATATCCAAAACCATTCCTATGAAAAATATAGAAGATATAGATATTGAAATCCATGCTTCTAATGTAAATATTAACTCTGTTGACAGTTCAGATTTTACTATAACTTGTAGGGGATCTAATTCCTTTGTAGATAAAACCACAATTGGTGTTATTGGAAATACCCTCAATATTAAAGAACATGGTGTAAATTCTTCTATAAACTTAGGCTTTTTTAATAAATCTACATCTAGAGAAATTACTATTAATATTCCTAAAGGTTTTAATAAAGATTTAGAATTACATGGTGGTGCTGGTAATGTTTCTATTAATGGAATAAATATTAATAAATTAAAGATTGAAGGTGGTGCTGGAAATCTTACCTTGAAAGATATAGTTTTTCAAGATCTAAAGCTTGAACAAGGAGTTGGAAATACAACCATAGATCTTTCTAGCAAATGCGGTGATATAGATATTGATGGTGGTGTTGGTAATCTTTCCATTATCTTTGCTGAAGTTGGAGGAGACTTAACTTATGATGGTGGTGTAGGTAAAACTGTTATATCTATTCCAAATAATTCTCCTGTAAAGCTAGATACTTCTACTGGTATAGGTAGTATAGATATAAATGCCAAGACTTCTGGTGAAGATATATACACCTTTGATTTAAATGTAGGAGTAGGTAATCTGATTGTAAACTAGCTACTTTATAAAAAAATAAATCAGTTTGAAAAAAATTGAGCAAGTACTTATAGTATTAAGGCTAAAACCCCTAATACTATTAAAGTATATGCTCAATTTTTTATATAAGATTATTTATATATTTTTATAAAAGTCCTTTATATTATAGACAGTATTTATTCTAGGTATATAGATTTATAAATTAATTCTACATACCTATAACAGTAAGACCTACTGTTATTATCACTCCTGAGTATAATAAATCTATTATACAATATCCCATAATATCCTTTGCTCCTAGACCTGCTATTCCAAGTGCTGGCAAAGCCCAGAATGGTTGAATCATATTTGTCCATGCATCTCCCCAAGCAATTGACATTGCTGTTTTAGCTGTGCTTACTCCAAGTTCTGCTCCTGCTGGCATCATGATAGGTGCTTGTACAGCCCATTGTCCACCACCAGATGGTACAAAGAAATTAACTAATCCTGCACTTAAAAATGAGAACATTGGGAATGTAACTTTGTTAGAAATAGTTACAAACACATTTGACATTAATACTGCTAAAGATATTCCCTCTGCATTAGCTCCTGTCATCATTCCCATTATACCTGCATAAAATGGGAACTGAAGTAATATAGGACCAGCTCCTTTAGCACCCTCCATTAAAGCATTTATAAATCGCTTAGGAGTTCCATGTAACAAAATACCAAAAAATAAAAATATAAAGTTTACTATATTAAGGTTTAAATTAAATCCTGAAGTAATAAAATAATATATTATATAGGTAAATCCCATTATTGAAATTAACCAAGTAACTATCTTACTATTTTCTAACTTATCAGCTGGAGTCATATTTTCCTTTGGCATCTCTACAAATGCTTTTTCATCCTCTAATAAGCCTTTGTCTATAACTACAACATTACCTTTATCTGGGTGCATAGCTCTATTTATAAGTGGTAAAGTTACTACTAAAACTCCTACTATAACTAAATTACATAGTGAAAATATAGTTTCGGTAGTTGGTACTCCTGCAGCACTTACTGCTCCTGATGTAGCTTTAACTAAAGATTCTCCACCAGTAGCAAGAGTTAATGGAATTGATGCTGATAGTCCAGCATGCCATAATAAGAAACCCGAATAAGCTGAAGCTATTAGAAGCCTATAGTCAACACCATCTACTTCCTTTGCAAGTTCTTTTGCAAATATTGCTCCTATAACTAATCCAAACCCCCAGTTTAATATACATGCTATAGAAGATACAAAAGTAACTAATAAGATTGCTTGAGTTGGTGTTTTGGGGATTCTAGCTAGTTTCTTTGTGATTTTTTTAAATGCTGGTGCACTAGCTAAAGTATGACCAAAAACAAGAACTAATGCCATTTGCATTGCAAATGCTAATAAATTCCAAAATCCATTTGTCCAATGAATAATCATAGATAATGGAGATTGTCCTGTAAATAAAACACCTGAAATAAAGATTATGAAAGTTAAAATGATACAAAATAAAAATGGATCTGGTAGGTAATTTTGAACTAATTTAACGCAACCATTTGTAAATTTTTTAAACATTTTCTTTCCCCCTTAATAAATATATGGATTTCTTTATATCAGCAAATAGTTATATTTTTATGTAGCTATTTGTTGCTATCTATTTACATTACACTCATTAGAGTAGTTAAATTTTTAACTATATTAGCTATACTATATTCTCTACATGAACATTATTCTAGTTCAAACCTAGTACTTCAAGTCATGTATACTCAATCCATGTTTAGTATACCATATTTTCTATGTTTTTAAAATATACATATTACTTTTTATAAGTTTTATTACTTAATAATACATTTATAATATTTTTTTCATATAGATTAATATATGGTTATTTATTTTATAAATACATGGAATGAGTATATTCTATTACTATATTTTTCAATATAATTATTTAAATTTATTAGTTAAATTTTAAAATTGAATATCCATTAAATTCATTAAATATTATTTTGTATTTTGAGTAAACTATATAAAAAATAGAATTAAATTTTACTTTTATTTTTTATAATTATTTCTACTATATGATACTAAATTACATTTAAAATAATTTTATGGGAGGAGATTTTTATGAATAAAATAGGTGATGAAGTTAAAGAAGGTATGAATAAAGTTACTAGTGAAGTTAAGGATATGTATAATGAAGTTAAAATTCAGTATGGTGAAAAAAAGGAAGATATTAAAGAATTTATTTCAAATAAGAAATTTGTTCACGACCTTAAAAATCAAATGAAAGATGAAGTTAGAGAAGAAGGTCAATTAGCTAAAAATCTGTACAATAAAGCTATGGTTGGAGGAAAAACAATAGCTAAAGAATTAAAAAATGATGTTAAAAATGAGATGAAAAACCAGTAGTTTAATATAAAAGCTTAAATATCCAATAACAGTATATCTATTATTGGATATTTAAACTTATATTAATTATTCCTCTTAAATATTTTCACTATAGCAATAAATATTACCCATATCTCTAGTCTACCAAATAACATTCCTAAAATTTCTATCCATAATATAGCTGATGGCGCTGATATTCCTGTTATTCCAACCGATAACCCCACAGTACCTAATGATGATGCAAATTCAAACATAGCATCTTGAAGAGGATATCCATATGCAGTTATAACTCCAGTTCCAATAATAAATAATATTATATAAGTAAAAGCATAGTTTGAAGCATCTAATATATTACTATCCTCTATATAAACTTTCCCCTCTGGCTTATATATACTATCTTGACTCACCACATGCTCAGGCTTAAACTTTCTTTTTAAATTCCAAATCATTCTTTTCATTATCAAATATATTCTATTAAGTTTTATTCCACCAGCAGTAGATCCTGCTCCTCCACCTATAACCATTAAACTTATCATAACTAAAATAGCAAAACTAGGCCACTTCCCATATCCAACCGTTGAAAATCCTGTAGTTGAAAGTGC
Source organism: Clostridium sp. UBA7503 (assembly GCF_002477055.1). NCBI lineage: Bacteria > Bacillati > Bacillota > Clostridia > Eubacteriales > Clostridiaceae > Clostridium > Clostridium sp. UBA7503. The sequence goes on from NZ_DLNT01000006.1 coordinate 42,087, forward strand.
TGAAACAAGTTCAAAAGCAGCTACTCTTAATGCTCTGGATAAACTTCCGTATAATCTATTTAATGAAACAAAAGTGACTAAAGGTATTGTAACTCCAAGCAATATAAGCATAAATCTTACTTCTCCAAGTTTAAAAAATTTTTTAAACTTTCCCTTCAAAAGAAGCAAGTGAGCTGCAAAATTTGTAGTTCCTAAAAGCATTAAAATTATAGTTATTAGCTCTATGGAAAAACTATTATATTCTCCTATACTATTGCCTCTTACTGAGAAACCACCTGTAGATAGTGCTGCAATAGAGTGATTTAAAGCATCAAATAGTGGCATATCAAAAATATAATACAATATAGTTCCTGATAAAACATATCCCACATAAATTGTCAATATCATTCTAGATGATTTAATTAGATTAGGTAATAGTTTATCTGAATGACCTTCTGAATTATAAAGCCTCATACCAAATGTAGCTGATAGTGCAGACACCATTACAAGCACTATGCCTATGCCTCCAAAAAATTGCATTATACTCCTATGTATAAGATAAATTTTAGGTATATTTTCAACATTTACCACTGATAATCCAGTGGTTGTCCATCCACTAACAGCTTCAAAATATGCCTGAGTAAAATTAAACTCTCCTAGTAATATAAATGGCATTGATGAAAAAATTGTAGCAATAATCCAAGTAGCTACTACAATTATTGCATCTCCTCCTAATGATATATTGCTGTACTTTTTAAAATCAACAAGTCTACTTAATAAAATTCCAATCCCCATAGATATAATAGATGGAATAATAAAAGTCGGAGCATATTTTACTTCATGTGGGTATGCAATTAATATTAACAAAGGAAGTAATATTATGGCTCCTATTATAATCATTAAAATTCCTATATACGCAAATATTATCTTATAGCTTGTGCTATTATTACTACATGATTTCACTTTGCCCCTTACCTCCAACTAATGATTTAATTATGTTATCTTGCATTTGTGTAGAGGATATAATTAAAAATTTATCTTCTGCAAAAATTTTAGTATTCCCATTTGGAATAATTATATTCCCATCTCTAATAATACATCCTACAATAGCTTCTTGAGAAAATTTAATATCTTTAATATATTTACCACATAATGAGTAATGTTCTTTTATAATAACTTCCATTATGCTAGCTTTTCCATCCTCAATGGGAATATAATTATATATATCATTAACTGTAGCCATTTGTTCTATAATCCTTGATACGACATAAGTAGCACTAATAACTATATCTACTCCTAACTGTTTAAATACTTTAACATTTTTAGGATCAGCAACTGTTGCAAAAGTTTTGTTAACCCCGTATATATTTTTAGCTAATTGGCATATAACTAAATTGTCAGAATCCTTTGGAGTCATTGCAATTACCATATCCATACTATTTATCTTAGCTTCTTCAAGGATATACATTTTAGTTGCATCACCACAAATAATTTCTTCATCATATTTACGAGATAAAGTTTTGCAGTACTCGTAATCATCATGAATCACAGTTATTTTATTCCCTTTATCTATAAGAGATTTCATTAAAAAGTCAGCTTTCTTCTTTCCACCTATTATTAAAATATTCATTATAATGCCTCCATGATGTTCTTTGTTTTTTTCTTCGCAAAATCTGTTATACATATTTTATTCATATCATTATTATTAATGTTTTCAAACTCCCTTATGGTTAGTTGAGTAGGTCTGATAATATTCACATTAAATTCATCATATACAACTTCTTTCTCCGTATCATACAATCTAGATACCACTTTATCTACTCCAAAAATCTTACTTCCTATTTCAGCAATCATAATATTCGTATTATCATCACCTGTAGCAGCCACTAATGTTCCTGCTATTTCTATTCCACTTTCTATTAAAACGTCTATATCTGTAGCATCTCCTTCAATTTTATATCCACTATAGTCTGGTGAAAGTTTTCTAAATGAATTTTTATTTATATCTATAATAATAACAGACTTTCCTCTTGCCGATAACATAGATGCTATATTAGCTCCAAACTTACTACATCCTGCTACTATTACATAATCTGAAGATTTTCTTTTCATAATTTAATGCACTCCTTAACATCATTTTTTATTTATTATTAATTTTAAAATTCATACGTTAGTTTAAACATTTCTATTCTTACTATTACTGTATATAAATATATTACTATCTAAAATATAAAGATTGTGTTAAGATAATCATTAAAACATAAATATATCATTAAATTGTATTAATAATATGGTTGAGTTAAGTTGACAAATTATATGCATAAAAATATGTTATATCTAATTTTAATAATTACATTAGATATAACATATTTAATCTGTGTATTTATTCATCTACTAGCCTGTATCCTACGCCTACTTCAGTCTTTATATATTGTGGTTCTGCTGGATCTTTTTCTATCTTTCTTCTTATACTTGCCATAAACACTCTAAGAGATTGTGTTTCATTTTCACAATACCCTCCCCATATTTCATTTACAATAAATTTATGAGTTAAAACTCTTCCTGAATACCTTGACATTAATTCAATCAATTTATATTCTATAGGTGTTAAATGTATTTCTTTACCTTCTACAAATACTCTATGTCTATCAAAATCTATTTTAAACCCTCTAATTTCAAATACTTTTGATTTATTATTCTGATTATACATATCTTTATTTTGATTTCTAAGAGCTACTCTAACTCGAGCTAAAAGCTCAGAAACACTAAATGGCTTTGTTAAATAATCATCAGCTCCACAGTCCAAAGCTTCAACTTTTGACCTTTCATGTCCTCTGGCAGATACTACAATTACTTTAGCTTTCGTTTTACCTACAATTTTGTCTATAACTTGTAATCCATCCATATCTGGAAGTCCTAAATCTAGAATTACTATATCTGGATTCATAGAAAAAACTAAAGATATAGCAGCATCTCCATATTTAGTATCTATACATTTATAACCTTGTGTTTCCATAGATACCCTTATAAATTTACTTATAGGTTTATCATCTTCTACAATTAAAATTAATGGTTTTATCTCCATATATGCCTCCTTCTTCTCTAGGTATACTAAATCTAAATGTGGCTCCACCTAACTCATTATTAAAAGCTTCCATTTCTCCATTATGAGCTTTAATTATGGATTTACATATTGCTAACCCTAATCCTATCCCCCTATTTTCTATATGTTTTACTTTTGATTTTGTGTAAAATCTTGTGAATATATTAGGTAAGTCTTCTTTCGGTATACCATTTCCATTATCTGAAACTTCAAAAATCACTTTACTGCCTATATCCTCTAATTTAATCTTTATCTCTGAATTATCAGGTGTATACTTTATTGCATTATGAATTAAATTCACAAAAACTTGTTCAATTAACACCCAATCTACAGATATCAAAACCATCTCTCTTGGTAAATCTATTTTAATATTACGATTATCTGCAAATTTTCTTACTCTAGAAATTGCTTGTGTAATAATTTCTTCAATTATTTCAGGCTCTTTTTTCATTTCAAGCTTTCCCTCATCAACCCTAGTCATACTCAATATATTTTCAACCGAGTGAATAAGCCAACTAGTGTCTTCACAGATATTTTGTAAAAGTTCCTTTTGTATGCTTTTGTCCAATAAATCATAATTCTCAAGAATAGTTGATGCTGAACCCATAATACTTGTAAGTGGAGTTCTTAAATCATGAGAGATGGATCTTAACAAATTTCCTCTTAATCGTTCCCTTTCAGCATCTAATTTTACTTTTTCATTTTTTTCAAACAACTCTTCCCTCTCAATAGCCAATGCCACCTGGGCTGATATAGCTGCTACTGTTATTTTTTCATTTGATGTTAGTTCACCCTTTTGGAAGCAGTTCATACATATTACTCCTAATACATGATGCTGGCCTTTTATTGGATAGTAATAAACACTACTTTCGCTACAATAATTCGTACCTATTCCAACCGCACGCTCTAGTTTGAATGCTTCTTCCAATATATTTTTCTCCAAAGATGACTTAAATATGTTGCCATCTCCTCCATCCCTTTCTTCACCATATATTCTTGGATCAATTAAATTATTCTTAGAATCTTTAACAATTATCATAACAGTTCTATTACACATATCTACTAAACTTTCGCCACACAATTTAATTATCTGATTTTTATTTCTGGCTATTAGTAACCTCTTGTTATTTTCATATAATAATCTAATTCTACGTTCTCTTATATATGCAATTTTCGCTTCCCTTTTGACCTTAGACGTCAACATGCTTGTAATTATAGCTACTAGTAGCATTACTAAAAAAGTTATAGGATAATCACTTCTATATGCCCTAAAAGTATAATAAGGTACTGTAAAGAAAAAATTAAAAGCTAATACTCCTATTATTGATGCAATAGTACCATAAAAATATCCTTCTGTGCTTCTAGCTGTGAATATTACTCCTAATATAAATATGAGAATAATGTTGGACTCGTTAAAACCAAATTTTCCAAACATGATAGATATCAGTGTGCTAAAAATCATTATTAACATAGTTTTTAATAAATCTCTAATCCAATATGTCTTTTTACCTATTTCTTTATCATCATAATTATATATATTTTTATCATATTTCATTGTATATATCTCCCTTGCAAGTATTAATTATATTTCTAAAAAAGGTTAAATACAATGCTAAAGACAATTACTATAAGTTGTATTAATTATCATTAATTCATATTTAATATCAATTTATTTTCACAAATCTACCTATGTTATTTTCATCATAAATTACTGTATACAATTGTTTTTCAATATTTTCTTCATTATTTCCATAATCAATATCCCAGGTACTATATTTATATGAAAAATCACTGATTCTCTGTAGATTATTCCTTGCTGGTCTAAATGTAGCATTAAGTGAGTATGATGCACTATAATGCTTATGCGCTAAATCTATATTTTTATTCAATTCATAAAATATTCCAAATAAATTGTGAATTTCTGGAGCTGAATCATCTATCATCATAGCCTTTAAAATATAGCCTCTAGCTGGTTCATAATTCCTATTTTTTAATTCTAAAATAGCCTTGTCCATATAAAATTTAAATTTATTTTCTTTATGATTAGTTTTCATGTTGTCTCAACTCCTATTTCTAATATATCTTTATATTATTAGTTTAACAATATATTAATAAGTTTTGTATTAAGATACTTATTTACTATATAAAGATAATGTTAAGATTTCAAAGTTGAAATTATAAAAAAATAGACCTATATTGATATAGCTACTTTATATATCAATATAGACCTAAAAATTTATATTAATTATTTTTTTAATTCCTGGAGAATTTCTTCTATTTCACTAATACATCCTCCACAAACAGTTCCTGCTCCTGTAGCTTCCATTATATCATCTACTGTCTTAGCACCATCTTCAATGGCTTTCTTTATAGTATTATAGTCTACATCTTGACAAGTACATACAATTCTATTTTCTGACATTTATTTTTCCTCCTTAATATAGACATATATGATTAACGTAATTAATCATATACAATGTAATTATTCTATAATAGTATTACTATAAATCACATTTAAATACACTATATTTTTAGATTTTATATTTACATCCAATGAAGTTGTTTGTAACATTAAAACATATTATTTATTTGAGTCAATCAAACTCTCAATAACACATTTACATTTTCCACATGCTGTTCCTGCCCCTGTAGTTACACCTACCTTTTCTACAGTAGTATCTCCATTTTGTATTGCTTTTACTACCTCTTCAGTAGAAACATTTCTACATGTGCATACATCCCCTAGTATTTTTTCAATTCTTTCAATACATCCTCCACAAACATCTCCTGCTCCTGTAGCAGCTTGAATATCTTGTACCGATCTAGCTCCTTGAGCCATAGCCTCTCTTACTGCAGCATAAGTAACCCCATTGCATAAACATACGATTTTTTCTAGTGACATTTCATATTCCTCCTTAAATCTCTTATTTATATATTTCCATTATAACCTAATAATTTTTATTAATCAATATTTATTATTACATATTCACTATTCATCTTCCATGTTGGATATACCTACAATTGTATTATTTGTTACTTTTAATAATATATTCAGTATAGAATTTACGCCTGCTGGAAATTTAAAGATTTCTTCCTTTTTATTCATTGACAACCTTTCTCAACTATGATAAAGTATGGGTTGTTGAAATATAATAGTATATGAATGATATTGGTTTTAAAGGAAGATGGATGAAATTTCCGCACAGTACCGCTACTGTAATTAGGGAATATTAATTGTTTATACCACTGAACTTTTGTTTGGGAAGGTTAATTAATATAATGATCTATAAGTCAGGATACTTACCAATATTAAAAATATCGATACTCTTCGAGTAAAGAGTGATATTCGCCATGACAACTATGCTTTTGTCTATGGTTTTATCAAGAGTATCCTTATATTCATACAAATTATAATATTTAACTGATTATAATTATAATGTTAAAGGAGAATTACAATGAAACACTTTAAAAAAATCACTTCACTTCTATTGAGCTTATTACTTATCCTTAGTCTAGTAGGTTGCAGTAATAACAAATCTGATAAAAACACTTCTTCTGAGAAATCTAATTCATCTCAAAATGAATCTAAAGATTCTCATTATCCAGTAACAATTGAAACTTATAACTTCAAAAAAGAACCTATAAAACTAACTTTTGATAAAGCGCCTGAAAAAGTTTTTGCTGTATATCAAAACTCTATAGAGACTCTTCTTGCTTTAGGTCTTGAAGATAAAATAGTGGCTGCAGCTGGTCTTGACCATCCTGTAAAAGAAGAATATAAAGCTTCTTTTGAAAAAATTAATTATTTAAAAGAATTTACGCCTTCAAAAGAAACTGTGGTTATGTCCGAGCCTGACTTCATTCTTGGGTGGTATTCACTTTTTAAGGATAAAAATCTTGGTGATGTATCTTACTGGAATGATAATGGCACTAATACATATATGTCTCTAAATAGTGGTGTTGCTGAAGAAAAAACTATTGATAATGAAATTACTGACATATTAAACTTAGGAAAAATCTTCAATGTTGAAGATAAAGCACAAGCTCTAGTAAATAAAATTACTGAGGCTGTTGAAAATACTGCTAATTCAGTTAAGGATAAGGAAAAGCAAAATGCTTTAGTTGTAGAATTCTTTGATGATAAAATCAGCACTTATGGAGCTAGCACTTTGGCTGGTGATATGATAACAAAACTTGGTGCCAATTTACTTAGTCCCGAAGGAAATAGTATTGGTAAAGAAGACTTAATCACTCTTAATCCTGACTGTATATTTGTAGTATATATGGATAGAGGCGATGAAAACATTCCTCAACAAGAAGTAGATAAAATTTTAAAAGATGAATCTCTTCAAACACTTTCAGCTATTAAAAATAAAAGAGTATATCCTATATCTTTAGGAGAAATGTATTCTAGTGGTATTAGAACTATAGATGGAATAAATACATTTTCTCAAGGTTTATATGGAACTTTAGGTAAATAGTAATTATGATGATTAAAAATAAAAATTTACAGGGAACTAAATATTCTAATATTTTTAAGAGAATGCCTATTTATATAGGTACTTCTCTTGTTCTTTTAATAATACTTATTCTATCAATAGGACTAGCTGTTACCATTGGCTCAGTAAATATATCCATGAAAGAAGTATATGGGATTATTTTTTATAAACTTTTTAGTATAGGTGAGCTCTCTACAAGTGCTGCTAAAGTAGATGTTATATGGTTGATTAGAATGCCTAGAATAGTTTTAGCTATAGCCGTTGGAATGGGATTATCCGTAATTGGAATTGTAATGCAAGCAATTGTTAAAAACCCGTTAGCCGACCCCTATATTTTAGGAATATCTTCTGGAGCATCCCTTGGGGCTACTTTAGCAATTCTACTCGGTATTGGAACAAGCTTAGGTAGCAGTTATATTGGAATAATGGGATTTATAGGCGCTTTTTCTATTTCAATGCTAGTTTTAATGCTTTCTAATATAGGTGGAAGAACAAATTCTGTAAAATTACTTCTTTCCGGAATGGCTCTCAGCTCTGTATGTAGTGCATTTTCAAGCTTTATAGTTTATATTACCAATGATTCTCAAGGAATGAAAAATATCAGTTTTTGGCTTATGGGTAGTTTAGCTGGTGCTAATTGGAATGAAATTTCTTTTATACTCCCTATTATTTTTATAGGAACATTATTCTTTATAACCCAATATAGAACTCTAAACCTAATGCTTTTAGGTGATGAAGTATCTGTTACTTTAGGTACTGATTTACATAAATTTAGAATTGTTTATTTAATTATTACTTCTTTAATGATTGGTGTAATAGTATATTCATCAGGTATGATTGGATTTATTGGACTTATAATTCCCCATATAGTTAGAATACTATTTGGTACAGATCATAAAAAAATAATTCCTATTGGGGCTATACTAGGTGCAATATTTCTAATTTGGGCAGATGTACTATCTAGAATTATAATAAGAGGCACCGAGGTTCCAATCGGTATATTAATTTCTATGATAGGTGCCCCTTGCTTTGTATGGCTTATGATAAAAAAATCCTATGGATTTGGAGGTAGCAATTAATGCATATTTCAACAGAGAATATAAAAGTTAAAATTGGCGATACTGATATTCTAAATGGCATTGATATTAATGCTAATAATAAAGAATTCATAGGAATCATTGGACCAAATGGTAGTGGTAAGTCTACCTTATTAAAGTGTATCTATAGAAGCTTAAAACCTAATAGTGGCATAATAAAATTAGATGATATTGATTTAAGCAAAATTTCAGTAAGAGAAAGCTCTAAAAAATTAGCTGTTCTTTCTCAACATAATAATTATAATTTTGATTTTTCTGTAAAAGATATATTACTTATGGGTAGGTCTCCACATAAAAAATTTTTAGATAGAGATACAAAAGAGGACTACGATATAATTTATGATGCCTTAGATAAAGTAGGAATGGTAAATTTTATAAATAGAAGTTTTTTAACTCTTTCCGGTGGTGAACAACAACGTATTATTCTTGCTAGAGCATTAGCACAACAAACTGAATGTTTGATCCTAGATGAACCAACTAATCATTTAGATATAAAATATCAAATTCAGCTTATGAGTATTGTAAAAAATCTTAACATAGAAGTAGTTGCTGCAATTCATGATTTAAATATTGCAGCAATGTATTGTGACAAACTTTATGTTTTAAAAGAAGGTATAATCGTTGCTTATGGTACACCTAAAGAAATTCTTACTTCTAAGTTAATTAAAGATGTTTATGGAGTTGATTCAGTGATTATAGAAAATCCTACAACTACTTTATTAAATATTTGTTATAACCCTATGTAACAATAAAGGGTATCTCCAAAACTTGAGATACCCTTTATTTTATCCATAATTTATTTCATTATCATGGTTTAATAAATATTTCTACTTACTTACTTTGAAATGATTGATTAATTGTGATAAATCATGACAAGATTGTGATAATTCTTCAGAGTGTTGTGCTATGCTTCCAAATACAACACTTTGTTCATCTATCGAAGCACTAACTTCTTCAACGGTAGATGCATTCTGTTGTGCATTATTTGAAATGTCTTCTACTCCACCTAAGATATTTCCACTATAGTTATTAATATCTTCTGTTCTATGACTTGTTTCTCTTATTAATTCAACTATTTCTTGTAACTCATCATTAATAGAATTAAAAGATTGTTCTGTACTTAATACAGCACTTGCAGTTTCTTTGTTTATATCATTAGCATAAAGTATTGCACTTTTCACATTATTAGTTTCTTTATTTATATTAGATAAAGATTCCTTAATCTTATTTGTTGCATCACTAGATTGCTCTGCTAACTTTCTAACTTCTTCTGCTACCACAGCAAATCCTTTTCCAGCATCTCCAGCTCTGGCTGCTTCTATACTTGCATTAAGCGCTAGTAAATTAGTTTGACCAGATATATTAGTTATCATATCGATAACTTTATCTATTTCTTGTAGCTTATAAACTAATCCTTGGAATATGTCATTTACCTTATTAAGTTCAGTGGTATTTTCATTAATTTTTATATTTAAATTACTTACATTTTCTAAGCCTAATTCTGATGCTGCTGTAGAAGAATTGGATAGTTCATTCATTTTATTGATAATATTATTAATATCTTTAATAGATTCATTAAGTTTTTCTACCTTGTCTACTATACCTACAATAGTCTCTGCTTGATTTGAGGTATCTCTAGCTATTTCTGCAACTGCAGCATTTATCTCTTCTGTTGAAGCTGTAGTTTCTTCTGATATAGCACTTAAGTTTTCACTAGCACTATTGATTTGATATATAGATTTTTGTACATTAGATACTATATTGTTAATATCCTTAACCATGCTATTGAAGTTATTAGTTACTTGTCCAATTTCATCCTTCAATTTAGATTTTATATCTACTGTTAAATCACCTTCTGCTACTAACTTTGCTTCCTTAGATAACTTAACTAAAGGATTAGATATTCTTTTTATAAGTATAAATAATATTATAGCTAATACTAGCATCACTACAAAAGTTATAGCCATAGTAAAATTATTAATTTCAATTATACTAGCTTGCATATCTTTCTCATTATATACAGCTCCTACTTTCCAATTGAAGTTTGGTATAGTATAGTAATATACTTCTAAATCTTCCTTACCTTCATTAAATTTATAAGAACCTGATTCTGATTTGAAAATCTCATCAAACATAGGTTGCTCTTTTAGGTTTTCATTAATTAATTTTGGATGGTATAATGCAACTCCTTCATTGCTAACTAAAAATGCATAACCCTTGTATCCTACATTATGCTCTTTAACATTGTTTAAAGAGTTTTCTAGAGATAAGTCAACAGCTAATACGCCCTTTACTTTTCCATTTTCAACTATAGCTTTTGCTGCTGTAATTACTGGAACATTATTGTCGGCATCAATATATGGTTCTGTCCATATTACATCTTCTGGACTTTCTGATGCCTCTATATACCATTCTCTTTGGGTTACATCATAGTCTGCTGGCACTTCCCATGTAGGTTCTGCAAGCATACTTTTATCTTGAAATCCTACATATATGCTTAATATCTGTGAATTAGATTCAGTATAATTCTTAAATAATGATGATACCTCTTCTAAAGCTACGGAATCCTTAAGCACTTTCTTATTAAAAGCACTTTCTTCTCCAATTAATTTTAAGTCTTTTTCATACTGTAATAGCTCCTTTTCAAAGGACTTTCCTAATTCTGCTACTACTGTAGTTCCTCTTTCACTTGTATCTTCTTTAAGATTTTGTTTCATTATTATAGTAGTTGTTAATTGAGTTGTTAACATTCCTATTAACACTATGCCTACTATAAACACAGTCATTTTAGTTCCTAAACGCTTAAACTTAAACATAATTCTCCCCCTATAATTAATTCCAGTCTTACATATAAGTCATTGCTTACTCAACACATACAATTTTACTTTTTTTATATTATTTTTTCTACAAGCATATATTATATCCATCTCCTTTCTTAGTCTAATTTTAAACCTTTTCAATATTCTATAATATATAACTATATTAAAATTAAATAGTAATCTTATTAATAAAAATATATAATTTATTTGTTTATTAAAGGTTACACAATTATAATCGTATCAACGGAATTATAATAAACACTTTAGTAAAAAAAACATCCTATATATACACAAAAAACTATTAATATGTAGAATATTAACAGTTTTTATAATACATTAATTATTTTTCCAAATTTCTTCTATAAGTTTATTTACTTCTTTATTAGCTTCTTCTATAGCTTCTCTTCTTTCTTCTTCAGTAAAACCTGTTCCATCCACCAATAGTTCCTCAAATTTCTTAATTCCTATATACTTCATTATATCTCTTACATTATCAAGTCCTTTATTAAAAATGGATCTTAACATCCATGGAATCGGTGCACCTGATGATTGGATATATACCATAGCCCTTGGTTTGTCATTTAATAGTCCTTCCATTTTATTTTCTGATATATTTATAGTTTTTCCATCCATAACTATACAATCAATATATTCTTTTAATGGAGCTGGAAAGGAAAGACTCCACATTGGTGCTGCTATTACATATAAGTCAGCTTCTTTAAATTGATCCACAAGTTTTACAATTTTATGAACTTCTCCTTGTTGTTTTTCATTCAACTTACTAAAATCTTCTTCCTTAATCATACAATTTCTTTTTTCAAAGTATTCATACTCAAGTCTAGGTATATGACACTGATAAAGATCTAATTCTTCTAAAATAAAATCCTTATGATTTTCTAAAAACTTATTTACAAATGTTCTACCTACTGTTTTACTAGCAGATAACTCTTCTGGTTTAGAGTTTACAATTATATACAATAACTTCTTCATAAATTTCACCTCTATAATTATTAATATTGCTATTCTTTGCTTTAAATCTTAAAATATTCATAACTATTTAGGAGAATATAAAAAAATACAGGGATACTTCAAATATATTTTGAAATATCCCTGTAAACTACATTTTTGATAAGTCAGCAGATGGACCAAACATTTCATAATTTATATAATCCTCTGACACTCCCATTGCCTTTAAAGCATCATATATCATTTTCATAAACCCTAAAGGTCCACAGAAATAAAATTCTTTATCCTTTGATAGATTTCTTTCAATCCATTCCTTAGTTAAATATCCTTCAAATTGATAATCTTCCCCAAGTTTATCATTGTTTAGTGGCTTACTATAGAAAAATTTTACGTCTACATTATCATATTTTTTATCTAAATCCCTTAGCTCATTTTTAAAAGTATGAACATTTGAATTTATAACTGCCTGAATAAATTTTACTTTTCGTCCTTCTTCTATAGCCTTATAAAGCATAGACATCATAGGTGTTATTCCAATTCCACCACTTATAAGCACTAAGGGTTTATTGTTATCCTTTAATATAAATTCACCTAGTGGTTCTGTTATTTCTACTTCATCATTTACATTTATATTGTCATGCAGATATCTGGAAATTAATCCTTTATCTTCTCTCTTAACACTTATTCTATAAAAATCTTCTCCTGGCTTCATAGACAAGGAATATTGTCTAACCTCACTAGATTTATCCCCTTCAGTTATTGGTTTTATAGAAATAAATTGTCCAGCTTTATGTATTTTTAAAACTTTTTTATCTACAGAAGCTAAATAAAAAGATGTAACTACATCGTTTTCTTTAACCTTATTAAGCACTTTAAATTTACTAAATAAATTACTTTCCTTAAATTCTTCAAACATCTCTGATCCCACGCCACAGACTGGACAAACAAAATCACTTGGTAATTTTTCACCTTCATATATGTATCCACATACTTTGCAAATAAATTTTTTCATGTTGAATTCCTCCATATATACCCTATATTATAACTGTAATTTTCCTTATAGCTATATACTTATAGTATTACTAACTCATAAATTAGTCAATAATAGCTATTATTAAACAATAACTTCAACATTGCATTCCTTTGCAATATTAGTATATAAATCCAATACTTTATCTGCCTTATAAAAACATGGAAATTTTTTATTGTAGTTACCCCATATAGTAAATGGATATTTTGTGAAATATACAGTACAGAATAGAACTTCTCTAGTACTTAATCTAGTTATAAATGGTATGATGTCTTTTGTTAACCTAAAATAAATTGTGTCTCCCTGCAAAGTAGCCTTAATACTTTCCATTATTTCTTTATCTTTTTCTTCCAATAACCCTATTAGTCTTTCCTTATCTTCTTTTTCTAAAGTAGAAAAATATAAATCTACAAAGGAGTTATCCTCACCATTTAATATTATAACTTCCTCCATAAATTTAATTATATTTTCCTCAGCCTCCTCTAAATTTTTACTTTCTAACATTGCACTCTTATAGTTATTAAATCCTTCATTAATATTGTTAAATCTTATATTAACTATTTCTTTAAACTTATTCTCATTTACTGGATGTAATAAATTGTTCATCTTAATCCCCTTCTATAATATGAGTTTTACTAACAAATAAAGATTATGTAATTATAACTAAAATATATTTATAATAATATGATTATTATATAAGTACTAATTTATAATAGTTTTAATATACTTTATATAAACTCTAAATTTAAATTCTATAGCATTAAGGAGGTGAACATATGTCAAATGTATATGCCATTAAATTAAAACCACTAATAATTAGTTTAATACTCAGTTTAGGAACCGGATTTCTTTCTTCACTACTTACAAAAAATAGTAGAGAAGTTTATGCTAATCTTATAAAGCCTGATTTAGCTCCTCCAGCTATTGTCTTTCCCATTGTATGGACTATTCTTTTTATACTTATGGGTATTTCTGCCTATATAGTTTATGAATCAAATTCTCCATATAAAGATTATAGTCTTAAACTTTATATAGCTCAACTGATAGTCAACTTCTTTTGGTCTATAATATTTTTCAATTTAAATCAATTTACATTTGCATTCATTTGGATTTTGGTATTGATAGTATTAGTTTCCTTTATGATATTTAATTTTTATAAGATAAATAAGTGTGCTGCATATTTACAGATACCATATCTTTTATGGCTAATATTTGCTGCGTACTTAAATTTTAATATAATTCTTTTAAACATTTAAATATATTCAAATTTTAATTGCTACTCTATTATTTTACATTTCATCAATTTGGAACTTATCACGTAAGAACAAATTAAAATAAGATTAAATATAAATATTTTCTCTCAAAACAAGGAATACCATATAAGAGTATTCCTTATTTTGTATTTTTCCTAAGTTTCAAATTTAAAATCAATCCTATTTATTTCTTATTGAGATTCTACTAAAAAATCTCTTTTTATTTTACAAACTTCCACCTAACTGAGAAAATACGATTTCTTTGGTATTACCATCAAAATCTTTTCTTATAAGTACATCTCTTTCATCACATATATATCTTGCATTTTCCTTTTCTAAAATATCCTTAAGAATTTTATCATAATCCTTAGGAAAGTAAAATTTCATAAGTGGAGCTATTATATTTTTATTACTTGAGAAATCACAATAATTCACATAATCTCCTCTTAGGGTTATATTACACCAAGTTGAGTTTTCCGTAATTAATACATCATAGTGCTTAAGTCCCCTTAAGTCTGAGCTATATATTAGAGAACCCTGGTAATATTCCTTAAAGGAAAATTTCTCCTTTAAAAATCTAAAGTCTTCTAAAAAATTATCTGTAGAGCCCTCTTTCCTATTATATTTATCTGAAACAATTTCAAATTTATCTGAGGTGTTTTTTATACAAACATAGGATTCCTTTACATTTATAGAAAACCCAAAGACTTTTCTTAGTACCTCAAAGGGTATCCCCGTTTTCCCCTCATTATCTATTATTAATTGGTTTAAGGATAAAACTACATATTCATCTCCATTTTTATCTGCCACTATACCTCGCCCCTAACATTTAATTTAACTATTATCATTTATTTCTATATATAATGTTATATTAAATATTATTTCAATACAATATGAATTATTTAAATTTCAATTAACAAAAAGAAGGGTATAACTTTACCCCTTCTCCTTAACTTGTTATACTCTATATAAAATTTTGAATTGATAAATATCTTTCTCCAGTATCCGGTAGTAAAACAACTATAGTTTTCCCTTCATTTTCTGGTTTAAGAGCTATTTCTGTAGCTGCTTTTAATGCAGCTCCTGAAGATATTCCAACTAATAATCCTTCTGTCTTTGTTAGTTCCTTAATTGTATCAAAAGCATCATCATTAGATACTTTTACAATTTCATCATACACTTCTTTATTTAAAGTCTCTGGAATAAATCCAGCACCTATTCCTTGAATTTTATGAGGTCCTGCTTTCCCATCTGATAACACAGGTGAATCTTCTGGTTCTACTGCTACAACTGATACCTTTGAATTTTTTGACTTTAAGAATTCACCTGTTCCTGTTATAGTCCCCCCTGTTCCAACTCCAGCTACAAAAATATCTACTTCTCCATCAGTATCTTCCCAAATTTCTGGTCCTGTAGTTGCTTTATGAATTGCTGGATTAGCTTGATTTACAAATTGTCCAGGAATAAATGAATTTGGAATTTCATCAGCTAACTCTTCAGCCTTGGCTATGGCTCCCTTCATTCCTTTAGCACCTTCAGTTAACACAATCTCAGCTCCGTAAGCCTTCATCAAGTTTCTTCTTTCAATACTCATAGTTTCCGGCATCACTAATTTAATTTTATATCCTCTTGCTGATGCCACTGATGCAAGCCCTATACCAGTATTTCCACTAGTTGGTTCTATAATAACGGAATTTTCATTTAAAATTCCCTTAGCCTCTGCATCATCAATCATTGCCTTTGCAATTCTATCCTTTACACTTCCCGCTGGGTTAAAGTATTCTAATTTTGCAACTATAGTTGCTTTTAAATTATGCTTTTTATTATAATTCGAAAGCTCTAATAGTGGTGTATTTCCTATTAATTCTGTTAAACTCCTATAAATCTTTTTCATGAGTAATTCCTCCCTATATTTTATTAAAATTTAATATTATTTTTTATTTAAAGGTTTTGCAGCTATTCCTACTACAGTTGAATTTTCTTCTGTAGATTGCAGTACTACTGAGTTAGCTCCTATTTTAGTTCCTTTACCAATATATATATTTCCTAGAACCTTAGCACCAGCTCCAATAATTACATCCTCTCCTATAGTTGGATGCCGTTTTCCCTTTTCATTACCAGTTCCACCAAGTGTAACTCCATGATACATAGTTACGTTATCTTTAATTTCTGCTGTTTCACCAATTACTACCCCCATTCCATGATCAATAAATAAACCTCTTCCTATTTTGGCTCCCGGATGTATTTCTATACCTGTAATAAACCTACTAATATTTGAAATAAATCTTGCTAAAAAGAATAATTTTTTTCTATATAAAAAATTAGATATTCTATAAAATATAAGAGACTTTATGTGAGGATATAATAAAAATATCTCAATCCTACTTCTAGCTGCAGGATCTCTTGGAAAAACTGAGTCTATATCATATTTAAGCACTCTAAAAAATTTCATAATAAATTTCCTCCATAAAAATTTCAATTGTAAAAGTATAAATCAACAATATTCTTATTTTTAATTTAAATAGTCAACTTCATACTATATTTGAACTATTCTTGAGATAAAAAAAACGCCTCTAAGATAAACTTAGAGACGGATAATATCCGCGGTTCCACTCTATTTGGTAAAAAAATAACCCCACTCTTCAAGTACTATCATACTCTATTAATATAACGGTTAAAACCGCGATAGCCTACTTAATTCGGTATCGTACTCCAAAGGGCACTTCATATATAATTCCAATAAATATCCTTTCAGCTAATGGATATTCTCTCTGAATCTTCATTAAATATTACTTTCCTTCTTCAATGTATTTATATATTAAAATTATTATATTTTATTATATGCACATAAATAAAAAATGTCAACTGATTTTATTTATGTACATACATTATTTTAATAAGGTACAACTTATTTCATCCTAATATTTTCCTAGCTATGGTTACAGATTCCTTTGCATCTTTAGCATAAAAATCTGCCTTAATCATATTTGCATATTCCTCATTAAGTACTGCTCCACCCACCATAACTACACAGTCTGGCTTAATTCTTTTTAGTTCATATATGGTTTCTTCCATATTTTTAACAGTAGTAGTCATTAATGCACTAAGTCCTATTAGTTTAACATTATTTTTAATAACAACTTCTACTATTTTCTCCTTAGAAACATCTTTTCCTAAATCGATAATCTCATAATTATAATTTTCTAGAAGTACCTTTACTATATTTTTCCCTATATCATGTATGTCACCTTTTACAGTGGCTAATACTATCTTTCCTTTTGAAATTTCAGTATCAGTTCCTTTTCTTAACTCCGCTTTTATAACCTTAAAAGATTCTTTTACCGTTTCAGCAGATTGTATTAGTTGCGGAAGAAATATATGTCCATTTTCATATTTTTCTCCTACAATATCTAAGGCAGGAGCTATATATTCATTTACAATTTCTAGTGGCTGTCTATTTTCTAATAACTTAACTGTGGCTATTTTAGCTTCTTCTTTAATACCTTTTAATATTATTTTAAATAAATCATCCTGAATATTTTTCATATCTTTTTTAATAGGTATTTGTTGTTTAGATATGTTTTCATTATATATTAAATATTCCTTTGCTCCCTTATCTTCATTCCATAAAACTTTAGATGCTACTATTGTATCCATGATTTCTTTATTTAAGGGATTTATTATAGGTAAATCTAACCCTGCAAATAAACTTGCTGCTAAAAATGTTTTATTTAAAATATCTCTATTAGGTAATCCAAAAGATATATTTGATACACCAAGTACAGTCTTTACATTTAACTTCTCTTTTACTAAGGAAAGTGCTTTTAAAGTTTCCTTAACCTCTTTCTGTTGAGCCGCAGCTGTTAATGTTAAACAATCTATATATATGTCTTTTTTATCTATACCATAACTTTCTGCTGTTTTTACTATTTTTTCAGCTATTCTAAATCTTTCTTCCCCACTTGAAGGTATTCCTCTCTCATCTAAAGTAAGTCCCACTACAGCAGCTCCATATTTTTTTACTATAGGTAATATATTTTCTAAAACTTTATTTTCTCCATTTACTGAATTAACTATAGCCTTACCATTATAATATCTTAATCCCATTTCTATAGCTTTAGCATTTGTAGAATCTATCTGAAGAGGTACATCTAATACGGATTGTATTTCTTTAATAACCTTAACCATTATTTCTTCTTCATTTATTTCTGGAAGACCTACATTAACATCTAAAATATGGGCTCCTGCATCAACTTGAGCTATAGCCTCTCTTAAAATATAATCTAAATCTCCATTTCTTAATGCTTCCTTGAATAATTTTTTCCCTGTAGGATTTATCCTTTCTCCTATTACTTTTACCTGATCAATAATTACTGCTTTAGTAGGAGTACATACACCACTTAAAGGACTATATTTCTTTTCTCTTATTTCTACTTTCTTTAAAGCTTTTACTAGACTCTCTATATGTCTATCTGTTGTACCACAGCACCCTCCTATTACTTTTATACCTTTTTCTTTAAACTTTACTCCATAAACTGCAAATTCTTCTGGTAAAATATTAAATACCGTATCACCATTTATAATATTAGGCAATCCTGCATTAGGTTGTACAATTGCTGGCACCTTAGATATATTTAATATTTCATCTATTATAGGCTCTATTTCTTTAGGTCCTAAAGAACAGTTAACTCCTAGGGCATCTACACCTAACCCCTCTAGCACCATTACCATAGATGTAGGATTACACCCTGTGAAGGTTCTCCTATCTGCCTCAAAACTCATTGTACAAAATACTGGTAAATCTAAATTTTCCTTAGCTGCTAATACTGCAGCCTTTGCTTCATATAAGTCTGTCATAGTTTCTATTAATATTAAATCAACCCCACTTTTTACCCCCTGAATAACTTGCCTTTTAAAAATATTATAGGCTTCATCAAAAGTTAAAGTCCCCATAGGCTCTAATAGTTCACCAATAGGACCTATATCTAAAGCTACATATGCTTGTTTATTCTTTCTAGCTATTTTTGCATTTTCCACTGCTGAATGAATTATTTTCTCTACACTATAATTGCTATTTTTAAGCTTAATTTCATTAGCCCCAAAGGTGTTGGTAGTAATAACATTTGCACCAGCTTTAATATACCTTTTATGTATTTCAATTATTACGTTTGAATCAGTAATATTTAGTATTTCTGGTAATTCACCTATCTTTAATCCACTATTCTGTAGCATAGTGCCCATAGCACCATCAAAAATTAAAATTCCTTCTTTCAATTTTTCTTTAATTTCCACATTCACCATCCCCTTTTCTAAACATACAATTAGAATATTTATTACACTGTAAACAACTTATCTTTTTTATGCTATTATTCTCTCTTTTAACAACACCTACTATGGATGTAATGGATTTTCTTGGTATTAAAATACTATTAGAGGATGCAGTAAGCCCTATAGATTTTTCTGCACTAAGCATACTGAGAAATTTTTTTTGTATATCTATTGGTAAATCCCCATATCCAGGACTATACCTAGCTGTTAGTGTATTGTTTTCATTTTGTACAACTTCCTCCAACTCTTCACATATTCTATCACATAGTTCTTCTATAGCTGTTGTAGCACAAGCATCTAGTATCAACGCCTTAGTCATGCTTATCTTTTCATAATATCTTATTTTTGCATCTACACTATTTCCTAGAGTTACTGCCATTAAGATACAGACTTCTGATTTATCTAAGTGCTTTTTAATATTTTCTCCTGCTATACTAAAATTGCTATTTAAAATACATATTCTACCCTTCTCTTTCCTAATGTTAAAGAATTTATATATATATCTAGCTTTAATTAAACTTCTCATTTCATCCATTAATTCATCAATTAAAACATCAGTAACTTTATCTAAAACTTGATTTTTATAGCCTAAATATCTTAAAACCTCATCTTTATTTTGTAGAAATTTATTCATAGGCAAGTTCCACCTCCCTTATTCATTAATTATATATTAAATTACTTGTCTTTTATTTATAAAATTTAGTATTGAGCTAATGCTATTAGTAATTCTTTTAGCTATATATGGATTGTTCATTGTATAAAGATGTATTCCCCTTACATCAGTAGAAATTAAATCTACTATTTATTCTAATGCAAAGGCTATTCCTGCATCCCTCAGTGCATCCTTATCACGCTCATATCTATTTATTATAATACTATATATCCATATATTTAATAAGGAGACTTGATTCTTTTACCATATTTAACCTTAAATAATTAAGTCTATTATTTGATTACCTCTAAATTATTATGCTATAATAAGCTCACTACATTTTAAAATAAGGGGGAATATAAGAATGGACGGGAGCCCCAGTGGCAGTTTTATTCTAATCTTTTTACTAATCTTAATAAATGCTTTCTTTGCATCTGCAGAGATGGCAATTGTATCCTTAAACAAAACTAAACTAAATCTTTTAGCGGATGAAGGTAACAAGAAGGCCTTACTTCTTCAAAAAATTTCAAAGGATCCTAATAATTTCTTATCTACTATCCAAGTAGGAATTACCTTTGCAGGTTTCTTTGCATCTGCTTCAGCAGCTACATCTATTTCTGTAGGCTTTTCCGATACACTATCTGGATTTGGTATACCATACAGTGATAAAATAGCTCTAGTTGCTATAACCTTGCTTATATCTTATCTAACGTTAGTTCTAGGAGAACTAGTTCCAAAGAGAATAGCTCTTCAGAATTCAGAGAAGGTAGCTATGTTTTCTATAAAAGCTATAGTTCTTATAGCTAAATTTACTAAACCTTTCGTATGGTTTTTATCTTGCTCCACTAATCTTATAATGAAACTCTTTGGAATTAAGACAGATGGTATGGAAGATCAGGTTTCAAGAGAAGAAATCAGAAGTCTTATTGAAATTGGCCAAGAACAGGGTGCTATTAATAAAATAGAACGTGAGATGATTGATGGTATAATTGAGTTTGATGACACCATGGCTAAAGAAATCATGACACCAAGAACAGAGGCTTATCTACTAGAAGTAAATGATTCCATTAAAGATAACATAAATTATATCCTAAGTGAAAGTTTTTCTAGAATACCTGTCTATGATAAGGACTTTGATAATATTGTAGGCGTACTTTATATGAAAGATATATTTGCAAGTATAGTAGAAAAGGGTATAGATAATATTTCTATTAACGACATAATGAAAAAACCTTATTTTGTTCCTGAGACAAATTCTATTGATAATTTATTCAGAGAACTTCAGACAAATAGGAATCATATGGCTATATTAATAGATGAATATGGTGGATTTTCAGGTATTGTTACCATAGAAGACATTATTGAAGAAGTAATGGGAGAAATTTGTGATGAATATGATGATGAACAACCTGAAATAGAAAAAATAGATGAGGAAAACTATATAGTTAGTGGATTACTTACCCTATCTGATTTGAATGATTTTTTAAATCTCTCTTTAGATTCAGAGGTTGCAGATACCATAGGTGGTTTATTCCTTGAAACCTTTGAAACTTTCCCTAATGACACAAATAACCATCAGGTTCAAATAGATAATGTAACCCTAAAACTTTTAGCCTTAGATAATAGAAGAATAGATAAGATTCATCTTATAATAAATAAAAGCAACAACATTGAATTTTAATTTAAAGTAATTACTTAAATTGAATATAAATTTGGCTATCTAAAAAAACTAATACCATTAAATAAATTTACACTTATATTGTTAAGTGCAATTTATTTTATAGTATTAGTTAATTATTTGAAGATAGCCCTTTTAATTAATTATTCAAACTGAGAATTATATAATTGACTATAAAATCCCTTTTGTTTTAATAACTCTACATGATTTCCTTGTTCAACTATATTCCCATTATTAACCACTAGGATATGATCTGCATTCCTTATGGTAGAAAGCCTATGTGCGATTACAAAGCAGGTTTTATCCTTCATTAAATTTCTCATAGCCTTTTGAATTTGAACTTCTGTTCTAGTATCAACATTAGAAGTTGCTTCATCTAAAATAAGCATCTTTGCATCCAAAAGCATAGCCCTTGCTATGGTTAGCAGTTGTTTTTGTCCTTTAGATACATTAGCTCCATCATCAGTAATTACTGTATCATAGCCCTTAGGAAGTCTTTTTATATATGAATGAATTTTAGCTGCCTTAGCTGCTTCTACCACATCTTCCATAGTTGCATTTTCATTGCCATAAGCAATATTTTCAAATATACTTCCTTCAAATAGCCATGTATCTTGAAGTACCATAGCATAAGCTTTTCTTAAACTCTTACGTGTAACCTGTGATATTGAATTTTCATCTACCTTAATATCCCCTTCATTAACATCATAGAACCTCATGAGAAGATTAATTAAAGTAGTTTTTCCTGCTCCCGTAGGGCCTACTATAGCAATCATACTTCCAGCTGATACATTCATACTAAGATTCTTAAGAATAATCTTATTCCTACTATATCCAAAGGAAATATTCTCTACCTTCACATTTCCTTCCATATCCACAAGCTCTTTAGCTCCTTCCTTATCTGCTACCTCTGACAACTCATCCATTAATTGAAAAATTCTTTCAGCAGCAGAAAGGGAGGATTGAAATTCTCCCATGATATTAGCAGCTTCATTAATAGGTCCTGAAAATTTTCTAGAATATAGTACAAAGGAAGATATATTTCCTAAAGTCATTTGTCCAAAAAGATACATAATAGCCCCAAAAATACTGATAAGAGTTAGGGATAAATTATTCATAAAGTTAACTGAAGGACCAACCATAGAACCATAATAATCAGCACGATAATAAGCATTTACTGCTTCTTCATTTTTACTTGCAAATTTTTTCTTTGTGTTTTCTTCTTGATGATAAGCCTTTAAAGTCTTTTGACCTGATACAAACTCCTCTACCATTCCATTAAGTTCCCCTAATTTTCTTGAACGATTACGAAACATTGGTCTTGTTACCCTGGTTATTCTTTTAGTAAGTATAATAGACATAGGAACTGTAAATACAAATACTAAAACTAACTTTTCAGATATCATAACCATAGACCCAAAGGATATAATCACAGTAATTATACTTGAGCAAATGCTCACTAAATCAGATGTTAAGGTAGAATTTAAAGTATCCACATCATAGGAAATTTTACTTATGATATCTCCTGTTGCATGGGTATCAAAATATCCCACTGGAAGAGATAATAATCTATCAAATAAATCTTTTCTTAGTCTATAGGATATTCTCTTACTAATTTCTAGCATAAGTACTGATAAAATATAAGCTAATATAGAAGATAAAATATAAAATCCAATCATAAGTCCACAGTAATAATATATCTTAGAAAAATTTACTGCCCCTCTTCCAACATTTATATTATCTATAGCATAACCTGATAACATTGGACCAATTAAGGCAAATACGTTAGAGCCTATGGATAATATAATTGCTATGATAATTAATATCTTATATTCAAATAAATAGGACATTACTCTTTTTAATGTATTCCTTTTTCTATCTTTCATATATTATAAATGTCCTCCCTTTTTACTTTGATTTCCATAACTTACTCTCCCATCTGAGACTTATGAATTTCTTTGTATACATCACAACTTTCAATAAGTTCTTCATGAGTTCCATACCCTACAACATAACCATCTTCTAATACACAGATTTGGTCTGCATTAAAAATCGAACTAATTCTTTGAGCAATCATTATAGTTGTAGTATCTTTAAAATGTTCTGTAAGATTTTTTCTTAGTACAGCGTCTGTCTTATAATCTAAAGCACTAGAAGAATCATCTAAAATTAATATTTCTGGGTGTGCTGCTATGGCTCTGGCTATAAGCATTCTTTGTTTTTGTCCACCACTTAAATCTGCACCTCTTACTGCAACTTTAGTATTAAAGCCTTCTGCCTTGCCTTCAATAAACTCAGTTGCCTTAGCATAATCTGCTGCTAAGCTTATAGCACTATTCTCTAGAGTTCTTCCAAATCTAATGTTTTCATAAATTGTATCCGTGCTTATAAAATCGTTTTGAAATACCACTCCAAACTTTTCTCTTAATTTTTTCATATTAATAGATTTAATATCTTGTCCATTTATATAAATAGAACCCTGATCTACATCATAAAATCTCATTAATAATTTAATTAAAGTAGATTTTCCTGAGCCTGTAGCCCCTATAATACCTAGAGTTTCACCTTTTTTAACTCCAAAGGTTATATTACTCACATTTTCTTCTTTATGATTATAAGAAAAAGAGACATTTCTAAATTCAATAGCATAATCTGTATCTATAATTGGTATGTTCCTAATTGGTAATTCTTCTTTCTCATTTAGTATTTCAGTGATACGCTTTGCGGAAGCACTTGCTTTGGAGTAATTAGTAAATACTCTAGAAATAAATAAAAGGGAATTTAATATTAAAGTTACATATGTTAAAAATGCAATTATTGCTCCTGGTTTAATGGCTCCACTATTTACTCTGTAAGCTCCAGCCAAAATAACAAATACTGTCCCCACATTTAAGCAAAGGTTCATTACTGGATTTAGTATAGCCATAACCATACCACTCTTCTTTTCTTGAATTACTGTAGCATCATTCCGAGCATTAAATCTTTCCTTCTCATGTTCTTCCTTTGATAAAGCCTTAATTACACGAATTCCTGTAACATCTTCACGGACTACACGTACAAAATCATCTACTTTTTTCTGAACAATTGAATACATAGGGATACCTACTTTTGATATGTGCATAATAGTGATAAAAATAATAGGCATTACTGAAATCATTACTAAAGTTAGTAATGGATCTAATGTCAATGTTATAATTATTCCACCAATAAGCATTATTGGAGCTCTAATACCTAGTCTTTGCATCATTCCCACCATCTGATGGATGTTATAAGTATCCGTGGTAGCTCTAGAAATTAAAGAAGGTAGTGTAAAAGCATCCACTTGTCTATCAGAAAGACATATCATTTTAGAGAATAAATCATTTCTAACTCGCTCTGTGGTATCTCTTGCCACCTTTGAAGCCATTCTGTTAGCTAATATATTAAAAGTTACTGCACAAATGGCACATAAAAGCATAATTCCACCCCAAATTAAAATTAGAGATACCTGCTTTAATGGAATAATTTCATCAATCATATAAGACAAAATCCATGGAATTGCTAGTTCTACAATAGTTCCAGTAAACTTTATTGAAAATCCTATAAGCATGTTTACTCTATAAGGTTTTAAATACTTAAATATTTGCTTCATAATATTCCACCTTTAAGATATAATATATTTCGTTTTCCTAAATATATTATATCTTAAAGTTTTTAAAAAATCTATTTTAAAATTCAGAAATTTGCTTTAGCAATTTATAGTTCTAAAGGTTTACCTAATAATTTTTAGATGATAGAATAATAAGAATAAGGAGGTGCCATGTTGAGAGAAATAGATTATATGGCTATAGATGCTGCTAATAATCAGGATCTATTAAATAGTTTCATTGAGCAAAATGAATTGTTTATTTTAAAATGTACATCAAGAATAACCCGAAAATACATAACTAAAAGTGATGATGAATGGTCTGTTTCACTTCAGGCATTTGTACAAGCAATTAAAGGCTACGAATTAATTAAAGGAAATTTTCTCAGTTTTGCCGAGCTTATAATTCGTAGGCGTCTTATTGATTATCTTAGGCTTCAGAAGAAATATAACTTAGAATTATCCGTAAATCCTGCCATATTTAATTGTCAGTTAGACGAAAATGAAAATGATAAAGATATTGCACTTGGACTTGCAGTAGCAGAAAAGATAATTTACCAAGAAAATTATACACTAAAATTTGAGATTGAAGCTGCAAATGAAGTATTTTTCTATTATGGATTTTCTTTTTTAGATTTATCTACATGTTCACCTAAAGCTAAAAAAACAAAATCGTCCTGTGCAAAAGTTGTAGTATATTTACTCAATAACCCAATATTAATTAATGAATTACAAAGTTCAAAACAACTATCATTAAAAATAATTGAAAAAAATTTAAATGTACCCCGAAAAATATTAGAACGTCACCGAAAATATATAATAGCAGCAGTAGAGATACTATCCGGAGAGTATCCAAACCTAGCTTACTATTTCAGGTACATCAGAGAGGAGATTAATAAATGAAATCTGTTGTTGTAGAAATCAAGGCTGGCTATGCTGCAGTCCTTTCTGAAGATGGCTGCATATCAAAAGTAAAAGATAAAAATTATATCATTGGGCAGGTGATTGAAATGAAAAGTACCAATTTTAAAAATATAAAATTGGTAATGTGTTCTGCTTTAACAGCTATGATTGCAATTGTAGGAGGCATAACCCTATGGGCCTATAAAACACCTTACTCCTATGTGAGTTTAGATGTAAATCCTTCTATTGAATATTCTTTAAATCGTTTTGACAAGGTAATTAGTGTAACTGCAGTTAATGATGATGGTCAGGAAATTCTTAATGAACTTGAATTAGACAAGCTTGAAAATCAAAATATTGAAGATGCAGTTGCTGAAACAGTTAATCAAATTAGTGAAGATGGTTATTTTGATAATAGCATTGATAATGACATTGATGGTGGAATTATTATTGCAACTTCTGGTGAAGATCAAGAAAAATCAGATGAACTTGCTGAAAAACTACAAGAAAGTTTAGAAACTGAAATTGAAGAAATAGGTGAAGATATTACCCTTGAAACTATAAGTGTTGGATTTGAACGAGTACAAAAAGCCAAAGAACTGGGTGTAACACCTGGCAAACTAAATTTAGTTGAAAAACTACAAAATAGTTCTTCAAATCCAGAAAGCATTATTCTTGAAGAGTGGTTAAACAAACCTGTTAAAGAAATTATGAGTGCTATCAAGGAAAATAAGAAAGCTAAAATAGAACAAACTGAAACTTCTGATGAAGATGAATCTACTGAAGAATCAACTACAGATAGTACAGAAGTGGCAGATGAAATAAAAACTGATAAAGCCCTAACTAAAGAAGCTGAAAATACCAATGATACTAAAGCTACGCAGGAAAGAGCTAGCCAAAAATCTCAGAATAAAATAGAAAAAGCTACTAACAAGCTTGAAAAGACTGAGAATAAAGCTAATAAAAAATCTGAAGCAACTGAGAAAAAAAATAACAACAATACTGAAAAACCTAAAGAAAAAATACCTAACAAGCCTGAGAAATCTAAAGAAAAAACACCTAACAAACCTGAAAATTCAGGAAAAAAAGGTAATGAAAAATCAAATAAAAACTAATAATAGTTTTTATATATATTACTTATATAACTAAAGATAAAAATATAATTTAAACAAACTAAAGATAAAAACATAAATTAAATAAACTAAAGATAAAAACATCGTAAAGTACAAAAAAATACAAAGAGTATGCCCCTAATGCCCCCATACTCTTTGTATTTTTTATATGCCTATAAACATCCCTGAAACCCGCATAAACAGAACAACTATTTAACTAGTTTAATATTTATATATTTATTTTACTGTTATTCTATTTTAAAATTATACTTAAAATATTCTTCTACACTTTCAAAGCAAATATCTATCATAAATTCTATTTCATCTTTACTTATTACATAAGGAGGTATGAAATAAAGTACATCACCTATAGCTCTTAATAGTAACCCTTTCTTCAATGCTATTTTATAAATCTCATAACCTACTCTACTTTGCCAACAATATCTCTCCTTGGTATCTCTATCCTTTACTATTTCAATAGCAGTTATCATGCCTATACTTCTTACTTCTCCTATATGACTACAATTCTTTGCTCTTTCTATTGTAAGTTTTTCTATTAATCTTCCCTTAACTTTATTATTTTCTATTATATTTTCTTCTTCATATATTTTTAGATTTTCTAAAGCAATAGCACAAGCCATAGCATTTCCTGCATAGGTATGACTATGTAAAAAAGATTTTCTTTCTGAATAATCACCATAAAAACAATTATATATTTCATTAGTAGTCATAACTACAGACATTGGCATATATCCTGCAGAAATACCCTTTGAAAGGCACATAAAATCTGGACTTATATCTGCATGATTACATGCAAACATCTCTCCTGTTCTTCCAAATCCCATGGCAATTTCGTCTACTATCAAATGTACATCATACTTATCACAAAGATTACGAAGTTTTTTTAGATAAATAGGTGAATAAATTTTCATTCCTGCTGCACCTTGAACCATTGGCTCAACTATTACAGCACTTATCTCTTCATGATTTTCAACTAAACATTTTTCCATAGCTTCAAAGCATCTAGCACTACATTTATCTCTAGTACAACCATATTTACACCTATAACAATCTGGTCCATCAATCCTAAGAGTATCTAAAAGTAAGGGTTTATATATCATATTAAAGGCATCAATATCACACACAGATAGAGCACCTAAAGTTTCTCCATGATAGGCATCACTTAAAGCTACAAATTTCTTCTTTTTAGTTTTATTTCTTTGCATATTATAGTGAAAACTCATCTTTAAAGCTATTTCCACTGCAGAAGATCCATTATCTGAATAAAATACTTTATTTAATCCTTCTGGTGTTATGCTTACTAACTTTTCTGCTAAGTCAATAGCAGGTTTATTTGAAAAATTAGCAAAGATAACATGTTCTATTTTATCGATTTGATTCTTTATAGCTTTATTTATTCTTTTATTGCTATGACCTAGGGTATTTGTCCACCAAGATGATATACAATCCAAATACTTATTTCCATGAATATCATAAAGCCAAACCCCTTCTCCTCTTTCAATAACTATAGGATTAAGCTCTTCATAGTCCTTCATCTGTGCACAAGGATGCCATATATATTCTAAATCTCTTTTTACATAATCCTTCATATAAACACCTAACCTTTACTATAATTCTTCCATCCAATCTATAATACTTCTGTCATTAAAAGTATTTAATGCACAAGTTCTTATATTATCTATATTACTTTTATCTATAGTTTTAAATTTACCTACTACAGGAACTCCAGTAAGTTTTTCTATAACCTTAATATTATCTTTAGTTATATAATTATCTTCGTAATTATTTATAATAATTCCTTTTACTTTGATTCCCATGGACTCTATATATTTCACAGTAAGTACTGTGTGGTTTATTGTTCCCACTCCACCTCTAGCTACAACCACGGTACTCATATTTAAATCCTTAATAAGGTCACCTAGTGTATATATTTCTTCATCCCTATTTATTAGAGGACATATTATACCACCACTACCTTCTGCAATTATAAAATCATATTTTTCTTTTAGTTTCTCAAATTTAGCCTTTATAATATTTAGCTCAATAGGATTATCTTCTATTTGGGCAGCTAAATGTGGAGATATGGCTGTCTTAAATATATATGGAGTTATATTTTCATAGGGTTCCTTTAATCCACTAACCTGGCTTACTAAGTCAGTATCTCCAGGAATTAGTTTATTACCTTCTTCTATAGCCCCACTTAAAGCTCCCTTAAAATATGTTGCTCTGTGCCCTTTACTTCTAAGGACATGAAGCAGTCCTGCAGTTACAACAGTTTTTCCTACATCTGTATCCGTTCCAACTACAAATATCCCCTTAGCCATTACTTCTAACCTCCAACTTTAGTTCACCTATCATTTTCTTATCATCACATATTTTATTACCAGAAGTGGTTAAATAATTTCCAGTAATAGTAGCATTTGCACCTGAGTTAAAGCATTCTTTCCCCAAATCCCTAATGAGATTTCTACCACCAGCTAATCTAATTAAAGCTTTAGGGTTTATAAACCTAAAAATAGCAATGGTCTTTAAAATATCCCATTGACTTAAATTTTTAGAATCTTCAAGAGGAGTACCTTTTACAGGATTAAGTACATTCACCGGAATAGACATAATCGTTAATTCTTTCAATTCAAAAGCAAGATTAATTCTATCAACCCAACTTTCACCAAGTCCAATAATTCCTCCTGAACATACAGGTATACCTGCCTTCTGTGCAGCCTTTATGGTATCTATTCTTTCTTCATAACTATGAGTTGTACATATTTCCTTATAAAATTCTCTACTTGTTTCTAAGTTGTGATGGTACATAGTTATTCCTCTTGCCTTTAACTTAAGTAGCTTATCATAATCAAGTATTCCTAAAGAGGCACATAACTCAATCTTTAATTCCCTATTAAGGTTTTCATATATATCTAAAACTTTCTCAAAATCGTTACTTGTAATCCCTCTACCACTAGTAACTAAAGAGAATCTATTTACTCCCTCTGATTCATTTTCTTTTGCTAACTTTAATGCTACTTCCTTTGAAGCTAAATCATAGACTTCTGCACTAGTATTATAATGAACAGATTGCGCACAGAATTTACAATCTTCAGAACATCTACCTGATTTTGCATTCATGATAGAGCAAATATCTACCTTATTACCGCAAAAAATTTTTCTTATATTATTAGCACTAAGACATAATTGTTCAATCTCATCATTATTTCTAAGCTCTGTTAATGTCATTGCTTCTTGAAAATTTATGTATTCACCTGATAAAATTCTTATCTCTAAATCCTTAATAAAACTTTTCATACTTCAAGCCTTCTTTCACTTTTATTAAATGTATCCAAACCATTTGAATATAGGTACTATTTTTATTGCTACATAAGCTGCAAATGCTGTTAAAATCAAATCTCCAGATATGCATAGTATAAAACCATTAAAAAATGCAAAATATAGTGACATCGGTTGTTGTATATATAAGTTATAGCTAACATAAAAATATATAACTCCAAATAAATAAATAAAAAATAGTCCAGCTAAAAGCATCCCCATAGCTTTAATAAAACTTAAATCCTTAATCTTTTCTCTTATCTTTCCTATTACATAAGCTGCCACTATAAATCCTATAAGATATCCAAATGTAGGTTTAAATACATAGCTAAGCCCTCCCCCTTCAGTAAATACTGGTACACCTGCAAGCCCAACCATAACATAAATTATTTGGGATAGTGCACCAAGTTTAGAGCCTAAGATAATTCCTGCTAAGGCACAAAATAAGTATTGAAGAGTAAAAGGCACATAAGGTATTGGTATTTTAATAAATGCACCAATAGCGGTTAATGCTGCAAACATAGCTACTAAAATCAAATTTCTCGTATTCTTGGTAGTTTTCATAATTCTCTCCTTAAAATGTTTACTTTATAGTGAGATTATAATTAAGAATTCATCAATTGTCAACCTATTTAATAATTAAAGTTTACAATTTACTATAAATACATTCCATTACTTGGACTAAAAATACATTAGGTATTATTAACAAGCACATAAAAATTAGAGAGCATGCTCTTTATATAGCAATGCTCTCTAATTTATCAAGTATTATATTTATTATTTTTCATAGGCCCTAATTCAAAATTCTTTTCTGATTTTCACCAAAAGTTTAGCATGTACTTTAATATTTAATTAATTTTCAAGTAGTCTTTTTACTGGAACATAAATCTCCATAATCGTATCTGTTAGATAATGACAACGCTCATCATAAAATTCAAAATCTAATTTATCTTCGTCATAAATATATCCACTATCTTTAAACCATTCTTCAAATATATATTTCCAAGTTTCTTTAATCACTTCTGAAAACTTATCTTGGTTAGGGTCTACAGTAACATCCACTGGAGGAGTTGTAAATACTGCATACTCCGCCTCTGGTACTTCCACTGTAATCATATCCTCTGTAACTTTAGAGAAATCTTCAACAATGACCCCTAAAAGATAGCATACATTTCCCCCTTTATCAGTTGGAACACACAGACCAACTTCCCCATGATTAGGAGGATTTAAGATTTCATACATCTTTGTTTCTAAATTTTCTCCATCATAATTGCTCCAAAAGGATGCAATATCCTTTGTATAACTTGTTCCTCCAATATTAGTATTTATTCCATATCCAGCTACCTTAAAAGCTGGCTTTTTAACAATATCAGGCTTCATAATATAACCTCCAATTTTAAATGTTATTCCCTTATTAAAGTACCCATCCATTCTAGCTATATATTGTGTTGGACTATATCCAAAAGCTTTCCGAAAGGACTTTGAAAATCCACTAGGTGTTTCAAATCCATATTCAAGGGCAATATCAATAATTTTTCTTCCTTTAAATAGTTCTATTGCTGCTAATGATAGCTTACGTTTTCTAAGGTACTCCATTATAGATATACCTTTACATAAAGTAAAAACTCTACAAAAGTGGTTTACAGAATACCCCACATAATCAGCAACTTCACTCACAGTAATAGCTTCCTTAATATTATTTTCTATAAATTCAATACACCTATCAATATCCTTACTGTAGTTCACTTTTATCACAACCTTTTCCCTAGGGTATCTTTATTATACCAAGACTTTAAAATTTAAGCTGTTCCTAATTTGCTAAAATCTAAATTTAAAACCCAATATTCACTTTTGAATATTTTAATGGTATATTGATTTTAAAGAAATTTAGTATAATATTATTAAAAATGACTTATCATCTCATAAATAAGGATGTGATTATTCATGACTGAACATAAAAAGTGTAACTGCGAAAACTGCCTTCATAAATTATGCGTAGAAAAAGTTCCAATTTTCTCTGGTTTAAATTCTGAAGAACTAAGTAAAATAGCTACCTTAGTTGTAAAAAGGAAATATGAAAAGGGTGAGCTAATTATAATGGAAGAAAGTTATTTAGAAAATTTAATAATTATAGATAAAGGTAAAGTAAAAGTATTTAGTTATACTATTGAAGGCAAAGAGCAGATTCTATATATATTTGATCACGGTGACTTCTTTGGTGAGAAAAATCTCTTAAATAATCAACAATCTACCTATAATGTTGAAGCATTAGAAACTACTTATATTTGCTTGATAAATAAAAATGACTTTCAAAACCTTTTAATTAATTATCCTAAAATAGGGATTAAAATCATAGAAGAATTATGTAGTCGAATGGAGAAAATAGAGAGCTCAGTGCAAAATATGGGTACTAAAAACATAGAGTTGCGTATAAACTCACTACTTCTTGATTTTACAGAAAGGTATGGTAAAAAACATCCTAATGGTGTTATTGTAGAGCTCCCATTAAGCCGTGAAGGAATAGCTAATTATATAGGTACTGCTAGAGAAACGGTTAGTAGGAAATTAAGCGTACTACAAGATCAAGGTGTCATTGATATGATAGGAAATAAACAGATTTTAATACGAGATATAGATGCTTTAATGAATTAAAAAGTAAAAAATAATTAGATAGTTTATTTTAAAACTATGACTCCAGTCACAGAATATTTTATATAACTAATATATTATATAGTTATAAACAAGAAATCTTTAAATAACACTGTATTGGAGGAATATATATGGATAAATTTAATAGTTCTCAAACCGTAGGAGAAATTGTTTCAATTCTGCCTAAGGCTAGTGAAATTTTCAAACAATATAAAATCGATTTTTGCTGTGGAGGTAATAGACCCCTTGAAGAGGTACTCTATGAATTACATCTTGATGAAAATCTAATATTAAATAAAATAAATGAGATTTTTGAAGAAAATAATAAAACAGAAGAAGTATTCATAGATTTTAGGGCATTGACATCAAATGAATTAATTGACCATATTGAAAATACTCATCATGCCTATACTAAGAAAGTACTTCCTGAATTAGGAGATTTAACAACAAAAATAATGAGAGTTCATGGTATAAACCATAATGTACTATTCAGAGTCCATAAGCTCTTTTCAATGCTTAAAACTGAGTTAGAACAACACTTGCTTAAAGAAGAACAAATTCTTTTCCCATTAATTAAAGAATATGATAAAAATCCAAGTGTTAATCAGCTTCAAAAAATTAATAAAGTAATTAATGAAACCGAAGATGAGCATGAAAGTGCTGGAGATATTTTAAAGGAACTTAGAAAAATTACCAATGATTTCAAAGTTCCTAATGACGGTTGTAATACCTATGTTATAACCTTTAAAATTATTGAAGAACTAGAGAGTGATTTATTCCAGCATATTCATCTTGAAAACAATATTCTATTTAATAGAATGAACTTGGATATTAACAAACATCAATAAGTAATTTTATTAAAATAAAAAATTTAAAAGCCTAAGAATAATTTGTTTCCTTAGGCTTTCACCATTTTATTCCATACTCATTTTGTACCTCTACATTTTCTCTGATTTCTTATTTATTTAAAAGAGCTTTATCTGGAGTTACAAGAATTTTCACATGTTTTTTCTTTTCAGGACCTGTCAAAGCTCCAAATCCTTCTTCAACTATATCTTCAAGTGCTATTTTCTTAGTTATATATCCTTCTGCCTTAATTCTTCCATCGCTCATTTGCGCAATTGTTGCTGGAAACTCATGTCTATAGGCTAAAGTTCCTACTATTTTCTTTTCAGAAAATACTAAGACATTAGGGTTAAAGTTTATTTCATCTTCCCAAATACTTGTTATTACCATAGTTCCTTCATATTTTAGACTATCTATGCCTATATCAAAGCCTATCTTTGCTCCTGTAGTTTCAAAGGCCACATCTACACCTGTTCCACCAGTAAGTTTTTTAACCTCCATAGCTATATCAACTTCATTTGGATCAAGAACAACATCTGCTCCTGCCCTCTTTGCATATTCCTGTCTTATTGATTTTCTTTGCAACACTACTACTAGTTTTGCTCCTGCTGCTTTTAAGCATTCAATAGTTGCAAGACCTATTGGTCCTGAACCAAGTACTATTGCAGTATCTCCTGTTTTAAAATTAGCAATTCTAATAGAATGAAGTGCTACCGCCATTGGTTCTACTAAAGCTCCCTGCTCATAAGTCATCTCCTCTGGCATTTTATGCACATATTCTTCTGGAAATACAGTATATTCTGCAAGTCCTCCACCACTACCACAAAGTCCGTGAAATCCTAAGGAAGAGCACAGATTGTATTTACCTTCTCTACATGCTGGACATTCTCCACAAGCTACTATAGGTTCTACAATAACTCTATCACCTATTTCAAATTTTGTTACTCCTTCTCCTACTTCTACAACTTCCCCTGAAAATTCGTGCCCTAGAACTACTGGTGCTATATTCCCACTTAAAGGATGAGGTTGTCCAACAGGTATGAAAATAGGTCCTCCTAAATATTCATGCAAATCTGAACCACATATTCCACACCATTTAACTTTAATTTTTATATTTCCTTTAGTAACCTTTGGTTCATCTACCTCTTCAACCCTAATATCTTTCTTAGCATACCATAATGCTGCTTTCATAATAAAAATACCTCCTAAAAAATAATAATCTAGCACATTGTTAATATTCTCACATATTTATTATGCAAGTCTTATGCCAAAATCATTATTTAAAATACTTTTTAAAACATTATTCACCCTATTTTGCCTGCAGCTATGAAAATGACTACATTGAGTCCCATTCTACATTTCTAATTTAATTTACTTTAAACTTTATTTAAAAATTTAATTTATATAGTAAATTAAAAAATCTCAAAATGATACACAACTCAGTGTCTCATCTTGAGATTTATTATTTTAAATTCTCATTTTGATACATATATGATTCTAATCATTGACAATAAAAAAACAAAGTAATTTATAGGTTTTTTATGTTATATTTTTTTATCTTTCTATAAATAGTAGCTCTACTTATTCCTAGCATTTCCGCAGACTTTAATATGTTACCTCGGCAATAGTTAATAGCTTTTATTATACTTTCTCTTTCTAAAATATCTATAGGTACTATTTCATCTACCTCACTTGCTTTCTCATTATTAAAATTAGCTTCTATCATTTGTGACTTTTCCAAAGATTGTACACAAATTATATCCTTTTCACTAGAATAATAATCCCTTTCTATAGCATTTCTAAGTTCTCTTACATTTCCAGGCCAATCATGTTTTTTTAGTTCATTTATATAATCTGTTGTTATTAGTTTATATTTAGCTTTATTTTTAAAATTAAGACTATTAACAAAGTGTCTTGCTAGTGTCTCTATATCTTCCTTTCTTTCCTTCAAAGGTATGGTTTTTATATTCATTACATTTAACCTGTAATACAAATCTTCTCTAAAAGTTTTTTTACTTATCTCTTCTTTTAACTCTTTATTAGTTGCTCCTATTATTCTTACATCTAATTTCTTTTCGTAATTTCCGCCTACTCTAACTATGGTATTGTTATCTAAAACTCTTAATAATTTCGATTGCATACCTAAAGGAAGTTCTCCTAATTCATCTAAGAAAATTGTTCCACTATCTGCTAATTCAAATTTCCCTGGATGTCCCTCTTTAGCAGCTCCAGTAAAAGCGCCCTTATCATAACCAAAAAATTCACTTTCCATTAGATCTCTAGGAATTGAAGCACAGTTTACAGCTACAAAAGGGCCATTACTTCTTTCACTATAATTATGTATAGCTTGAGCTACCAGTTCTTTTCCCGTGCCGCTAGGTCCTTCTATTAATATATTGCAATCACTTCTCGACGCCCTTTTTGCAAAATTTATCATATTTATCATTTGATCGTTACTAGTTACAATGTCTTTAAACTTATAGTTAGCCTTATATCCTACCACTTTATTTACAAACCTATGTATAGATTTACTTTCTCTAAAAGTTATAACTACTCCCATAGACCTATTATTAACATTCATAGGCACAACATTTAATATACATTTTATTCTTTTATTCTTAATATTAAAGTCACATTCTATGTTATTATACGCTTCCTCATAATTTTCTATAATGTAATCAAAATTTAAATTACCTAGAGCTTTTTTTATATCTATTTCAAATATTTCATCTCGATTCATGGCTAAAATATTTTCTGCCCTATGATTCACCCTCTTAATATTAAGCTTTTCATCTATTACTATCATTCCCTCTACAATGGAATCAAAAGTTATATTCAATAAATTATAGGATAATATAAGTTCTAACTGTTTCTTTATAGATTCAGCTGCTGCAATAACTATTCCCAAAGTATGCAGATGTGCATCCTTGCATATGCCAGACATATTTATACACCCTATTATTTTCCCATCACTATCATGTATAGGTGCTGATGAACACGTCCAAGAATGTTGTTGTATACCATAATGCTCAGCCCCAATAGTTTGTATTGGTTTATTTAGATATAAGCAAGTTCCTATAGCATTAGTTCCTACTGCTTTCTCTGACCATAAGGCTCCTTTTGTAAATCTTAAATCCCTGGCTTTTTCTAAAATACTATCATCACCAATAACATCTAGTATATATCCATCTTTATCTGCAAGGAATAAAGCAAAGCCTGAACCCGATATGGTGTTATACAAATTCTCCATTATAGAATGTGCTACTGAAACTAATTCTATATTCTCTTCAACTTTAATTCCTACAGGAGCTTTATATTCCTCAACACCTCTTCCATCCATATAGTCTACATAATACTCTTTACATCTTATCCATGAATCTCTTATATGTTTTTTAACTTTTTTATTATCTATACCGTATTTCACAAATTCATTCCATGCCTTTGTAATGAACTCCTCATAATTGTCCATTCTTACACTCCCACCCCTTAAGAAATATATACTTAAAACAACAAATTTATTATTTTAGCATTTGTTTTATATCACCATGGATAAAATGTATACCTAGAACTAAATCTAATATATAAAATAATAAGAGTTATTAATATAATCCACTCCATATTTTTCACTTAGTTTCTTTAACAAAGTTTTTACCTTAATATTATTTTCATCTGGATTCTTTAAAAGTTCATTAAACCTATTCTTTTCTTTTAATGTTGCTTTATCTTTTATATATCCATAAACATGTTGTGATGTGTTAATAAAATTTCCTCTACTAAAAGGCTTTTCTAAACACTGATCTATATACATATACACTTCTCTCATTGGTATAGGAGAATTTACTAAGCTACTACATTTTTTATAATAAGAATAATCCTTTTCCATTAAAGAATACTTATACTTCGCCCATTGCTCTGTCCTTACATAAATTGGTAAGTCCTCATTAATAGCACAAATACACTTGATTGTTGATATTTCCTTATCCTTAACTTCAAGCATAACATCTGAATTAACTTCTGAAATACTTTTCATATAATCTAAAAAATTACTAGTAACAACAAACTTAGAATGAGCTCCTCCTTTTTTACTTATATCTCTATCAGAATAATGGAATTTTACTGGACCATCTTCAATCTTCCATGTATTTTTAACAGAGTATAAAATATCCTTCCACTCTAAAGAACAAGGATTGAGTTGTTGATGAAGATTATCAAACACTGCTGGTATTTTAATATCATTACAAATATTTAATACATCTTCTATGGTATAACTCTTATCATCATTTTCAATTACCAATCTTTTTTTCAAAGAGCTTGATAGTCTACTAAAATTATGCTTAAATCGTTCCATAGCAGAAATTTTATCTCCATATACTCCTCCAACGTGAAGTATAATTTTGTTAGAATAGTCCACACCTAAACTATCTAAAAATCTGCAATGATACTCTAAGTCCATAATACTTTTTTCAACTACTTCATCATTAGGAGAATTTAGAACTGTATATTGACCAGGATGCATAGAAACCCTAATATTATTACTTTTTATAAACTCTCCACACTCTGTAAGTTCTTTATTATATGTCTCCCACCACTTTAGGTTATTAATGGGGTGACTACCAAAGGGAATTATATCTGAACTTATCCTAAATAAATATATTTCATTTTCTACATTCCACTTTAATATATTCATCAAATCATCAATGTTACTTCTAACACACTGATTAAAAACATTATCACTAAAATTTTTTAATAAAAAGCTTCTTGAAGTTTTATATGGAATAGACGCAGGTGTACATGCATATCCAATTCTATTTTTTTCAAGCAACTTACAACACCATCCTTTTACTTAAATGAAAAGTAATAAACTAATTGCCATTACAGCCATTCCAGCTACTAGCCCGTAGATAGATAAATGATGTTCTCCATATTCTCTTGCCGATGGAAGTAATTCATCAAGAGAAATGAATATCATAATACCAGCAACTACAGCAAAAATAATTCCAAGGGTAATATTATTAATAAATGGCATTAGTACTAAATAACCAATAATAGCACCTAGAGGCTCTGACAGTCCAGATAGAAAAGAATATAGAAAGGCTTTCTTTCTACTACCTGTAGCATAATATACTGGAACTGATACTGCGATACCCTCAGGAATATTATGAATGGCAATTGCTATTGTAATAGGTATTGCTATTGATGGTTCTTGTAAGGCAGAAATAAAAGTAGCCAATCCTTCTGGAAAGTTATGAATACCCACAGCAAGGGCTGTAAGTAATCCCATTCTAAGCAATTTCTTATTATCTTTTGATGTATCTTTTAAATTATCATTTTCTTTTCTATTTAATTCTTCAACTTTATAAATTTCGTGAGGATTTTCACCACTTGGTATAAGTTTATCAATAAGAGCTATGATTAGCATACCACCAAAAAATGATCCTACTGTAACCCATGAACCCAATTTAAATCCAAGCTCAATGGATAATAAATTCCTAGCTTCAACGAAAATTTCTATCATAGAAACATATATCATAACTCCTGCAGAAAATCCTAAACTAATTGATAAAAACTTTGTATTAGTTTTTTTAGCAAAAAATGCAAGAGCACTTCCAATTCCCGTGCATAGTCCTGCAAATAGCGTTAATGTAAATGCAATAAAAACCTGTTCCATATCTTTTCCCCCTAATTTCTATATTTTATTCATACACTTTATTCATACACTTATTAATAATTTACACAAACTTGTTTAATCACTATAATATCTATCACTGTAACTTTCACTAATCTTCGCCTTAATTAAATCTTGTTATTTTCTTAGGATAAATTAATCTATTTTCCTTTAATAGTATAATTATTATATCATAAGCAATTTAAAAATCACTACCATGCTAACCCTATATAACAGAGTTCTTTGCTTCAGAAGGAGTTTTCACTCCCACTGAAGCGTAGAAATCGTTATCCATGGACGTAAACTGCTCTTTACTCCAACTTTGAAGAAGATGGGAGTATTAGAGCTGGTGGTCATCGGATGAAATAATATTTATCCTAATATTTTTATTAGATCTATTCATATTTTTGTTTATAATATGGATACTATGCAAAAGCATACTTACGTTAAAATAATATTTGTGCACATCAATTTTATTATATATAAGTACTTAACAAAATACTTTATTAAACTTAAGAATAGGAGACATTAATTATGTACGAAAATGTTAAAATGGAAAATATGACATGGCAATAATTTTCAAAGAAAAAAGATGATGTAATTATATTACCAATAGGTGCTACAGAACAACATGGCCCACACTTACCTACTTGTGTAGACTCTGTACTAGCAAGAGAATTTGCTTATCACGTAGCTGAAAAAATTAATGGAGTAGTTGCTCCAACTATTTCTTATGGATACAAATCGAAACAATTAAGTGGTGGTGGTCCATTATTTCCAGGAACTATTGACTTAAATGGCGCTACATTACAAGCTTTAGTAATGGATATTGTTGATGAATTTGCTCGTGATGGATTTACAAAAATATTTATTTTAAGTGCTCACTTTGAAATTGAAGCATTTATTGTGGAAGCCATGGATCTATGTTCAGCAAAATACGGAGACAAGGTAAAACTTCTTCTTACCAACTGGTGGACCCAATGTCACCTGATGTAATTGATAAAGTTTTTGATGAAGTCCCATTTCCAGGATGGGCTTTGGAACACGCTGCCGTTACTGAAACTTCATTAATGATGTATTTTGCACCATAGCTTGTTAGAGAAGATAAAATATTAGATACAGAAAATACTAGCCCAGCAACCTATTTTAGATATCCTATAGAAAAAGATATCGTACCTGAAATCGGAATACTTGCATCGGCTAAATCATCTTCAGCTGCAAGAGGAAAGATAATTGTGGATGATGTTGTTCCAAATATTATAAAAATAGTTGAAGAAGCTTTCAAGTAAAGTCTAAGAAAATTATTAACTATATTTAGCAATTATTTTTTAACTTATAAAATTTATATTTTCTTATTTAATATAGTAAAATTGCCTAGTATGATATTATACTCCATACTAGGCAAAACTTATTTATAATTCTTATTTCTAATTATCACATAAAACTATGATTTGTGATGGTGTTGTAATTGCAGGTATACTTTTGGTACTCATTCCATATACAACAACAAGATTTCTATTTTCTATATTTCCTAAAAAGCTCTGTCCATTTTCAAGTAGTATTTGTGTTCTATTACTAATATTAAGTCTAAGTGAATCATCTCTACTGACTAACCTTCTATTGAAATGAGATACCTTGACATTTTCTTTTTTTGATTTTCTAGCTATAACAATAGCTCTATACTGAGGTGGAAATATTAATGGAACAGGTGCCAATGAATCATAAAATCCAATTATATAATCGCCAGGTCTTATATTAACATGGTCTACAAAGTAAGTATCTCGGCTAACTACTAAGTTAAAATCATCATTTCTTCTTCCTCTTACTGACATTATCATTGTACATGCCGATGTGTCATTTACTGACGTTTTCATCACTTCTATACTTTTAACTACTCCTTCAACACTTAAAAATTCTTTCACTATTATTCCTCCATATAATAACATACTGTGTTGTTATTATATTATGGATTGAAAAAACTTGTGTTACAATTTAAATATCTTCTTTAAAAATATAAAACTAATAGAGAATGCTTATCTACCTTTTTTCAAAATTTTAGTATAATTATGGGTACACTAAAGCTAAATTTTACTTTACCATTCTTTTCTTACCATCAGATAAATCAAGACCTAATGTTCCACCTGGATTCATAATATTATTTGGATCAAAATGATTTTTTAATACCTTGAATACCTCCATTTGATTTTTACCTATTTGACCTTCAAGCCAAGGGGCTGTCATCTTTCCTATTCCATGGTGATGACTCATCGCAGCTCCATACTTCTGAATATTATCAAGTATTCCATATTGATATTCTAAATACTCATCTATTTTATTCATTTTAGCTATAAAAATAAAGTACAGATTTGCACCTTGTGGATAAACATGAGACATATGTGTCATACAAATTGTATTTGGTCTACTTTTGCAGTAAGCTCTTACTCCCTTATGAACATAATCCATATTCTCCCAATTAACTGAACATTCAAGGGTATCAGTCATAATACCATAATCCTGTAAATCTTCTCTTAAATATGGATCTCTAAACCTTCCGTGTTCCCATGCCTTAGTTACATATCCTGTAGTCGACATGGCTCCATACTCTTTACATATCTTATGAACCTTTTTCCTTACTACCTTTGTAAAACATGTTTCTCCATCTGTAAATCCCAAAAACATACATCTCTCATTTGGCTTGTATCCTCTTACAGTCATTATTTTATCAATAATTGTTCCTTCTACGCCATAGAGTTTCATCATAACATCAGTTTCTTCTGGGTCTGATAATCTAAATA
The DNA here is from genome assembly GCF_002477055.1 of Clostridium sp. UBA7503. Classification (NCBI taxonomy): domain Bacteria; kingdom Bacillati; phylum Bacillota; class Clostridia; order Eubacteriales; family Clostridiaceae; genus Clostridium; species Clostridium sp. UBA7503. Next base: position 85,428 of record NZ_DLNT01000006.1, read on the forward strand.
CTGATGGAAATCCAAATTGTCCTTGCATAATTTCTCTTGCTGCATTCCTAGCATCTACCCAGTTTTTGAATATATAACTAAATCTTCTTTGATTTTCTGGCATGTATCTAAAAATTTTAAGAGTTACAGAAGCTAATATTCCATAGGCACCTTCACTTCCCATCATGATTTCATCAATGGATGGTCCTGTAGCTAATGCAGGATATTCATCAGTTTTTATAACACCAGCTGGTGTTATATACTCTTGGCATATAACCATATCCTCAATCTTTCCAAAGTAAGTTGAATTCTGACCTGCTCCTCTAGTTACAACCCAACCTCCAACTGCCGAATATTCAAAGGATTGAGGGAAATGCCCACAGGTATATGCCCTCTTTGCACCAAAGAGTTCCTTTGCTTTATTTAATGTTTCTTCTAGTTTCGGACCTGACATACCAGCTTCTACAGTTATTGTTTGATTTATTTCATTAAAGTTAACTACCTTATTCATATGAACTCTCATATCTAAGGATACTCCACCTTTTACACACTCAACGCCTCTAGTTACAGATGAACCTCCTCCGTAAACATACACTGGTATTTTCTCTTCATTACAGTACTCAACTATTTCTTTTATATCGTTTTTGCTTCTTGGATGTATTACTATATCAGGAATATTTTCAACTATACCTTCTCTAAGTCTCATTGAATCTATCATAGTTTTTCCATAAGCTATTTGAAGCCTTGAATAAGGGTCCATTCTTACATTATTTTCTCCTACTATGTCTTTAAAGTGAGCAATTTGCCCTTCTGCTAAAGTAATCTCTTTTTCAAAATTAACTTTTTCTAAACCCATTTTTTGAGGTGTTTTAAAATCATCATCAGTCATTTCAAAGGTTTTCTTCATCAAAGTGTATAACCTAGGATTGGGATGTTTAAATTCCTTAGGATTTCCCCATTTTAAAATAGATCTATAGGATCCTTCTGGTGGTAAATCTTCATACCAACTTGGTGTGAAAATATCTTCATTTCTATTCATATATAATTCCCCCATATACAATTAAATATCTGGATAATTTGTTATCTTTCCAATATCTGAATATAGTGATTTAAGTCTTCTATATATTTTCTTGTAAACTTTCTTAAAAAGTTTTGAATATATTTCTGTATATTCTTTTTCTGGAATAAATATTTTTTTATAATGAACCATTTTCTCAATAGCTTCATTGTAAGTTCCATACATTCCTAAAGCTACAAAAGCTATAATAGCTGCTCCTAATCCTGACGTCTCATGGGTAGTAGTTTTATAAACCTTTCTATTTAGCATACTGGCAGTTATTTGACAAATAGTATCACTTTGAGAGCCACCTCCTGAAACCATTACATACTTCACTTTTTCCTTAGTCTTTCTTTCTATTTTTTCTATTCCATCTAATAATCCATAATTTATTCCTTCAATAATAGCTCGATAAATATGGCTTCTTGTATGAACATCTCCAAAACCTATAATTGCTCCCTTTGCCTCAGGATATTTTAAACCTGGCCCCCAATATGGTTGAAGCATTAACCCATGGCATCCCGGTGGAACATCCTTTAATCTTTCATTTAATATTTCTTCATAAGAAATACCTCTTTCTTCAGCTTCCATAGCTTCCTTTCTAGCAAATTCCCTCTTAAACCAACTAATCATCCAATAACCCCTGAAAATTTCAAATTCCGGATTATAATATCCTGGGATGCAAGCTGGATAAGCTGGCATAAACATTAAAGGCTCTATATATTTTTTTGACATGGTCTGAACTGTAGCTGTTGTTCCAAAACTTAAATTTACCCATTTTTCATTCTTACAACCTGTACCTAAGGTTTCACAACCTTTATCTGATCCTGCTGCAATAACAGGTATTCCAATCTTTAACCCTGTAACCTTTGCAACTTCGGGACTTATTTCCCCAATTCTTTCTCCCACTTCTACAAGCTGAGCTAGTTTTTCTCTTTCAATTCCTGAAATTTCCCATCTATAATCTTTATTTCCTTTTGGCCAATCTTTCTTTTTAAAATTAAAAGGTATATGTCCAATCTGAGATGCTATGGAATCTAGAAAATTTCCTGTTAATTTAAAATTTAAATATCCTGATAGTAATAAATACTTATAAGTGTTTCTCCATATTTCCGGCTGATTTTCCATTATCCAATTTGCTTTACATTTTTTCCTTGAAACCTCTATGGCTTTTTTCATTCCAATTAACCTAAAAAGAAAATCATATCTTTTACTTATAGGTTTTTTACACTCTGCCATCCTCTGATCTAACCATATTATTGCAGGTCTTAATGCTTCCCCATTTTTATCTACATTTATTCCTGTATCTCTTTGTGTTGTTACTGATACTGCAAGTATCTCATTGAAAACAGTGGAATTATTCTCTTTTAGTGCTGTACATACATGACATACACCTTGCCACCAAATCTCTGGATCTTGTTCTGCCCATCCTGGTCTATTTGAAAAGTATGGTTGAAAGTCTAACTTCTCTTTAGCTACTAATGTACCTAATCCATTAAATATCAATGCTCTTACACTTTGCGTCCCACAATCTATGGAGAGAACATATTTATCCTCCATTCGGATACTCCTCCTTTAATGTCTCAATTAAACTTGAGGTTGAAATGATATTAACTCCAGTATTTAATACATCTTCAATTATTACTTCATTTATATCAATAGGATTTGTTATCACTACTTTACTTATTTCTCTCATTACATTGAATATTTTATCCCTTGGAATCAGTCCATCAGTTCTCACCGGTAGCCTTGGCATTTCCTTATATATAGTATTTACTGTTGAAGCAATACTTCTTAATGGATTTTTAATCTCATTAATTCCAAATTCTATTCCTCTTTTGCACTTATTACCTTCCACTAATAGTTCTTCATTTTTTTCAATTATAGTAAGTTTACAACCATTAGGACACACTATACAGGTGATTTTTTTTAACTCCACCTTATACACCTTCTTTAATTTTACTCATAACTAAATTTAAATTATCCATATTATTTATAGAAAATGATTTTAAGTTCAAAATTATTTTTTCCATCTCCGGAGGTTTTATTATATTATACTTTTTCATAAATACTACTTTGTTATCTAAGTAAAATTCCACTTTTACATCTTCTATTACATCTTTACTTCTAAAGTAAATTGTTATATCTTTATCTATATAATTTAAATCTATGCTTTGTGGTACTACATATAGAAACTCTTTTTTATCAAAAGTTATATCCACTAATTTTCTATAACTATTTTCTTCATAAATTGCTGCCTGTTCTCCAGCATATTTCCCACTTTCTGATACATAATCTACTAAATCATTAACATGAAGAGAATTTCCACAGGAAAATACCCCATTTACACTTGTTCTAAAGTTATGATCTACCTTTGGTCCTTTGGTTGATGAATCAATTTCTACATTCAAACTTTCAGCTACTTCATTTTCTGGTATTAATCCTACTGATAATATTAATCCATCACACTTAATTATCTCCTCAGTTCCAACTATAGGCTTCATATTTTCATCAACTCTACATGTTTCAACCGCTGAAACTCTACTATCCCCTATTACCCTAGTTACTGTATGGGATAAATGTAATGGGATATTGTAATCTTCTAAGCATTGCATAATATTTCGGTTTAATCCTGAAGGAGTACTTTTCATTTCATACACACCTATAACCTTTGCACCTTCCAATGTTAACCTTCTAGCCATAATTAATCCAATATCCCCACTTCCTAAAATTACACAATTTTTACAAGGTAGATAACCAAGGATATTTGTTAAGTATTGTGCTGTTCCTGCTGAATATATGCCAGCAGGTCTATCACCATTTATAAAAACTTGCCTAGACGTTCTTTCTCTACACCCATTGGCTAAAACTAACGCCTTAGAGCTAACCTGAAAAACATCTTTCTTTGAATTTATTAAAGTTAATATAAAACTTTCTCCTAACTTTTCTACTTTACTTACAAACGTTGATGTATATATTGATATATCTTTTTCTCTAATGTTTCTCATATATCTATCGGCATATTCTGGTCCACTAAGTGTCTCATTGAAGGTAATTAATCCAAAACCATCATGTATACATTGTTTTAATATTCCACCTAATTTTTCTTCTCTTTCAATAATTAATGTTTTACTTCCCTTCTTATTGGATGCTAATGCTGCTGCAAGCCCCGCTGGACCTCCACCTATAACTATTACATCAAAGTGAAATTTATTATCTTTCATTTAATTTCACCTCAGTTTCATTTATAGTTAGATTATTATATTTACTTTGAACTTTTTCCATGAGAATACTAGAATATTTTCCTTTCTTGGTTATTACATCCAAACCTTTACCAGACTCTTCATGAATAATCTTTAATACCTGTGGTAAACAAAAGCCACCTTGACACCTACCTGCTCCAGCCTTAACTCTTCTTTTAATGGCATCTACTGTGTCTACTTTTATTGGACTTCTTAAGGCATCTTGAATTTCACCTTTGCTTATCTCCTCACATCTACAAATTATTTCTCCATACTCAGGTCTCTCTTTTATTAACTTAGCCCTTTCCTCAAAGGACATATTTCTTACTTCTGGTATTCCTTTTCTTATTGGATTCCAATAATGTTTTTTCTTCAACTGTATTTTTTCAGCTAGTAATCCACAGGTTATCTTTTCAATTGCCTCTGCTATAGCTGGTGCAGATGCAAGACCTGGTGATTGTATACCTGCTGCATAAATTAAATTGTCAACACGTTCAGAGCGTTCAATGATAAAATCTTCTTCATAAGTAGCGGCTCTTATTCCGGCATAATATGTTATTACATCACCATTAGACAATTTTGGTACTACAGGTAAATGCTTTCTTAGTATATTCTCTATATTTGTTGAATTTGTAGAATAATCTTCTCTAAAGGGTTGTTCATAAGCATCAGGCCCTACCAATATATTTCCATCTATTGTTTTTATAATACCTCCACCCTTGGTATTTCCTTTAGTCAGATTTAAGCTTGGCTTAGCTACTACTCCATTAATTAAAGAACCTTTCTTTCTATCTAGTATTAGCGTCTCTCCTTTTCTTGGATGTATTGTGAAAAACTGATCATGTGCCATGTTAGCAATTTTATCAGCGAAGATTCCGGCTGCATTTATAATTACCTTAGGATATATTAATCCTCTATTTGTATTTACTCCAATAATCTCATTTCCACCCATAAGCAATGATTCTACTAAGGTATCTAAGGAAAACTCAACTCCATTCATAGCTGCATTTTCTGCAAAAGCATAGGTCATCCTATAAGGAGATAATATACCTGTTGTTCCAAAATGAACTGCCCCAACTATATTATCCGTCACATTTGGTTCTATTTTTTTTACCTGTACCTTATTTAAAATAACTACATCCTTTACTCCAGCCTTCCGTGCTCTATTCATAAGGTAAGGTTTAGCTAGCCTTATAAATCCTCTATCAAAAAGCACTGTAGAGCCACATCTTTCAAAAGGCACTCCTAGCTCCTTTGTAATCTTTGAATAAAGCTCATTACCTCTAACATTAAACATGGATTTTTTACTTCCTATAGGAGCTTCTATACCTGGATGTATCATACCATCATTTCTTGATGATGTGTGCATTGCCAAATCTGATTCTTTTTCAAGCAATAAAATAGACATTTCCCATTTTGAAAGCTCTCTAGCAATAGCACACCCTATAACTCCTCCTCCAATAATAAGTACATCTACCCTTTTTCCATTTAAATGTGAATCTCTTGTAATCGGTGCTTTAATTAGAGGTATTTTTAAACCTTTCACAGTTATTTGATTTACTACACCCTTGTATCCTCTTTTAGATGCAAGTTTACCAGCTTTAATAACCATATCCCAATTCTCCACCTGCCCTTCTAAAATGATGGAAGAGTTCCATTCTCTGCAGTAAATCTCTTTATAAACCTCTTTTTGTATAAGTTTTTGAACCTTTTCATATTTTTTTATCATTATATATCCCTTCCTTAGGATGTTCGGACATCTTAACTTCTCTGTATATACTATGATTTAATTACAAAATAAATACTTATTTTCAATAATTTATCATTGGTACATAGTATAAATTTTCTGGAACTATAAAATTTAAATAATAGAATGGTTCTTCATTGTTTTCTTCATATATCCATCTTTCCATAACTAATACTCTTGTAGTTTCATCTATTTCTAACAGATTTTTTTCTTCGCTATTTGGAATTCTAATGGTTATCGTCTGATCTACCTTTGATATATCTACCTTTAAATCATTTATAATCATGCTTGCCAAGGATTTTTTAAAATCAAATTTACTATTATCACTAGAAAACCGCTGTGAAAAATATGAATTCTCAATAGCTACTGGAATTTCCTCAACAGCTCTTAACCTTTTTACATAAAGGCACTTTTGATTTATTTTCAACCTCATCTTATTTGTTAATTCCTCGCCTGGGATAAAAAAATTCTCATCTAGTATTTTGTTGCTAATCTTTATCCCCTTAGTTCTTAATGTAAAAGTTAAACTAATAAGTGGCTCAAATCCCAAAGAAGGCTTATCTCTTAAAACAAAGGTACCAATTCCTTGTTTCTTATACAGATATCCTTGACTAACTAATAAGTCTATAGCTTGTCTTATTGTAGCTCTACCTACTTCATAGTTCTGCATCAGTTCCCTTTCAGTTGGAATTCGAGAATTAACCTCCCATCTACCACTTATAATAGCCTTGGTTATTTCTTCTTTTACTTGTATATACAACGGTGTTTTATTATATCTATCTATCATCATTAATTCCTCCAATGTTTTTTATATTTATATGCTAGATGATTTATATGATTACCAATTTATTAACATGTTGAGGATTATTTATATCTTATGATTTATATTGTTAAACTATAAAAAGGCAACCTGAAACTGCTTTTCAGGCTGCCTTATATAATATTTTATAATATACTAACACCAATTTATTTAACTTTCCTATGATATTTTAAAATGAACATATTTCTCAAGAATAGTCTACTTTTGAAATTATTTTTAAACTTATATGTTATTATCAATTGATTTCATTGTCTTTGAATACTTCTTATAATAAAAATATCCTAACACTGCCCATAAAATCACTAATACCATAGAAGGTCTACTTAATCTTGCAGGAGAACCTGGTATTATCAATAATCCTATGAATAATAGCCCTATAAAAGCCCCCAATGCTGAAAAATATTTATCAACTCCTATTGAGTTTTTAAACCCAATATAACATACATAAAAATATGCTATTGCTGCTAGTAAGGATGACATATCTACAATATAGATAATAACTTCTCTACCAAACCATGGTGCTATTAAACTTACTACGGCTATAAATTTAACTCCATTTTCGAAAACACCATTTTTATTATTCTCTTTGTACTTTGATGGGATAAGTTTATATCTGGATAAAGCTCCAATTAACTTGCTACTCCCTAACATAAACCCATTTATACCACCTGCTACTGCACCAGCTAGGGATATTATTAGTAAGATAAAGCCTATATATCCCATATTATCAAGTACTGCAGACCCTAAAGCCCACTGCTCCAATAAGGCTTTCTCTGGAGTATAAACTAGACCTGTTGTAATATTTAATAGGTTATAAAAAAGTGCTCCAGCAAATATTGCTAGTAATGCCATTCTTGTAGCTTTTGGCGCTTCAAAATTCAAATCTGTGGATACTTGCGGTATTACATCAAAGCCAACAAACAAGAATGGTACTATAGCAAAAACTTTTACTACTTCAGTAATATTAAACTTATAGTTATTAATATAGGTATCCCTAATCAAGCTGTGGTCTACCTTCATAAACATGAAAGCAAACACTATAATTACATTTACCACCATTAATAAAATTAAGATGTTCTGTACCATGGAACTCAATTTCAATCCTTTGATATTAATATAAGCAAATACAAGAATTATCAAGCTGGCAATGATAACTTCTGACAAGTATACTGGATAACCTGCTACTTGATATAGATATATAAAATCCACTGCTGAACCAAATAATCTTTTAAGCACCAAGACAAAGGCTGTGGCATTAAGTGGAACCATACTTATATAACACAATGTCAAGGACCAGCCTACTATAAATCCATTTCCCTTTCCTAAGTTATTGTAAGTATAAGAGAATTCTCCCCCATCTTCATTATGCTTCTCCATCATTATGTGATAACCCTTTTGTATAAAAACAATAGCAAGACCACCAAGTATAAAACCGATGGCCGTGCTAATAATACCACTTTCATGGAGAAACTTTGAACCTGGCAAGGTAAATGAACCCCATCCAATAATAGATCCTAATGCTAAGGCTAATATGTCTATCCTGTTCAACTTTTTCTTCATAAAATTCAATCCTTAATTAAAATTATATTCTGTAACTATCTTTGCTCTTCCCGTTACTTGATCTTGATAATATTCATAGCAACAAATACCTAGATAAGAACCAGATATATTGATTACATTATCATATCCACTATTTTGTAGTGCCATTACTGCATTATAACTTCTTTGACTTGAACGACAATGTAAATATACCGGTTTATCCTTTGGAATTTCAGACATTCTTTCTCTAATTTCACTTAATGGAATATTTACTGAATTCTTAAGATGTCCTTGTTCATATTCATGCTTTTCTCTTACATCTACAATAAATTCGTCGTTTTCTACTAAATCCCTAACTATCGTCACTGGTACTTGTCTAAACTTACCATATAATAAATTTAGTCCTACTAAAGCTGCAAAATTAACTACATCTTTTGCTGTTCCAAATAAAGGAGCATAACATAACTCTAATTCCTTTAAATTCTCTAAGGTTCCACCCATTGTTATCATTGTTGCAATTACATCTATTCTCTTATCTACATTTCCTTTTCCTATAGCCTGTGCTCCAAGAATTCTTCCTGTTGGATATTCATATATTAATTTGAAATGCATTGGATTACTATCTGGCATTAAGCCAACTTTATCTCCTGGAATAATATATACGAAATCATAAGAAATACCTGCTGCTTTAGCAGCTTTTTCATTTAATCCTGTAGAAGCTGCTCCTAGATCAAATACTTGAACTACAGATGATCCTATAACTCCATTATTATTGTGATGAATATTATACATATTATCAGCTGCTGCCCTAGCCTGTCTTTGAGCTGGTCCTGCTAAAGCCAGCCTTGAAGTTTTATGTGTTAAGCGATTATAAACTTCTATAGCATCACCTACAGCATATATATCTTTATCATTGGTCAAATAGTTATGATCAACTTTAATGCCTCCAGTTACTCCAATTTCAAGTCCTGCATCCTTAGCTAATCCTGTTTCCGGACTAACACCAATTGCCATTACTACAACTTTTGCAGCCACATTTTTACCTGATTGTAATTCTACAAAGTCTTCATCTATCTTCTTAACTCCATCACTTAATATAAGGTTTACTCCCTTATCCATCATTTCCTTGTGAAGTATTTGGGCCATATCATAGTCAAAAGGACTCATTATTTGATCAAGTGCTTCTATAAGACTTACATTCTTATCTGCTAAACATAGGTTTTCCGCTACTTCAACCCCTATAAAACCACCGCCAACAACAGCAATATCCTTAATATTGTTACTATCAATATAATTCTTTAATTTCTTTATATCAACTACATTTCTTACTGTAAATACATTGGAACCTGTTACTCCTTGAATACTTCTTGGCAATATTGGATTAGCTCCTGGAGATAAAACTAATTTGTCATAGGACTCTTCATATTCTTCTCCTGTAAGAAGGTTCTTAACTACTACTTTTTTATCTTCTCTTATAATTTTTATAACTTCACTATTAACTCTAGCTTCAATATTATATTGATTTTTGAACTGTGTTGGACACATTAAAACTAAATCGTCACCATTTTCCACCATACCACTTAAATGAAATGGTAAAGCGCAGTTAGAAAAAGATACATGAGGTCCCTTCTCAAACATAATTATTTCTGCTTCTTCATCAATTCTACGTGCTCTTGCTGCAACTGAAGCTCCTCCAGCAACTCCTCCAATAATTAAAATTCTTTTACCCATAACAATGATACCTCCTTTTAATGTTGCTTAAATAGTCTTTTAGCTAGTGTATTTCCTACAATACCACCAACTACCATGAAAATTAAGAAAATCCAACCAGAAAGTGAGAAATTTGCAATTGGAGTATATAATGCTCCTACATTACATCCATTAGCAAGTCTAGTACCTAATCCCATAGTAATTCCGCCTAGTGCATATAGTAATACTTCTCTTACCGTAATGTGCATCTCTGACATAAATGTTTTCTTAAACTTACCAGCAGTTAACAAGTATATACTAGTTCCAATGAGTATTCCAAAGTTTTGCACTGAAACAGCATGTTCAAAGAATGGAACAAGATACGCCTTTGCTGGCATTTGAGTAAAGGCTGCTAAAGATTCTGGTGAAACTCCAAATATCATCAAGAATTTACCAAACCATATTCCATAAGGAGTAGATGCGCCCCATCCAGCCTTAGTAATTCCCATTAACAAAGCAAATAATATCCCTATAACTACAGCCCCTTGCACTAATGTCCAGGGTTTTACAAATAATCTGTTGTATGTTGTTTCACTTAAAAGCTTGTAATTCTTAGTGTCTAATACTTCATTTTCATCCTGTATCTTTTCCATTGAGTGACCAGTATAAGTATTATTTTGCTTACGACTTCTCTCGTAACGGTATGATATAAATACAACTACTCCGCAAAATAATGCCATTAATACTAAGGCACCTAGATATCCTTCAAGACCATCCCATTTAAATAGATCTGGCAGGAATACACCTCCTGCCAACTTTTCACCTACTGGAGTTGAAAACCAGGAGTTCTTAACCCATCCTACAGTATTTTGTATAGGGAATCCTAAGAATACTCCTAACCCAAAGAAGATTAATGTAATAAACGCTCTAGGAAGACCTGTTATTAAGTCCGTAAGTACTCCTGATGCACAACATGATGAAAATGACATACCAAACCCAAATAGTATTGCCCCTAATATAAGACCAAAGTTAATTGGGTTTATCCACAGATCGTAACTAGCTGGATCTGCCTTGAATAAAAATGCAGTGGTCAATAAAGATGAGATAAAGAACAAGAACATTAGTGTCCTCATTAATTTTGTTGATCCGGTGTTAAATGCACGATTAACACTACCTGCAAATCCTGTATAAGCCCTAGATAAAGCATAACCTAATCCCACACCCACTAAAAGTCTAAAAAATAGCATGTCAGTTTTTAATAATGTCTTTCCTAAAAGTAATACTAGTAAAATTCCTATAAATCCTAAAATTTGTTCAGTCTTTTTCATTTTTTTCCTCCTTATACTTTTAATTTAAAATTTAGTGTGATTTTTTTAACAATATTTGGTGCAAAGTGGTTGTGTTTTCGTTTATATCACGATGTATTATCTTTATAATAAAATTCTATTACATATTATTCTTTTTCCATAGAAACTAAATGCTATATACCATAACACTTCCCTTTAACCAATTGTAAAATATGTCTAATAAAAATAAATATATTTATTTCTGTGTAATATACTAGTAAAATAGAATATATGTATAATTATTTTTAGGATGTGACTATATGAATCTTGAATATCTTGAATCATTTTATATAACAGTGAAATATAATAGTATCTCAAAAGCAGCACAAATTCTTCACCTTACCCAACCTGGTCTCAGTGGTCAGCTTAAGAGCTTAGAAAATGAATTAGGTGTAAATCTTTTAAATCGAAGTAATAAAGGTGTAGAATTAACAGAGGAAGGAAAAGTAGTATTTAACTATGCAGATACTTTACTTTCTATTCAAGGAAATATTAAAAGAGATTTGATTAACTTGCATCAAGAGCAACCAAAGTTAATGATTGGTGCTTGCAAAAGTGTGGGTGAATATGCTCTTCCTTGTAGTATTTTTACCTTTAAACATCTCCATGAAGAAGTTGACATTCGTATGGAGGTAATAAATTCAAGGGAAGTTATTCAAAAACTACAAGAACACGATATTAATATTGGAATCATTCAGCATGATCCAATATTAAATGATATTTCTACTCAACCTATTATTTCGGATGAGCTTTTGCTAGTAGGAAATAGTGATAATTCACCTAAAAGAATTTCTATGGAAGAATTAAAACATATTCCACTAATTTTACGAGAACAAAATTCTGGAACTAGATATGTAATTGAAAAATCATTAAAAGAAAAAAATGTAACTGTAGAAGAGTTAAATGTGATTTATGATTTAAATTCTCCCGAATCTATTAAATCTTCTATTCTTTCGGGAAAAGGTTTTTCTTTTTTACCAAAATTAACAGTTGTTCAAGAACTAAAAAAACAGTCTATTCAAATCGTTGAAGTAGAGGATTTTAAAATTTCTTTCAGTTATTATATAGCTTCAAGAAAAAAATATACACTTACAAAGCACGAGCAAATGTTTGTAGATTTTATAATTTCTAATAAAAGAGGTTTTTGTTAAAAAAAGAGGACACATGTCCTCTTTTCCATTTTTATATAAAGAATTTAACTAAAATCTTAACTCCTACCCATGTACCCAACATTACAAAAATACCAAAAACCCAAGCGTGTAAGGAAAAAGACGGTATGCCGCTGAAAAAAGCACCAATATTACAACCAACGGCAAGCCTAGTTCCATATCCCATCATAATTCCTCCTAAAAGAGCAATTATAAACTGCTTTTTACTCTTTATTTTCTTCCATTTAAATTGGGAAGCTAATAACGTTGCAACTAAAGATCCTAAAATAACACCTATATTTAAAATTGTATATTGATTAATAAATATGTTTCCATTGGAAATTATAGGACCGTAGTAAGATTGAAAATGACTAAAATACTCCCATTTAAATGGGTCTAACCCAAACCATTGTAGTATGCCAATACCCCATAATAAAAAACCACTAGTTATTTGCCAGCTTATACCAATTAGACCTAGTAAAATTACATTCATTACTCCTAATAAAATTCCACCTACCCAATAAGGCCAAGGTTTCTTAAGATATTTTATTATAGACTTCATTTTATCTCTCCCCTATTTTCCTTTTGGCTTTTGAATATATACTTCCCACTCTCCTCTACCTAATTCCACAAGCTGTATGGGATATTCCTTTTCTAGTGCCCACTTCTCTATATCAATTGCCACACAACTATGATCGCAATTAAGAATTAAAATATCTCCTGGCTCCATTGTTTTAAGTTCCTGCATTGCCCTTAGCAAAGGAATAGGACATAATTCGCTTAAACAATCTACCTTTCTTACTGTCATATAAGCTCCTCCATTACAATTATTTCAAATGTCTATTTTCATACCTTAATGCTAATTTATATAAAATTATTAATACAACTATCTGCGCTAAAACAACAATTTTCAAATCAAAATGTTCTAAAAAGTAAATAGTCTTAGCATCCTTAATAAAATGCTCATACCAAAAAGAATAGTCCTTAGCTCCTAGTATGGTTCCAATCATGAATCCTATAAGGACAACCCAGTGTAAAACATGTCCTTCTCCTATTCTCATCAATACACCTGAAGCACAACCTCCAGCTAAAACCATTCCAATACCAAATATGAAAGCACCAATCATTACATGAATACCTACTGAACTAACTGCTCCTGGAATCAAATTGTAATCAATACCTTTATTATGAATATATCCAGATTGAATTACAGCAAAACCTACAGTACTTACAATCATAGCTAGTATCATCCCTCTTAACCCTCTTGTATTCCCACTAATAAAAGGATCTCTAAATGCTGCTGTAAAACAAAATCTCGAATATCTTAAAATAATACCAATTATAACACCTACACCTAAACATACAGCATAATTATACTTGCTTTTCCAAAGTATAGCACACATTATTAATGTAATTAAAAGCAATGCAACACCATAAGGAATCTGGGAATTTTCCTTCTTTACTTGACCTTGCCGTTGCTTAATCAATTCATCCATTTCTTTTGACAACATATTATCATCCCTTTAAATAAAATTAATATTTCGTGCCTCAAAATTATATATTATGCCCATATCATAAACCAATAATATATATTGGTCAATATTTCAATAAAAAAACAATTTGCTACCAACACTAAAATTATGGTAGCAAATCATATTTATATTTACATGAATTTTCTTATATAAAATGTTATTTTTCATATGATTTATTTAAAAACACTCTAAACTAATCTTCATGATGCCAGCATCTAGACCAATGTCCTTTAAAAACCTCTTTTAGTTCTGGCAATGTATTTCTGCATTTATCAAAGGCTTCATGACAACGATCTGAAAATCTACATCCCTTTGATAATTGTGATAGATGTGGAACATATCCTTCAATTGTATCTAATCTCCTTTTTTTATCATCTATTCTGGGAATACACTCCATAAGCTTTTTAGTATATGGATTTATAGGATTTTCAAATAATTCTTTATTAGATGCAATTTCCATGATTTTTCCACAATACATAACCACCACTTCATCTGCCATCTCTGCTACTACTCCCAAATCATGGGTATTTAATATTATGGACATATTGTATTCACTATTAAGTTTACGTAATAGATCTAAAATTTCTGCTTGAATTGTAACATCCAAAGCCGTTGTAGGTTCATCTGCTATTAATATTTTAGGATTACAAGCTATTGCCATAGCTATCATAAGTCTTTGTCTCATTCCTCCACTAAACTGATTGGGAAGCTGATGATATCTTTCTTCTCCATCCGTAATACCAACGGCTTTCATTAACTCTATAACAACCTTTTTAGCTTCCTTCTTACTAACTTTTTTATGAATTATGAGAGCTTCTGCAATCTGTTCTCCTATCTTATTCATAGGATTTAATGTTGTCATTGGATCCTGATATATCATAGATATTTCATTTCCCCTTATTTGTCTCATTGCCTTTTCACTCTTTTTAAGCAAATTTTCTCCTTTATAATGTATTTCTCCATGAATTATTTTTCCTGGAGCATCAATTAACCCCATGATAGATAAAGCAGTCACACTTTTACCACTCCCAGACTCTCCAATAATCGCCATTGTTTTACCTTCATCTAGGGTAAAGCTTATATCATCTACTGCAGGATATTCCTTTCCATTCAAATAAAAATATGTTTTTAAATTCTTAACCTGAAGTAATGTCATATTATCCCTCCTTAATGAAATTTTGTCTTAGGCAATATAATATCTTTTAACACATTAAAAATCACAAAAATAAAATAGTAAAAAATCGCCAGAAATAAAATAAATGTAGTAAAGGCTATTCCACCTTCATATGGTGGAATCAATTCTGTTGTATAAAAAAGTATCATATAAAATCCCATTCCTCTAAAGTAAAATAATCTTTCTACTATAATAAGACTTGAAAACATTATACCCATAACTGTTGGAAATCCAGATAACACTCCATAAATTATACTTTTCATCATGTGGTTTTTTATAATTTGAACCCTAGAACATCCCTTTCCCCTAGCTGCTAGTATATATGACTTTTCAAAATTTTCTTCTATTGTAGTAGCTGTTATCCTTGCAATATATGCTGCTGGAAGTATTGATATTGATATTATAGGGTAAACTGCATTTACAAGTCCTTCATCTCCAAATGCTGGCAGTGGTCCTAAACCCAATAATGAAATTCCTTTATTATATAAGTATATAGCACCCATCTGTACAAGTACTATTGTTAAAATATCTGGTATTGAAAGAGGTATTAGAGATTGCAGTAATTTTATTGTTCCACTCCTCTCCTTCTTTCTACTATCTATAATTCCTTTAGGAATCCCAATAACAACTGCTAAAAGAGTTCCAAAAAATAATATAAATAAGCTTTTAGTTGCTGTTTTAGCTAATAGTTGTCCTATAGTTTCTCCCTGAATCTTAATATTAAATTCTTCACCACGCAAAAATATTTTAAAGTTATTTCTTATATTTTCAATAACTCCATCCATTTTCATATTAGGTGTGTGCTCTCCATTGTATGAAACTATATCAAAATCTAATGGTATTCCTGTTACAGCTATAACAAGAAATACAATTACAAGGAGTATTAATATATTCATAAGAACTTTTTTAGTTACCACCTTTAATATTTCAGCTTTCATTTTTACTCCTCCCATCTTTAAATAAATGGCAAGAAACTAACCTTCCATTGTCAAGTTCTATAAGTTCTGGCTCAATAGTTTTACATTTAGCCATTTTTTTAGGACATCTATTGTGAAATGCACATCCTGATGGTATATCCATTGCACTAGGTATTTCACCTTGAAGCTTTATTCTATTAATATTTCTACTAGGCTCAGGTACTGGTGAAGCTGACATTAATGCTTCAGTATATGGGTGCTTTGGAGAATCAAAAATATCATCCACACTACCTTTCTCTACTATTTTCCCCAGATACATTACTGCTACTTTGTTGATTACATGCCTTATTACACTTAGATCATGGGATATAAATAAATATGATAAACCAAACTCTTCTTGAAGATCCATAATAAGATTGAGTATCTGTGATTGAACAGATACATCTAAAGCTGATACAGATTCATCACACACTACAAATTTCGGTCTTGTTGCTAAAGCTTTAGCTATTGCAATTCTTTGTCTCTGACCTCCACTAAATTCATGAGGTAATTTCTTAGCATCCTGTGCTGACAATCCTACCATTTCAAGTAATTTGCCTACTTCTTTTTTGTATTGTAATGGCTCAACTATTTTGTGTATTTGAAGTGGTTGAATCAAAATATCTTCAATAGTCATTTTATAATCTAATGCAGAATAGGGATTTTGAAAAACTATTTGCAAATTCTTTCTTAGCTTTCGGAACTCTTTGTTACTAATAGTACTAATATCTCTTCCTTCTAAGAATATCTTTCCTTCATTTGGTTCTAAGAGTCTTAATATCAATCTCCCTATGGTTGATTTACCACTTCCTGACTCTCCAACAAGACCCAAAGTCTCTCCCTTTTCTATTTTAAAGTTAACGCCATTTACTGCATGTACAACCCCTTTATTCACACCAAAAATTTTGTCTTTTATTAAAAATTGTTTAGTTAGATTTATTACTTCTATCATGGTTTTTCTCCTTTTCAAAGGTTTCTTACTAATCCATCATATAAGAATTCATTGTCATGGTATCTACTAATATTTGTCCAATACTTTCCATTCTTTTATAATTTATATTTTCTATAATATCAATATTACTATTAACTCCTTCTGTTGAAGGATTTCCTATTCCAACACTTGAGAGTGCATTTAATCTCATGTTAATTAAAGCATTTGTAGTTGTATAATTTTCGTGAAATCTTTGATATCTCACATCTAGTTGTTTAAATCGTTCTTCTATCTCCAATCCCATTAGATAATTACTATTCTCTGCTATTTGAGCTGGAAAGGTTATAAGATTTAAATCTTTATCTTCTTGATATCCTGGATAGCTTATATCAAAATAATAATATCCATGTGACATTGCCATATTTACAGGCATACCTTCTATTACACTGTAATGATATGAACCATCAACCTTTGAATATTTAAACATGTCATACTCATTATCCCAAAATATAAACTGAATTGACTTTTCTAATTGGCCTTCTGTAAGAGATAACATTCTTGCCACTTCCAATGCTGTTGCAGCAGCAGTTGATGACATAGCGTAGGCACTGTCAGTTCCATTTATATAAACACCATCATAGCTTGCACCTATAATTATTAACTCACCCGGTTCTTCATAGGTTTTGCCTTTCCCTGGCAAAAATCCAGTAATATTACGTCCCTTATATTTTGGTATCTTGGGATAATCAAAGCTTATCTCAACTTCTCTATACCCCTTCTCTAATACTTCCCTTAAATCATCAAAAGGAATGATATCTGTAGAATTAAAGAAGTAGGTATTATTACTTGTATTGTAGCCTTCACCTAATATAAACTGTATATCATAATTAAAACTATTTCCTAATTCATTTGTTATCTGATTTTGGATACCAAAAGAATTAAAATCTAAACCAGTATATTCCCTCTTAATAGAAAAGACCTCTGTGCCTTCAGGTATATTATTTACATTTTCAAGGTCTGCTGCAACTCCCTTGTAATGCAATTTTTCTTTTTTCTTAGTCATAAATATATTTTTACTTACAGTTGCAATTGTAAAGTCTTTATGCAGCTGGTAGGTCTTTTCTTGTCCATTGTCATCTGTAACCTTTATCCATCCTGATTCAATTACTACAGGAGCCAGAATTTCAGGAATAGTTTCTTCAGTGTTAGTTTCTGAACTTTTTGTGGTAGTTGTTAGTGGAATTTCTAAAGTATTAACTTCATAGCCATATGATTTTAAAGTGTTAATTATATATTCTCCAACTAAATGTCCTCCTTCTGTTCCAGCTACCCTTCCTCCATATTTATCACTGGTAAGTTCTTCAACATGTAGTTTAGCTTGATTTATGTCAAATTTATAAAGGCTTGGATGCCAAGGTATTACTATATATGCAATAGCACCTATTATAATTAAACTCTTTACAATCACAGGTTTATAGTATTTCTTAATATCCTTAAGCTGTGAGATAAATATTTGGGGTGATATTAGGTAAGAAATCTTTCTAATAGAACTAATAACTCTAGACTCTCTCTTTTGAAATTCTATTCTAAGTCCCTCTCCTGTAAGATTTATTCCAATTATTGCAATACTAAAAACCAATATAGGATAAAGAGTCATCCAATATGTTGTTTCATATTTTTTAACGTTTATTGCAATTCTGGAGAGAGTACCTCCCCATTCTGGCTCTAAAATCATTTCATAATTTGCTCTAAAGGCTAGTGCCTTAACTTGTCTTGCTACTCCAACAAAAATATAAAGAACTGCTAATTGAGCAATTAAAAACAACGCCATACCCATTTCTTTAAAAAACAAGCTTACACTAGTTGGTAATATGTGAGGTAACACATTTTGTCGTGCTATCTGCAGTTTTGTCTTCCCTATAGCTATCTCACCTTCTATAAAATCCTCTTCCATAACCATCCTAGTTGAATCTTCAATTATTCCAGCTAGTTTTGCCCATCCCACAATGGTAAGTACTATTGCAAAAGCAAAAATTGACTTATCCATTTGTAGATTCCTGAAATATCCTATGTTCAAAATAACAAAACTAAATAAAAGCATAGGTATTGCAGTAAAAAATGTATTAAATATTTTTATTATATTTGAAATAAACTTTATACCCATTCCTGCAGCTAATCCAAGTGGAAGGGCTAAGATCATTCTAAATATAGCTATAAGAAGTGCCAACTTTAATGTGTTTCTAGTTCCATATACAAGTCTTGAGTATACATCTCTTCCAGCATCATCTGTCCCAAGAATATTATCCTTATTAGGTGGCATTGGATTGTATGCAAACTTTTCTACCAATTTACCATCCTCTTTGTATTCTACATACTTAGGTGTTTCTTCAAAAAGAGGATCCTTTGACGCGAAAAACCCTGGGTATAAAGCTACAATTGATAAAAATATTACAATTATACTTCCAAGAAGTAGTGGAAAATTTATTTTTTTCATTAATAGGTACTTCCCTTCAAATAATATTTTACTCATAAGTATATTTTTATACTATATGTAAATCAATAGTAATATACTTATCTACAATTTTATCTAATTGGCAAAGTTTCATCAATGATTTTCATTTTCCACATTTCAACATTATTTGTAAACTATTAATTTTTTCAAATAAAAACCAGCAAAGATTATTTTTTTAATCTTTGCTGGTTTACACATGGATTCTCGTATAACTTTCTTTAGCATTATTGTGATATTCTAATATATAACTTCTAATTTCTAATTACATTCAAATTCAATATTAAAATTTATTTTTTTCTCTAGCATTTTAAAATTATTATATACACAAATATAAATAATCATAACATTCTTTGTAAACACCGTACTATTCAATTTTCAAAGATCAATTTATTTAACATACTTACTAAATCGTAAATCTGTATATTATCTTTTCAACTACATAAACTATTGTTGAAAGGTGGTCATTATATGAAAAAATTTACTGTTATGCTATTAATCTTGATAACTTTAATATTTAGTGCATCTGCTACAACTCCTGCATTTGCCCAAAATCTATTCAAAGAAGGCTCATATAAATTATCAGACTTCGTTCCTGCAAAAGACAATTCTTACTTCGTTCAGAATATTTCATCAAAAGGTAATTGTTACTTCGCAGTTATGGGTGAAAATGATTCCTTATTACAAGTTATTTATCTAACTCCAAAATCGTCAAGATATAATCTAATTCCTCTTAAATCAGAATATAAAATTTTTATAGTTGGAGATGGCGAAATATTTATTAAAGGTGTTGAATAATATATATTTTTCTATTTAATCTTACATTAGTAATAAATAAAATATATATTATTGATATGTATTCCCTTTACAATTACTATAAAATTTTTGTTTTATATTATTTTTTGACTACATAAATTATTATCGAAAGGTGGCTATTATATGAAAAAATTTACTACCACATTAGTAATTTTCATTACATTAATACTTAGTACTTCTATTATAGCTCTTGCATCTGAAAACACTACTTATAAAGAAGGTATTTACACATTATCAGACTTTGCTCCTACAAAAGATAATCTTTATACTATTCATAATATTTCATCAAAAGATAATTCTTACTTAATAGTTATGGATGAAAATCTTACTTCACTGCAATTTCTACGTTTAGAGCCTAAATCTCCAATACATGATTTAATTCCTCTTACTCCTCAGTACAGAATTGTTATATTTGGTGCTGGAGAAGTATCTATAAAACCAGCAAAATAAAATATACATTTGCTATTTCATGTCATATGAAAATACCTACTTACAGCAGTGCTCCCATATGACCTTATTTTTGATTTTAGAATATTTTTAACTGCTCTTAAACACTTGGCTCATAATTCATAAAAATTAACTCACCCCTAACTGGTATGTTATCACCTGTAGCTCTATGTTAGATACTAATTTTCATGTAACTAATAAAATGAAAATGATACTATTAATATTTTAGAAAATATAATTATAAAAAAATAATTTGCCACCAATACAAAATTTTTGGTGGCAAATTGATGGCAAACCATATTTCTATTTATATTAAAGTAGCTCAAACCCTTTATTTATCTCACTAGTTTAACAACCGCCTCGGTATGATGTCCTTGAGGGAACATGTCTACTGGCTGTAGCTCCAGTGCTTTATAATTTAATTCTTCAAGAATCTTTAAATCCCTTGCTAATGTTGCAGGGTCACAGGATACATAAACAATCCTTTTAGGTTTTACTTTTGCTATCGCATGTAGAAGTGATTCTTCACAGCCCTTTCTTGGAGGGTCTAGCATAATTACATCTGGGTTTATTCCATCTTCAATTAGTTTTGGAATTTCTTCTTCTGATTTTCCTACTATAAATTCCACATTTTTTATATTATTAATTATTTTGTTTTCATTAGCATTTTCTATAGCTTCTGGTATTATTTCAATTCCATAGACCATTTTAGCTTTTTTAGATAAGAACAGTGATATAGTCCCTGTACCACAATATGCGTCAAATACAACCTCATTTCCTGTAAGACTTGCATATTCTAATGCTTTTTTATATAGCATTTCTGTTTGTACAGGATTTACTTGAAAGAAAGATAATGGCGATATATTGAATTTAAATTCACCTATATAATCTGATATTGTATCTGTTCCCCATAGAGTAATAGATTTGTTACCTAAAATCACATTTGTTTTATTCTTATTCACATTTTGAATTATAGATTTAAGATTTAAAATTTCTTCTCTAAGAGATTTTATAAGTGGTTTTATACTAGGTAACTTTTCTCCATTAGTAACTATTACAACCATTACCTCCTTAGTCTGAAAACCCTCTCTAATCATTATATGTCTAACTACACCACTATGATTTTTTTCATCATAAGGAGTTACTTTATTCTCTTTCATCCATTCTTTAAGGATCTTAACAACTTTATCACCTATTTTACTTTGTATATAACAGTGATCCATATTGATTATTTCATGGGATCTTGGTGCATAAAATCCTATTACTATATATCCATCATTATTCCCAACTGGTAGCTGAACCTTATTTCTATAGTTATATGGGAAATCCATACCCATAGTATTATGTACCTTTAATCCTTCTATCTTTCCTACTCTTTCCATAACATCCTTTACTCTTTGAGTTTTAAAGTTAAGTTGTTCTTCATAGGATATATGTTGAAGATTACAGCCTCCACATCTCCTATAAATTGGGCATATGGGTTCTGTCCTATATTTAGATGATAGAATTACATCTAATAGTTTACCTATTCCATAGGTTTTACTTACTTTTATAAGCTTTATCTTTACTGTTTCACCCTTTATGGCTCCTTTAACAAATACAGTAAAGTTATTTATTTTACCTACCCCTTCTCCTTCATGTCCATATCCTTCTATCTTAATTATATAATCCTTATTCTTTACAATTTCTATATCTTCATGATTATTGTTTAATTCTAAAATAAGATTTTCTATCTCTGCTTCTCTTTCTTCACTTTTCCTATCCTCTTTTAGAAATCTTTCTTTTTCTAATGAAGCTTTCACTCTTTCTCTCTCTTCTTTTTCAGCTTCTTCTATAACTTTAACCTTACTTATCTCTTTACGTATTTTCATAAAACCACCCTTTATTAGCTTCTAATTAATTTTAATTTTATCAGAAAACTAGTCAATTAACCATAATAAGTAGTCATAATATAAAATTAAAGCAAGGGCAACTTTAGATTATTAATAAAATTAGCTAAAGTTGCCCTTACTATGGTGAATTAAATTTTAAAAGTTTCACAGTCTGTTCTATTACTACTTATTGCACCTACACCATTAATGTGTACAAAGTTTGCAACACAATCCTTATTGATATTATACCTACAGTTTATTGCATCACATACTATTTTTGGTCCTGTACCTCCAGAGAAATTATTAAAGCTTTGTTTTACTTCTCCTCCAATATTCATATTATATACATTAGAAAGAGAATTCTTTATTCCCATTTCTGTGAAACTTCCACACTGAGTATACTCACTAGAGTGAGCATTTGCTCCTTGTACATGGATACTGTTAGCGGTGCACATTCCAGAATTATTGTGTGTACAATTAGTTGCATTACATGCTAAATTTCCACTCATTCATAGCACTCCTATTCTTAATTATTTTCTTAAGTAATTAGATAATACTATTATGTGGAAAAATATTTTTTTTATACATGGGGTAGACCTAAAATTATAGCTACTTTTAAATACTAATATATCTAAATTAAAATTTCTGAAAAAATTAAAGACACCCTTTACGGGTGTCAATAATGAATCAGTTGCCAAAAATGTTATATTTTAAGTCTTATCCATTGGATTATTAATTATACATTAAATTTCAGATAATTTCAATATTTTTTATAAATTTTACATAAATACCATAATTATCTTAATTTTAAAATAATTCCTTGGATGAAACTACTTAATATTAGCTTTTCCGCTATATACCATTCCTACTTTTGAGTCCATAGTTATAAAACATCCAGATTTTATAATTGAAGATGCGTTTTGTGCGTTATATATAATAGGAATGTTTCTTGATGCACATTCTAGTAATACGCTAGAACTCATCTCATCGCTTTCTACTATTATTCCACCAACTTCATTAAGCACATCTGAAAAATCTCTACTTAATTTATCTACTATAATAATTTGCTTTTCATCTAGAGAATTAAAAAACTTCTTAGAATTATTTACATGCATTACTGTTCCAAAAGCTGTACCAGAATTACTTCCTTTACCTTGTAAAAGTACATCTCCTATAATATGAACCTTCATCATATTTGTACTACCTATGTAGTTCATTGGTATTCCTGCAACAATTACTACAAGATCACCCTTCTTTACATAATTAGCTGCTAATGCAATTTCTGAAGTCTTATCTATTAATTCATCTGTATCTTTTAATTTTGGAGTTATTACAGGAAACACACCCCAATTTAGTGCTAAACTTCTTGCAACCCTTTCATAAGGAGTACAAGCTATTACTTCACATTCCGGTCTATATTTAGAGATTTGTCTTGCAGTTTGACCGCTTTGAGTTGCTGTAATTATTGCTGATGCATTTAACTCCATTGCTGTTGTACATGTAGCTACACTTATAGCATTAGGCACATTAGCAACATGTAACTTTCTTCTTTTTTTAAAACTTTCCTCATAATTTATATATTCCTCTGCCTTCATAGCTATTTGAGACATAGTTTTTACAACTTCTACTGGATATTTACCACTGGCAGTCTCTCCACTTAGCATTATAGCATCAGTTCCATCAAAGATCGCATTAGCTACATCTGAAGCTTCTGCTCTAGTAGGTCTTGGATTTCTAATCATAGAATCTAACATTTGAGTTGCAGTAATTACAGGTTTTCCAGCTTCATTACATTTTTGTATAATCATCTTCTGAACTACTGGTACCTCTTCAGTAGGAATTTCCACTCCTAAATCCCCTCTTGCTACCATAATTCCATCAGAATACCTTATAATTTCATCAATATTATCTACGCCTTCTCTATTTTCAATCTTTGAAAATACTTGAATATAATCTCCACCATTCTTATCAAGAAGATGTCTTATATCTAGAACATCTGTACCTTTTCTTATAAAAGATGCAGCTACTATATCTACTTCACTTTCTATACCAAACATTAAATCTGCTATATCTTTCTCTGTTAATGCTGGAAGATTTAATTTAACTCCTGGTACATTCATACCCTTATGATTACCTATAACTCCTGTATTTTCCACATGAGTTTTAATACTTTTTTCTTCTATATCTAATACCTTTAGTGCCACTAATCCATCGTTAATTAAAAGTACATCCCCTAACTTAACGTCTTTATAAAGATTTTTATAGGTTATGGAACATTTAGTTTCATCTCCTATAATATCCTCGCCACAATGAACTATAAAAGTTGTTCCTTCTTTAAGTTCTACAGTTCCATTTTCAAAGTTTCCAGTTCTAATCTCTGGTCCCTTTGTATCAAGTAATATAGCAATATGCTTTTCTAATTCAGCTCTTGCTTCCTTAACCATATCTATTCTTCTCTTATGTTCTTCATGACTTCCATGAGAGAAATTTAATCTGGCAGCATTCATACCATTTTCAATTAACTTTTTTATAATTTCCTTTTCATCAGTAGTAGGTCCCATTGTACAAATAATTTTAGTTTTCTTCATAGTTATCCTCCTTTATATTTCATAGATTTAAATTCTTTTGCCTAGATAACTTTACCACTATATAAAATTATATTAAAATATTTGTAATTCTACAATATCTGTAACCCATTAATTCGACAAATCTACACTTAATTTGTATAACTCTCCATTAAAACATGATTTTAAATCTAAAGCTTCTTTTATATCTATATCTATAATTTTATTTGCCTTTACACCAATAAGTCTTGCTGTCTTTCCTTCTAATAACACTTTTACTGCTTTACTACCCATTCTTGAAGCTAAAATTCTATCAAAAGCACTTGGGCTTCCACCTCTTTGTATATATCCAAGCACTGTTGCCCTGGTCTCTATGCCCGTTATTTCCTCTATTCTTTTAGCTAATTTCTGTGCTCCACCTACACCTTCAGCTAAGATTATAATATTATGAAGCTTACCATTACGTTTTCCTTTGAAAATATTTTCACATATATCTTCAATAGTGAATTTTTTTTCTGGAACTATTACCTGTTCTGCCCCGCCAGCAATACCTGAAAATAAAGCTAAATCTCCACAGTTTCTTCCCATAACTTCAATTACACTCACTCTTTCATGGGAGCTAGATGTATCTCTGATTTTATTTATGGCATCAATAGCTGTATTTAAAGCTGTATCAAATCCAACGGTATAATCTGTATAAGGTAAATCATTATCTATAGTTCCTGGTATTCCAACTGTTGGTATACCTAAATTGCTTAATTCCTTAGCTCCTCTAAAGGATCCATCTCCACCAATGACTATAATTCCATCTATTTTAAGGACTTTAATAACATTAAGTGCCTTCTGTCTCCCTTCAGGTGTTCTAAACTCTTCACTTCTAGCAGTCCTTAGGATAGTACCTCCTCTTTGAATTATATCAGAAACAGAATGTCTATCCATCTCAAATATTTCCCCATTAATAAGTCCATTAAATCCTCTATGTACTCCAAATACCTGGACTTCATTTTCAATTCCAATCCTAACTACAGCTCTTATTGCTGCATTCATTGCTGGTGAATCTCCACCGCTAGTCAATACTGCAATTCTTTTCACTATATTACCCCCTAGCTTTATTGTGGTTATTATTTATTTAAATCTCTACTTACTTAACTTAAGTTTAATGTTTAGAGTTACTCCTTGCAACCTATTATTGGATACATTTGAGTAAATACCTATAAATTTATTATTGTAAATGTTGTCAACTTTTAATAAAGTCTCTTATAATTTATTCTTCCCATTTTATCCTTTATAATTAATAAATTTTAATAAAATTTATATATAAAATTAAGAAGAGCTACTTCTTCAATTAAACTTATCTTTTACAACAATTCAATTTACAATCTAATATCAATAAAACTTCTTTATATTTTCATGCAAATTAAGGTTAAATATAAGTAAAATTTGAACTAACTCTTCTCATATTATCTTTTAATTATCTTTTTACTAATGGAAAAGCAATTACGTCTCTTATAGATGATGAGTTTGTTAAAAACATCATCATTCTATCTATTCCTATTCCAAGACCTCCTGCTGGTGGCATAGCTACATCTATAGCTACTGCAAATTCTTCATCCATTGGGCTAGCAGTTTCAAGTCCTGCTCTCAATTTCGCTGCTTGCTCATGAAGTAAAATTCTTTGCCTTAATGGATTATTAAGTTCTGAATATGCATTTCCAAGTTCTACTCCAAAGGCATAAGGTTCAAATCTTTCTATTAACTCTGGATTCTCTCTATGAACTTTACATAGCGGAGACGAATCTAATGGAAAATCTATTACAAAGGTTGGCTCTATTAATTTATCCTCGCAATAAGCCTCAAATAATGTAAGTATTAAGTCTCCTTTATTTGCTTCTTCAATATTAAATCCATCCCTTTGCTCCTCTTCTAATAGTCCTTTTTCTATAATTAGAGGTATTATTTCTTCCTTAGTTAACCTTTCCACATCTATTCCTGTATCTTTAAGAACTAAATTGCACATAGTTTCTCTCTTCCAAGGGACTTTAAAGTCAATTTCAACACCGTCATATACAGCTTTAGTTGTTCCTTTAATTTTAGTAAATACATGCTCATATAAATCTTCCATAATTCTCATCATATCATTATAGTCAGCATAAGCCATGTAACATTCAAACAATGTAAATTCTGGATAGTGAGTTCTATCTATTCCTTCATTTCTAAAGGAACGTCCCATACTAAAAACTCTATCAATGCCTCCAACCATCAATCTTTTTAAGTATAACTCTGGAGATACATTCATAAATACTTCACAGTCTAACGCATTTACATTAGTTATAAATGGTTTAGCTTCTCCTCCACCATATTTTGTATCTAAAATAGGGGTTTCCATTTCCATAAACCCTTTAGAATTCATAAACTCTCTTATGGCATACATAGCCTTAGCTCTATTTACAAACCTATCTCTTACATCTTCATTCATTATCATATCTAGAGATCTATGTCTTTGTCTTAAATCCATATCTTGAATTCCATGATATTTTTCTGGAAGAGGTCTTATAGATTTTGAAAGAACGGTAACATTTAGAGCTTTAATAGTAATTTCCTCCGTTTTTGTTTTAAATGCGAATCCCTCTATACCAATTATGTCTCCTACATCAAGAAGTTTAATAACTCCATAGGAATCTTCACCAAGATCATTTTTACTTATATACACTTGAATATTTCCATTCTGATCTCTTAAATTTAAAAATGTTACTCTACCCATTCTTCTTAAAAGCATTATTCTTCCTGATAAAATAAATTTCTCTTCACTATCTATTTTATCAAAATTTTCTGTTATATAGGTTGAAGTAGTGTTTGATTCAAAAGTATAGGGATAAGGATTAATTCTTCTGCTTAAAAGTTCATTTAATTTTTTTATTCTCTCTACATTAAATTCATTGGCATCTTGCATTATTTCTTGTAAGTTATTTAATTCTACATAATCATTATACATATATAATAGTACCACCTTTCAATTTTGCTTTTTAATTTCTTATAACTTTTATGAAGCTAAATAACACCTCATTGTAGTTTTTTCTAGTAGACTCAGTTACGTTACTTTAGTCCATTGTTATATTTTTGCAAAATAAAAACTCTCACCTCCAAGACAATAGTCTTGGGGACGAGAGTTTGGTAAGTTCAACTTCGTGGTACCACCCCAGTTTATTAATATGTCACCATATTAACCTTTTCAAGTACGGCTTTACAATAAAATATATTAAGCTTATACCCTAGCTCTATAACGGGAGCACCCGTTACACCATCTCTCTTCCTAAAGGAAACTTCTTTCTTTTTTAAGAAGCAACCTCACTTTAAGATAAACTCTAGTAAAGTAAAGATCCTGTGTACAACTCCGAGGCTTTTTTCACCAAACTGTTTTTTGCTTTGTCTCACCATCTAAAGCTCTCTGTAAAAAAATTGGGTTTGATTACTCTTCTCTTCATAGTTTTATTGAATATATTCTAATATACTCAATATGCAATGTCAAGAATTTTAAAAAAATTTATATTATATAAAAGCACCAAGCTAATTACTTGGTGCCTAAAATAATTTATATTATTATAATATTAGCCTTATTCTTCTAAAACTTTAACATTATCATCCCCAAAAATTTCTCTCAGTTTAGATGTAGTTTCATAATCATTATTAAGCCAACTATTTTTATTTATAAGATATTTTTTCTTCGTATTAGCAGCAAATAAGTAGGTTGGTGCTGAACCAAATTCCCCCATAAAATTGTCTCTTATAAGCTTCATTGTACTATTTAGCTTGCTATCATCTTCAACCCTTATATATATCTTATCTGTAATCACTTTAACTAATGGCAATATTTTTTCACATAATATTTTAGGTTGTTCTTCCTCTTCCAGGGCTATACGTCCTTCCACAGTGATTATTTCATCCTCCTCAACAAATTCTCTGCAAGCTGAAAATGTCTTTGGAAATATGACTAGTTCTATGGTTCCAAATAAATCCTCTAAGGTTGCAAAGGCCATAGCCTGATTATTTCTTGTAATTTTTTTAGAAACGGATGTTAAAAGTCCCCCTAAAATTACTTTTTGTTTATCCTTTACCTTTGGAACTCTCTCGCTAATAAGTCCTTCTACACCTGCACTTCCATCTTCTAAGGTATCTGCTAAAACTAAGTCTGATATCTTGTGAGTGGTTACATGTTTTAAGGTCTTCTCATAATCATCTAGTGGATGACCTGATAAATATATTCCTGTCATTTCTTTTTCCATAGCTAGTAAATACTTTTTATTAAATTCTTGAATTTCTGGATAAACTATCTTAAAGGCACTATCTTCATCCTCAGCTCCTTGAAATAGACTGATTTGTCCTGGGATATTTCTCTTTCTTTCATTGTTTATTCCATCTAAAATTTTCTCAAAAACAGCTATTAATTTAGATCTGTATACTCCTAAACTATCAAAGGCTCCAACTTTTATAAGACTCTCTACAGCTCTCTTATTTACTGCTCCAGAATCGATCTTGTTACAAAAATCGCTAAAGCTCTTAAATTTCCCCTTTTCCTTACGTCTTTCCACTATTGATTCTATAACATTTATTCCAACATTTTTTATAGCTGAAAGACCAAATCTTATAGTGTTACCTTGTACTGTAAACTTACTAAAACTTTCATTTATATCTGGTGGAAGTACTTTTATTCCTATTTCTTCTGCAAACCTAATGTAGTATGCTACCTTTTCATTGTTTCCCATTATACTATTAAGCATGGCAGCTATAAATTCTGCTGGGTAATAATACATTAAATATGCTGTTTGATATCCAACTACTGCATAAGCTGCAGCGTGACTTTTATTAAAAGCATAGGATGCAAAATCCATCATCTGATCAAATATCTTATTAGCTGCTTCTTCTGTAATTCCATTTCGAATACATCCAGGTACTACAATCTTCCCTTCTTCATCTACTATTCCATGAACAAAGTTTTTTCTCTCTTCTTCCATAACCTTATGTTTCTTCTTCGACATGGCACGTCTCACAAGGTCACTTCTGCCTAGGGAATATCCTCCAAGATCTCTAACTATTTGCATTACTTGTTCCTGATAAACCATTACCCCATATGTCACATCCAGTATACCTTCTAATTGTGGAGTGACATACTCTACTTTGTCTGGATTTCTTTTTCCTTCAATGTATTTTGGAATTTCTGCCATTGGGCCTGGTCTATAAAGACTTATTCCTGCTATGATATCTTCAAGACAGTCTGGTTTTAAATCTCTCATGAAGGAAGTCATTCCTGCAGATTCTAGCTGGAATACTCCTACTGTTTTCCCTTCGCCAACCATTTGATAAACTTTTGAATCTTCAAAATCTATATGGTCTATATCTATTTTTATACCTTTATTTTCCCATATATTCTTAATAGCTTCATCCATTACTGTAAGGGTTCTTAACCCTAAGAAATCCATCTTTAAAAGTCCCAATTCCTCTAATGTACCCATGGTAAACTGAGTTACTATCATACCTTCATTTTTTTGTAATGGAACATATTCTACCAAAGGATGAGATGCTATAACTACTCCAGCAGCATGGGTAGAGGAGTGTCTTGGTAAACCTTCTAAATCTCTAGCTACATCTATAAGTTCACGTACTCTCTCATCTACATCATAAAGCTCTTGTAACTCACTATTCATTTCCAGTGCTTTATCTATAGTTATATTTAATACTGAAGGGATCATCTTTGCAATTTTATCTACCTCAGCATAGGAATAATTCATTGCTCTTCCCACATCCCTGATACATGCCCTTGGTGCCATGGTTCCAAAGGTAATTATCTGTGATACATTATTTTCTCCATACTTATCAACTACATAATCAATTACCATTTGACGTCCTTCATAGCAAAAGTCTGAGTCAATATCAGGCATACTTACCCTTTCTGGATTAAGAAATCTCTCAAAAATTAAAGCATACTTTATTGGATCTATTTTGGTTATTCCCAAGGTATAAGCAACTATAGCTCCTGCTGCTGAACCTCTTCCCGGTCCTGTAGGAATTCCATTTTCATTAGCATATTTTATAAAATCCCAAACAATTAGAAAATAATCAACATATCCCATTTTCTTGATTATTCCTAACTCATAATCTAATCTATCGCACAGAAGTTTTCCTTCTTCATTTTCTTCTCTTATTTTATTTACTTTTTCTTCATCCAATACTCCATTTAAAGCTGAGAATACCTCATATCTTTCAATAAGTCCCTTATAGCAATTTTCCCTAAGATATTCAAATGGATCTATCCCCTGAGGCAAAGGGAATTTAGGTAACTTAGATTCATGAAATTTATAATCAAAATCACACTTTTCTGCTATCTTTAGCGTGTTTTCCATAGCCTCTGGTATATAAGAAAAAGTCTCATACATTTCTTTAGATGACTTAAGATAAAATTGATTTGAAGGATATCTCATCCTAGTTTTATCTTCTACGGTTTTACCTGTTTGAATACAAAGTAATACATCGTGTGATTTACTATCTTCTTCATTTATATAGTGAGTATCATTAGTACATACTAATGGGATATCACATTCCTTAGACAACTCTAATAGCATTTCATTCACTTGTAACTGCTGGGAAATTCCATGGTACTGTAATTCTAAATAAAAATCATCTTTAAATATTTCCTTATATTTTAAAGCAACTTCCTTGGCCTTTTCTTTATTATCTCTAAGTAAATTTTTTTGAACCTCACCACCTAAGCAAGCACTAGTAGCAATTAATCCTTCACAATTTTCCTTTAAAAATTCATAGTCTACTCTTGGTTTGTAATAAAACCCCTCTATAGAAGCAGTAGATACTATTTTCATTAGATTTTCATAACCTACCTGATTTTTAACTAACAAAACTAAATGATAGGTATCATTGTCTTTTTGAGGTTCTTTAATGTACATTGATTTTCCTGCCACATATATTTCACATCCAATTATGGGTTTTATCCCATTTTCTATAGCTTCTTTATAAAAATCTACTACACCGTACATAGTTCCATGATCAGTAATAGCAATAGCTTTCATACCTAATTCCTTAGTTCTTTTAATAAGTTTAGATATTTTCCCTGAACCATCTAAGAGACTATACTCTGTATGCACATGCAGATGTACAAAATCCTTCATATTTTCACCCCCTGTATCCTTGGTAACAAAACTAATTTCTTTTAAAATACTTATTTTTATATTATCTTTCTAACTTACCTCTTACTATTAATCTGTCCTTACCATCATAAGTACATGTTACAAGAGTTATTGTTGCATCCTCACTTTTATCTAAAACATAGGTGTCTTCTGGAGCAACTGTAAAGCTCTCTGTAACTTTATAATTAAAGGTCTTATCATGAGTAGATACTATTATATCATCATTAACTTCTAATTTGTTTAGTCTTAGAAAAAATTCTCCTGTATCATAGTTTCTATGTCCTGCTAGTACAAAATTACCCATTTCACCTGGCATAGCAGTATCCTTAAAATGTCCTACTGCATATTTTATAATTTCATCCTCAGTGCCTTCTGCTACTACTACTTTCAAATTTATTTTTGGTATTTCTAAAACTGCAATTGGATTTACCATATCTATATAGGGAAGTTTTTCTTCCTTACTTTTCTTATTTTTTTCATGATTAACTTCTTGCTTTTCTTCTGATACAAATTTGTCATAAAGCTGATCTTGAACTTTTTTTGTTTCCCACTTTCCTCTAAAAGCAAACAATAATAATCCAATCCCCACTAAAATTAAAAGTATACTTATAATGTTTCTAATCTTCCCCTTCATTAAGACACCTCTTTACTTAAAATTATAAACTATTAAGTAATTATACACACATATGTTTTGTAACATTCTCAAAAATGGAATGTCTTATATAATTAATCTTTTTAGTCCCAGTAATTTATCTATAAAACTGAACTAAAAATTAATGATTTTGAGACATTCCATGATAAACAGAGTTGCTTTTTATCTTTAATATAGCACTTTATTTAATATAGTCAGCCACTTTAGAAACCTCAATATAAGGCTTAATTTTACCTAAAACTTCATTAACATGATATGGATGAATCTTATATTCATTCATATCATCTACAGAATCAAATCTAGTTATAAGACATACATCAAAAGATCTATCCGTATAAAGTTCATCTATTCCTACTTCTATCTCCTTAAGTTCAGGTATTTTTCCATCCATAGCTTTAAGAGTATTTGCTACAAACTTTACGTTTTCCCTTGTATTTTCTTTTAATTTAAATAAAACCACATGTGTAAACAAATTTTCCCCCCCTATACATTAACCTATTTTATTTAATTATTTTTTAGTACCTTAGCTGATAGCATAGCCTTTGCCATAATCTCTTTATTTTGATTATACATTGTTACTTCTACCTTTGAATAATATCTTCCTCTATCTATTACTTCAGAATATACATCAATTATTCTACCCATTTGAACTGGCTTAGTAAAATAAGATGTGAAACTATCTATAGCTACATTTGTAATACCATTTTGTCTTAACACCATAGTTCCCATAGTTGATAAAAGCATATTTAATGCATTCCATGATGCCGTACCTATAGAGTCAAGCATTTCAGGTACAATTTCTCCCCAGAAATGCATCTTATTTTTACTAGACTCAAATTCAAAATTCTTTAAAATTAAATCATCCATAGTATGCCCTACATGAGGCTGTCTTGTAACTATTTGTAATGCCTTTATTACATCTCCTCTGGAAATTATACCTATTAATTTCTTTTTATATACCACTGGGCATATTTGAATTCCATCCCAAGCCATGATATGTGCTGCATAGGCAACTGTGCTTGTAGGATTTAATACAATAGGATTCTTTGTCATAATGCTATTTATGATCTCATTGTCATCATGATTGTTTATTTGAGTTATACTTACAAGACCTATAACTCTAGATTCCTCATCTAAAACTGGAAATCTTTCATGCCTGGTTTTCTCTGATAATTCCCTTAATCTTTTAATCTTGTCCCATACATTTAAGTATTCTGGATTTTTATCCATAACATCTTCTACTAATACAATTTCCTTTTTAATATTATTTTCATATATAGCCTTATTTATCATGCTTGCAACAGTAAAGGTATCATAGCTACAGGATATTACAGGCAAATTTGTTTTATCTGCTAAAGTCTTTATTTCATCACTACATTGAAAGCCCCCAGTGATAAGCACAGCACATTGGTTTTCAAGTGCTAGTCTTTGAGCTTTTTCTCTATTTCCTACTATAAGTAATGAACCTGGGCTTATGTATCTCTTAATGGTTTCAACTTCCATGGCTCCTATTATAAATCTTTCAAGAAAATTACTCTCTCCGCCCTTGCCACCAATTAAGGTTCCATCTACCATGTTTACAATTTCCTTAAAGGATATCTTGTCAATATTCTTTTTTTCTAACTTTTCTACTCTTACTGTACCAACCCTAGGAATTGTATTGACAATTCCTATAGATTCACACTCCTTTATTGCTCTATATGCTGTTCCTTCACTGACACCTAATTTACTACTAATTCCTCTAACAGATATCTTAGTATTTATATCTAAGGATAGAATATATTTAATTATTTCCTCATGTTTTGACATGCCTATCTACCCTCTTTCCTAAGCTCATCAGCTATTTTTTCAATTCGTCTAAGACGATGATTTACTCCTGATTTTCCTACAGGTGGATTTAACATAGCTCCTAACTCCTTTAAGGATTCATCTGGGAAGGCAAGTCTTAATTTAGCTACTTCCTTTAAATTTTTAGGTAATCTATCAAGTCCAATTTCACTTTCAATAAGCTTAATACTTTCCACCTGTCTTACAGCTGCATTAACAGTTTTACTAAGATTTGCAGTTTCACAGTTAACAATTCTATTTACATTATTTCTCATTTCCTTCATGATTCTTATATTTTCAAGCTCTAGTAATGCATTATGTGCACCTATTATATTTAAAAGATCTACTATTTGCTCTCCCTCTTTTAAATATATTACAAAACTATTTTTCCTTTGTATTACTTTAGAATTAAGCTTATAACTGTTAATAAGATCACTAAGTTCATTGGCATAATCTTGATCATGAGTTACAAACTCCAAATGGTAAGTTTTTTCTGGGTTGCTAATACTTCCTCCCCCTAAAAAAGCTCCCTTTATATATGCTCTTTTGCAATTTTCATTTTTTATAACTTCAACAGGTACTCCGTAGTGTATATTAAATAAACCATCCTTTTCTATTATTCCCAATTCTTGAAGGAGTCCCTTTACATCTACTTCTTCTGGTATTAAAACCATATATATATTATTTTTCTTTAGCGAATTGCTTTTCTTTACCAATAATTTAGTGTGAATATCATAGAAATCTTTTAAATTTTTAAAAATCCATCTTGCTATAGCTGGATTTTCAGTTACTATCTTAAAGGTAATAGATCTGTTAAATCCAAAACCCAAGGTTCCACTTGACTTCATTATAGCTGATAATTGGGCAGCTATTTCATCTTTAGATAATTCACTATTTCTGCATACTTCATTTTTTACCTTTAGTGAAAATGACATTTCTCTACTCCCTATCCTTTTTTTCTCTTCTTAATCTCTGTGATAAATATATATATTCAAAAATTCTTTTCTCATCATTAATCATTTTTTTCTTTAATATAGTTTCTATAAGTATTTTAGCAAGTTTATCCTCATCATGTCTTATGAGCTCTTTTTTTATCTTTATCATATCAAACTCTATATACTTTACATTTAGCTTATCTTTGTCACCATGGTCAAGTTGAACAAAGGTTGAGCCTTTTTGTAAGTATCTTTCTTTTATATTTTCTTCTTCCTTTGAGAGCCCTTTATTTACAATAGCATAATCAATAGGCATACCTTGGCAGTGTTTCATTATAGCTCTTATATGATCTTGAACACTAAAGTTATCACTCTCACCTGGTTGAGTCATTATATTTGACACATAAATCTTTAACGCTTTAGTGGCCTTTACAGCCTCTCTTATATCACCTACCATTAGATTAGGGATTATACTAGTATACACACTTCCTGGACCTAATATAACTGCATCAGCATCTCTTATAGCCTCAACGGCCTCTTGAACTCCATTAGCATCTTTAGGCTCTATAAATACTCTATCTATAGGTGATTTTCTATTTAAGCTCTCAGTAGGTATTGAGGATTCTCCTTTTATTATGTCTCCATTTTTTAGTTTTGCATATAATTGCACATTTTCTAAAGTAACAGGCAGCACTTTTCCAGTTACTGCCAAAACCTCACTGGTTTTTTTAATAGCCTCTAAAAAATTATCGGAAATCCCATTCATAGCTGCTAAAAATAAATTACCAAAACTTTGATTCTCTAAAGAACCATCCTTAAATCTATACCTAAAGAGCTGTTCCATCAAAGGTTCAGTATCTGCTAAAGCTATTATGCAGTTACGAATATCTCCTGGCGGTAACATTCCTAAATCTTGCCTCAGTACCCCAGAACCACCTCCATCATCAGCCACTGTAACTACTGCAGTTATATTAGTAGTATATCTTTTTAGTCCGCTAAGCATATTTGAGAGCCCTGTTCCACCTCCAATAACTACCACCTTAGGACCCTTTACTAATATACTATTTTTAAAAAAATCATCACCAAAATTTTTCTTTCCCATAGAAAAATTCAACGCTTCAAACTTTATTATATCTATTACTTTTTTAGTATACTTCTCTAAACTTATATAGGTCAATACACACCCTAAAACTAGTATTGCTACGAAAAAGATTTTAATAGAAATACCTTCACACCATCTTCTTATAAGCTCAATTATAGAGTAGGAAATTAAAAATACACCTAAAATAATTTGACATATCCATCTCTTAATTCCCACACCAGGCATTAACCCGTCCTTAAGCTTCATCGCTTTCCAGCTCCTCTACTTACATCCTCATTTATATCTCTATGATCTATAGTTACACTATTACCATTATGATTTAAAGTCTCATATACTTTATTTGCAATAGCTACAGAACGATGTCTACCTCCTGTACAACCAATAGCAACAATCAACTGTCTTTTTCCCTCTATTTTATAATTAGGAATTAAAAATTTAAGCATATCTATAAATTTTTCTACAAATTGCTGTGTTTCAACTTTGGATAATACATAATCTTTTACTGGCTTATCTAATCCGCTAAAAGGCTTTAGATCAGCAATATAATATGGATTAGGAATAAATCTTACATCCATAACTAAATCCGCATCTAAAGGTATTCCATATTTAAATCCAAAGGATATTACATTAATAAGTAAAGGACTTTCAATTTGACCTTCATCTCCATAGGCCATAGTTATTTCTTCATTAAGCTCTTTATTAGTTAGTTTTGATGTGTTTATTATTTTACTAGCCCTTTCCCTTATTCCTTTTAGTTTTTTCTTTTCTATACTTATACCATTAATAATCCTTCCATCCGGTGCAAGAGGATGTTTTCTTCTTGATTCTTTATATCTTTTAACTAAGGTTTCATCTGTAGCTTCAAGGTATAATACTTCATATAGGTAACCTTCTTTATCAAGAGTTGACAAGCTACCTAATAAGTCATCAAAAAATGTTCTTCCTCTAATATCTACTACTATGGCAATTTTATCTATTTTACCTTCAGTTTTGAAGCACACTTCAGCAAACTTTATTATAAGGGTTGGTGGTAAATTATCTACACAGTAAAACCCTAAATCCTCAAGGGATCTTATTGCTTGTGTCTTACCTGCTCCTGACATACCTGTAACTATCAAAAATTTCATTCTATCACACCTCTTTTGCATATTTAATTCCAGTAAAACTTGTAAATTTAATCTTATTTTATTTTTAAATTATACATCTTTTAAATTAATAATTTTAATAAAAATTAACACTAATATCTATATATTATACACATTAATTATATCATATAGTAATTTATATTACTAAAAAAGATATAGGATAAATATTTATTTATCCTATATCTCTCACATAAAATTTTAAAATTAACAATATTATTTTAAATTAAAATATTTATTTTATAGACTCAATTAATGATTTAAATCCAGGTAAGGCATTTTCTATAGTACTATATGCTACACAATAAGCAATTCTAATATATCCTGGACAAGCAAAAGAAGTTCCAGGAACTATTAGAATATTATATTTTTTTGCCATATTACAGAATTCAATATCGTTCTCTATAGGTGATTTAACAAATAAATAGAAAGCACCTTCTGGTTTTATACAATTATATCCATAAGAAGTAAGTTCACTATAAAGTAGTTCCCGATTTTTATTATAAAAATCAATATTTACTTTATCATCTAAACATCTAGCTATCACTCTTTGGAAAAGTGATGGTGCATTTACATATCCTAAAATACGAGTAGCTACATTAGCAGCAGATACAACATTTTCAAAATCGGATACTTCATTTGGTATAACTAAATATCCAATTCTTTCTCCTGGTAATGAAAGAGATTTACTATAGGAATATCCAACAATTGTATTATCGTAATACTTTGTTAAATATGGCACTTGAATGTTATCGTATACAAGCTCTCTGTAAGGCTCATCTGATATTAAATATATGTCAGTTCCTAATTCCTTTTGCTTTTCTTTTAAAATATTAGTAAGTTTTATAATAGTTTCTTCTGAATAAACAACACCTGTAGGATTGTTTGGAGAGTTAATTATAACAGCTTTAGTCTTATCCGTAATTTTACTTTTAAACTCATCTAAATTAGGTTGAAAATCTATAGTGTTTGGTGATACTACTACAAGCCTTCCGTCATAGTTAGCTGCATAACTTCTATATTCACCAAAATATGGTGCAAATACTACTACTTCATCTTCTGGATTTAAAAGAGTTTTAAAAATCACATTTAAACCACCTGCTGCACCTACAGTCATAACTATATTCTTTTCTGTAAAACTTGTATTAAATTTTTTGTTAATTGAGTTGGCAATAGTTTCTCTAACATCCTCATAACCTGAGTTGCTCATGTAACCATGAACCATAGTATTAGGTTCATTATTTAAAATATCTACAATTGCCTCCTTTACAGTGCTTGGCGGTTCAAGATTTGGATTTCCTAAACTGAAATCATAAACATTTTCTGCACCATAAATTGATGCGAGTCTTTTACCTTCTTCAAACATAGCTCTGATTAATGAACTACCTTTAACATAATCAACCATTTTTTTTGAAATCATATCCCCATCTCCCTATTTTTTATATTAGGTTAAACTATCTTCACCTATAACTCTAACTTCAGTGTGTAATTCAACCTTAAATTTTTCATAAACTTTAGCTTTTACAAATTCAATAAGATCTAAAATATCCTTTGACGTTGCATTGCCTCTATTTATGATAAATCCTGAATGTTTTTCAGATACCTGTGCATCCCCAACGCTAGTACCCTTTAATCCTGAATCTTGAATAAGCTTACCTGCAAAATATCCTTCGGGTCTTTTAAATGTACTTCCTGCTGAT
Organism: Clostridium sp. UBA7503; assembly: GCF_002477055.1. Classification (NCBI taxonomy): domain Bacteria; kingdom Bacillati; phylum Bacillota; class Clostridia; order Eubacteriales; family Clostridiaceae; genus Clostridium; species Clostridium sp. UBA7503. Next base: position 125,346 of record NZ_DLNT01000006.1, read on the forward strand.
GCATATTCTAAGGGTTGCTTACTTTTTCTTCTTTCTGCTAGATCACCCATTCTTTCCTTGATCAAAGCTTTATCTCCATGAGACAATCTCATCCTTGTTTCCAGAACTATATAGCCATACTTTAAAATTACACTATTTCTATATCCAAATTCTAGTTCCTCTTTACTCAATTCTCTAATGTTACCCTCATTGTCAATTATTAAAGAACTTTCAATTACTTTTGCCATTTCTCCGTCATAGGCACCTGCATTCATTGCAGTAGCACCTCCAATAGATCCTGGTATACCAGACGCAAATTCTAACCCTGATAAACTATTCTTTAAAGCCTGATCTGCAACTGAATATAACTTAGCTCCACATTGTGCAGATATTAAATTTTCATCTACTACTATTTTATTTATGTGTCCTAGTTTTATAACTACTCCTCTTATTCCTCCATCTCTTATTATGAGATTAGATCCATTTCCTAATATGAAATAATCCACCTTATTTTCCTTGCATATGTTAATTAAGTCTTTAACCATTTCATAATTAGAAGGATAAACTAATAGGTCAGCGGGTCCACCTACCTTAAAAGAAGTATGATTCTTCATTAGTTCATCTATTTTTACATTTTCATTCCCTGCTACATCTAAAACACTTCTTATAAAACTATCCTTTAATTTCATTGTATACCTCTTACTATATTATTATATATTAAGTATAAAATACTTACGTTATATATATCAACATTTATTATATATTTCTTTCATTTTAAGTATACTATTCTATTAATAGTATACACACTCTAATTCAATATTTTTATGCTGACATATGGTTATTAACTATTTTTCTTAAAATAATTAATTATACTTTCAGTAGCTTTCCCATCCATAGAAGGTGTAGCCATTAACTCTTCATAGGTAGCCTTTTTTATATTTTCAATACTACCAAATTTCCTTAGAAGTTCACGCCTTCTCTTTTCCCCTATTTTAGGTATTTCATCTAATATAGAATATAAAGTACGTTTATCTCTTAAAGTTCTATGATATGTAATGGCAAATCTATGAACTTCATCCTGAATCCTAGTTATTAAAAGCATAGCCTTGGAAGAGGGCTTTAATAAAATTTCTTTATTTTTATAAATAAGTCCTCTTGTTCTATGCTTATCGTCCTTTACCATACCACATACAGGTATAGTAATATTTAATTCCTCCAACACTTGAAGTGCTATATTAATTTGTCCTTTTCCACCATCCATCATAATCAAGTCAGGAAAAATAGAAAATTTACCCGACTTAAAGTCCATACCATTATTATTTATCTTCCTTATTTCTTCTAATCCATGGGTAAATCTCCTTGTTAATATCTCTCGCATAGAGCCATAATCGTCTGCACCTTCTACAGTTTTAATTTTAAATCTTCTATAATCACTATTTTTAGCTACTCCATCTTGAAATACTACCATGGTTCCTACAGAATCCATTCCCATGATATTAGATATATCATAAGCTTCAATTCTACTAGGCATATCTTCAATCCCAAGAGCCTCTTGAATTTCAGAAAGTGCCACATTATTAAGTTCCTTATCTACTTTATGTTTAATCTTAAACATTTCGAGAGCATGGCTAGCGTTTTTCTCTACCATATCAAGTGTCTTTTTCTTTTCTCCTTTATGTGGAACCTTTATAGTGACTCTATATTCCTTCTTTATAGATAACCATTGCTCTAAGATATCAATTTCATCACAATGACTTACATATACAGTCTTAGGTATAAAAGCAGTTCCACCATAAAAATTTTTAATAAATTCCTCTATGACATAGGCAGGCTCTTCTCCTCCAGTATTGTCTAAAATAAAATCTTCTCTTCCAACGATTTTGCCATCTCTTAAAAAAAATATCTGAATACAACTATCTTTTTCATCTTGAGAAATACCTATAAAATCTTCATTTTCAAAATTATTACTAATAATCTTTTGCTTTTCATTTATTTTATCTATAGCTATTAACTTATCTCTTAAAGAAGCCGCTCTTTCAAAATCTAATTTCTTTGATGCTTCTTCCATTTCAGTCTTAATATTACTTGTAATTTTTGTATCCTTACCTGTAAGTAAATCCACCACATCATTGATAATTTTTTTATATTCCTCTTTAGAAATTAATCCTTCACATGGTCCACTACATAATTTTATATGATAGTTAAGACAAACCCTTGTTTTAGGCCCATTTTCCTTTATAACTCTTCTACATGTTCTAAGAGGAAATACCTTTTTTATAAGTTCATTTATAGTATATACTGCACTTCCATCCGTATATGGTCCAAAATATTTAGATGAATCATTTCCATAATTTCTTGTAACTAATACCCTTGGAAATTCTTCGTTAGTAATTTTAATAAAAGGAAAATATTTATCATCTTTTAGCAAAATATTATATTTAGGACTATACTTTTTTATTAAATTACATTCTAGTATTAAAGCTTCTACTTCAGAATCGGTAACTATATACTCAAATTCACTTATATTCTTAACCATAGCTCTAACTTTTTCACTATGATTTTTAGAATTCTGAAAGTATTGTCTTACTCTATTTTTAAGATTTTTTGCTTTTCCTACATATATTACTTCTCTCAAAGAATTTCTCATTAAATAAACTCCAGGATTGTCTGGAAGATTTTTTAGATGATACTCAAAATTAAACATTAAATCACCTCACTTCTCATCCAAAGGTTGTTTCATCTTTAGTATAATACTTATTGAACTTCACTTTTAATGCAATGATAAATAATCATAAAGTATATTATATAATTATATTTCAAGAGTTCTAATATTAATTTGTATTAAAGTAAGATTTCATAAGCTCCTTTGCCATAGCGCTGGCATTAAAGCTATCATTTCCACCTTCTTCTGCAATTATAGCAAAGGCTATTTCTGGGTCATCATAACCTGCAAAACCTATAAACCAAGTGTGTGGCTCCTTATCTCCAGAGTCATGGTCTGCAGTTCCAGTCTTTCCTGATACTTGAATGTTCCATAACTTTGCTGCCTGGCCAGTCCCCTCATTGACTACAGCTTTCATATATTCCTTTACCAATGCTGCATTTTCAGGAGTTGTAACTGTAGCTGCTTCCTTTTGTTCATAGCTTTTAACTACTTTCCCTTCCGGACTTATGATTTCCTTTACTACATTAGGTTCCATCATTACACCATTATTAGCTATAGTACTAGCTACTAGTGCCATTTCTATTGGACTTGCTAATACTCCACTTTGTCCTATACCACTTTGAGCTATATTACCAACCTCATCACTTTTATATTTGGGGAAAATACTATTATCAATGGTAAGAGTTTCTGATGGAATATCTTTATTAAATAAGAACTTTTCCGATGTTGCCTTTAAATTATCATTTCCAAGTTCCATAGCTAAGGTACCAAATACCACATTACTAGACTTTAAAAAAGCTGTTCTAAGTCCAATGCTTCCATAAGCATACCCTTTGTAGTTTTCTAGGTATTCACTTTCATTAAAACTAATTTTCCCCTCATCATTAAAGATTCTATTGGTTATATCTGACATATTATCCAAAGCACTTATAGCTGTAATAACTTTAAAGGTTGAGCCTGGTGGGTAAAGACCTGAAACAGCTCTGTTCAAGAAAGGTGTATCCTCTTGTTGTGACAGTTTTTCAAAGTTTTCTTGTATTGTATTTGCATCAAAACTTGGTTTTGACACCATAGCAAGAACCTCTCCCGTCTTAGGATTTAATGCTACTATTGATCCCTTTCTGTTGCCTAAAATCTCAAAGGCTCTTTGTTGTAACTTAGAATTTAAGGTAGTCACTACATGATTTCCAATTTTATTCTCATCCTTTTTATTGGAAAATATATCCTTTATGGAATTCACTGATTGTCCTGAAAGTTCTTTATCAAACTTCTTTTCAATTCCACTAGCGCCATACTTAGCATCATTATAACCAACAACATGAGAAAAAGCTACTCCTCCAATATACTTTCTTGTTTGAGAAAACTCCCCTGTTTTTTCACCTGTAGTTAAAGGATTCATATCTCTGTCGTAAATAGTTCCTCTAAGAACTCTATTTTTCTCCGCCTGATTTCTTTTATTATAAACACTATCCAAAGCTATTTGATTTTTAAATAATGTACTATAACTTATATAAGAGATTAGAGCAATAAATAATAACAGAAATACAATCATTACATTTTTTATGTTCTTTTGTAGATTATTCATAATTACTACTCTCCTCTGATATTTTTTGTATTATACCTAATGAAAGATAACTTATCAGCATAGAACTTCCTCCATAACTAACAAAAGGTAAAGTTATTCCTGTAAGAGGAATAGCCCCAGTTACACCACCAATAATTACTAGAGTTTGGGATACCATCATAGTACTATATCCAACGGCTAATAGCCTTGAAAATCTATCCTTTATGTAAAGTGCAGCCCTTATACATCTATAGAATAGTAGAAAGTTTAAAATTATAACTGCAAACCCAATAAGTAACCCTAGCTCTTCACAAATAGCTGCAAATATAAAGTCAGATTCCACTACTGGAATATATCCTGGATATCCATTTCCAAGTCCTACCCCAAAGAATCCTCCATTTGCTATAGCTATAAGGGATTGAACAAGCTGATGTCCTTCATTATATCCATATTTCCATGGATCCCGCCATATCATAACCCTTATTTGAACATGATAAAATAAGTAATATCCTATGACACCACCAACTACAAATAACAGTAATGCTATTATTACATACTTTTTATTTGATGTAGCAATATAAAGCATAGTAAGTGCTATGGCAAAGAAAATTAGCGCTGAACCCAAGTCTGTTTGAGCTAACATAAATAGTAATGATATCATCATTACTATAGCAGGCTCCATTAAACTTATATATTTATATGAGCTTTCTTTCCTAAATCCAATTGCCCTTCCTATCTTAATCCAAAACTTCGAAGGCTTTTCATAGTCCTTTAATGCTGAAGCAAGGTAAGCTACTAAGGCAATTTTTCCAAACTCAGAAGGTTGAAAACCAAACCCAAATAAATTTACCCAGTTTTTAGCTCCAAACTGTTCCTTTCCAAAAAAGGTACCCATGGACATAAATAATAATGTTACTATTAGATATAAATATTTGTACTTACTAAATCTTTTTAAATCTGGAAGTATTACAACTACTAATATAAACATAGTCATACCTAAAGCAAAAAATATAATTTGCTTAGCTGTTAAAAAACTTCTAGTACCTTCCGCTATATAACTACCTCCTGATATGGGTAAATCCAACCTATATATCATAGCAATCCCTATAACAGCAAGAATATTTGAAAATAACAATATAAATTTATCCCCATCTGGATAAAATCTTCTTATTACAAAGTGGGAATAACATAATAAACCACATATTATTGCTCCTATAAATATTGCACCCTTATCAATAGTTGGAGTTAGAATTGCTACATTAAAAAACAGTGCCATTACAAGCAAATAAGTAAACCTAAGCACTCTTTTTTCTTGTTTTATACCCTTCATACTTGCCTCCTAATAACTACATAAATTTAAAGGTAGCAGTTCCCACCTTTATTATATCCCCTGACTTTAATATAAGGGAATTCTTTATTCTAATATCATTAACCTTAGTTCCGTTAGTACTCTCCAAATCTTCCAACACATACTCATTATTTCTTCTGAAAATTTTAACATGATGAGAAGAAACATATTTATCATCTAAGATTACTGTATTATCACTTTTTCTTCCCATAGTTAAGTTATCTACTATTGGTAGTATTCCTCCATTTTTTAGATTTGTATTTTCTCCAGCTACCATTATTTCTAGCCCAGAAGTAGCCTTTCTAGTTCTATTCCTTCTTTTACCCACTGATTTAGTATCTGTATACATTATTTTTAAAGCATAGATTATAATAAAATAAACTATGGCTATTATTCCTAAATTTAATGCAAATTTTAAAATATTCATAAGCAAAACTCCTTTATATATATATAACATAACTAGCATCATTATAAATTATGATGCTAGTTATAAGTAATTATATCATCTTTTTCAGGTACTGTCCCGTATATGATTTAGAACATTTAATTACATCCTTAGGATTTCCTTTAACTATAATAGTTCCTCCCTGATCTCCACCTTCTGGTCCTAAATCTATAATATAATCTGAACATTTTATTACATCTAAATTATGTTCAATCACTATTACTGTATTCCCTCCTTCTACAAGTCTTTGGAGAATTTTTATAAGTTTACTAACATCATCAATGTGTAATCCAGTAGTGGGTTCATCTAAGATATATAAAGTCTTGCCTGTACTTCTTTTAGATAATTCATAGGCAAGCTTTATTCTCTGTGCCTCTCCGCCTGATAACGTGGTTGATGGTTGACCTAATCTTATATAAGATAATCCAACATCCATAAGAGTTTTAAGTTTACTACTTATACGAGGTATATTTTCAAAGAAAGCTAACCCTTCTTCTACCGTCATATTTAAAACATCTGCAATGGTTTTTCCCTTGTATTTTACCTCTAATGTTTCCCTATTGTATCTCTTTCCTTTACATACTTCACATTCAACATAGACATCAGATAAAAATTGCATTTCTATCTTTATAATCCCATCACCTTTGCAAGCTTCGCATCTTCCACCTTTAACATTAAAACTGAATCTACCTTGTTTATATCCTCTACTTTTAGCCTCTGGAACTATAGTAAAAAGTTCTCTTATTAAATCAAACACTCCTGTATATGTAGCAGGGTTACTTCTCGGTGTTCTTCATATTGGACTTTGATCTATATTTATAATCTTATCAATCTGATCAGCGCCTATAATTTCCTCATGTTTTCCTGGTAGTTTCTTAGAACCATTTAATTTTCTATTTAACCCCTTATATAAAACCTGATTAACTAAAGTACTTTTCCCTGACCCTGAAACTCCTGTTACAGATGTAAATAATCCTAATGGAAATTCAACACTTACATTTTTTAGATTATTTTCCTTTGCACCTTTAACTTTTATAACTCTATTTTTATCCATAATTCTATATTTTCCCGGCACATCTATAGTTCTATGCCCACTTAAATATTGTCCTGTAATGGACTCTTTACACTTCATCACATGTTTTACTGTACCTGCAGCTACTATTTTTCCTCCATGCTCTCCTGCTCCTGGACCTATATCTACTAAGTAATCTGCCTCTCGCATAGTATCTTCGTCATGCTCAACTACAATTAAAGTATTTCCTATGTCTCTAAGATGCTTTAAAGTCTTTATTAATTTATCATTATCTCTTTGATGCAATCCAATACTTGGCTCATCTAAAATATATAAAACTCCCATCAAACTAGAACCAATTTGAGTTGCTAATCTAATTCTTTGCGCTTCTCCTCCTGATAAAGTACCTGATGCTCTACTTAAGTTAAGATAACTAAGTCCTACATCTTTTAAAAAGCTAAGTCTACTCTTAACTTCCTTTAATACTTGTTCTGCTACAATTTCATCCTTTTTAGATAATTTTAATGTGTCTACAAAATCAAGTTCTTCTATAATAGACATAGTACAAAATTCACTTATATTTTTACCACCTACAGTAACAGATAAAGCTTCTTTAGATAATCTTCTTCCCTTACACTTAGGACAAGGATTATCACTCATATACTCTTCTACTTCCCTCTTTATGTAATCTGAGTTAGTTTCCATATATCTTCTTTTTAAATTATTTATTATACCTTCATAAGCATAATTATATATACCAGTTTTAAATTCCTTAGTATACTCTATTCGTAATTTTTCTCCATTCGTTCCATATAAAACAGAATTTAAATTCTCTTCTGATAGTTCTTCTATAGGAGTATCTAAAGTAAAACCTCTTTTTTTAGCGAGAGATTCTAATATGGCACGAGTCCATGAATCTTCCTTTAGACTACCTTCACCTAACGTTAAAATTCCTCCACCTAATATGGATTTGCTTTTATCAGGAATTACTAAATCCTCGTCTATCTCCATTAAAGTCCCTAGCCCATCACACTCATCACACTTGCCAAAGGGAGAATTGAAGGAAAACATTCTAGGCTCAATTTCACCAATACTTATTCCACAACTTATACATGAAAACTTTTCACTCAAAAGTATATCTTCTCCATGAATAACATTTAGAATAGCTATACCTTCACCTATTTTTAATGCTGACTCTAAAGAGTCTGTAATTCTTGATTCAATTCCATCTTTAATAACTACTCTATCTATTACTATTTCAATGGTATGCTTTTTATTCTTCTCTAGTTTGATATCTTCATCTTCTAAATCTACTAGGACACCATCAATTCTAGCTCTAACATATCCATTTTTTTTAATGTTCTCAAGGATCTTTACATGTTCTCCTTTTTTTCCTGTAACTACAGGTGCTAAGATTTGCACCTTAGTTCTAGCCGGCAGAGCCATTGCCTGATCTACCATTTGATCTACAGTCTGCTGGGTAATCTCCTTGCCACATTTCGGACAATGGGGTACACCTATCTTTGCATAAAGAAGTCTTAAATAATCATAAATTTCAGTTACTGTTCCTACTGTAGATCTTGGATTTTTACTTGTAGTTTTTTGGTCAATAGATATAGCTGGTGATAATCCTTCGATATACTCTACATCCGGTTTATTCATTTGGCCTAAAAACTGTCTCGCATAAGCTGAAAGAGACTCTACATATCTTCTTTGTCCCTCTGCATAAAGAGTATCAAAAGCTAAAGAAGATTTTCCTGAACCTGAAAGTCCAGTAAAAACAACAAATTTATCTCTTGGTATTTCTAGGTCTACATTTTTAAGGTTATGTACTTTTGCACCTTTTATATAAATACTATTTCTCATAAATTTCTCCTTTACAAATTAAATTCTCTCTTCATACGTTCTATCTCATCTCTTAAAATCGCTGCTCTTTCAAATTGTAAGTCCTTAGCTGCTTCTTTCATCTCTTTTTCTAGTTTAGTAATATGCTTAGCCAACTCCTTCTTATCTAAGAGTAAATCACTACTTGCTTCACTGATATATGAAGCTTCCTCTTCTGCCACTGTAGAAATTTCTATAACATCTCTTATTTCCTTGATTATAGTCTTAGGTACTATATTATGATCATCATTATATTTTTTTTGAATACATCTTCTTCTATGCGTCTCATTTATAGTTTTTTCCATAGAGTTCGTCATATTATCAGCATACATTATTACTTTACTTTCTGAATTTCTTGCAGCCCTACCTACAGTCTGAATTAAAGATGTTTCACTCCTTAAGAATCCTTCCTTATCTGCATCTAATATAGCAACTAATGCCACTTCGGGAATATCTAACCCTTCTCTTAAAAGATTTATTCCAATTAGCACATCATAATCTCCTCTTCGAAGATCTCTTATTATTTCCATTCTTTCCATAGTAATTATATCAGAATGTAAGTAAGTAGTTTTTACTCCTAATTCCTTTAAATATTTAGTTAAATCCTCTGCCATCTTCTTTGTAAGAGTTGTAACTAAGGTTCTAAATCCTCTTTCAGTAGTTCTGTTAATCTCACTATATAAGTCATCAATTTGACCTTTTACTGGTCTTATTATAATTTTAGGATCTAAAAGTCCTGTTGGTCTTATTATTTGCTCTGCTATATTTGCAGAATGTTCATTCTCATAAACTCCAGGTGTAGCACTTACAAATAATACTTGATTTAATTTGTCTTCAAACTCTTCAAACCTAAGTGGTCTATTATCATAGGCTGATGGAAGTCTAAATCCATACTCTACTAAAGAAGTCTTTCTAGATCTGTCCCCTCCATACATAGCCTTAATTTGTGGTAGTGTAACATGACTTTCATCTATAAAGAAAAGAAAATCATCCGGAAAATAGTCAATAAGAGTTTGTGGTGGTGTTCCTTTTGCTCTTCCATCTAATATTCTAGAATAATTTTCTATTCCAGTACAATAACCTACTTCCCTCATCATTTCTATATCAAAATTGGTTCGCTGTTTTAATCTTTGAGCTTCTAATAACTTATCCTCATCCTTTAGCTCCCTTAATCTCTCTTCTAATTCAAATTCAATTTGAGAGATAGCTCTTTCTAAATTTTCCTTTGATGTAGCAAAGTGTGATGCTGGAAATATAGATACATGCTTTCTTCCACTAATTATATTGCCTGTTAATACATCAAATTCACGGATTCTGTCTATTTCATCTCCGAAAAACTCAACTTTTATCCCTTTATTAGTTGATGATGCTGGAAATATATCTAGCACGTCCCCTCTAACTCTAAAGGTTCCTCTTACAAAATTTATATCATTTCTTTCGTATTGAATATCCACTAGCTGACTAATAACACTATTTCTATCTTTAATCATACCTTCTCGTAAAGATACAGTAAGCTTTTTATAATCCTCTGGATTTCCTAGCCCATATATACATGATACAGAAGCCACAACTATAACATCTCGTCTTTCTATCAAGGCTGAAGTAGCTGAGTGTCGTAGCTTTTCTATCTCCTCATTTATTGATGCATCCTTTTCTATATAGGTGTCAGTTTGAGCCATATAAGCTTCTGGTTGATAGTAATCATAATAAGAAACAAAGTACTCAACAGCATTTTCCGGAAAAAACTCTTTAAATTCAGAGCATAATTGAGCTGCTAAAGTCTTATTATGAGCAAGAATTAAAGTTGGTCTTTGAACTCTCTCAATAATATTTGCCATAGTAAATGTCTTCCCTGATCCTGTTACTCCAAGTAAAGTTTGATATTTTTTATCTTCAAGAATTCCTTTAACTATACTATCTATTGCTTCAGGTTGATCTCCAGTTGGCTTAAATTTTGAATGAATCTTAAACTGACCCATGATACATCACCTCATCTTCTTTAAAATTAATCTTTATCGTTACTATCTTTTTTTTCTTTAATTTTATTTAGAATATCCGAAAAACTAGAACTGTTTGGTTTTGCTACAGTAGCCTGCTTTGGAACTTCTCTAGGAACTATAACAATTCCTAATTTTTCTTTATTGTTTTTTACTCTACATTCTAGTTCTTCCATAGATCCATTTTCTCTTCTAACCTTCATATTTATAATATCTGGAAGACATTCTAACATATTAAATATAATTTCATCCTTATATAATTTAATATTATTTATTTCTAATATTAGATCTCCCATTTTAACTCCCATATTTTTAGCTATTGAATTATGGGCTACATCTAGAACGCATACTCCCTCTTCATTACTCACATACTTTATTTTGCCTTTTTTTTCTGCTAAGCGATCAATATATAACATATATTCATGTAATACAGGCATCAATGTAAGAATTATCACATCTAAAATCTTATTTATATCCCCAAGAAAAGATAATAGAATTAATACAGTCCCATAGCCTAAAATTAATAGTCCTGAGAATATTGGCTTATTTTTTTTACTTTTTGTAAATGTTATGGTAGCATAATTAACTCCTGCAAAAATCGGTAGTGCACCAATTACCATAGTAGCAAAAATCAACATGTTTTTATTATGATTAATTATTGGCCACCACTCTGGAGTGTTTACACTTCCGCCCATGACTGTATTGGCGCTAGTAGCCTGTACCATTAATAATATTATCATTGGTAATATCCATTGTCTTCTATATGCGAATCCACCTATGATTTTTTTATCTCTTGATCCAAATACAGGTATAGCGCCTCTTTTCCCATCAAAGATTACTAATAACCCTTCAACAATATGCATTACTGCAACTAATACCAATAAATTAGTTATATCCATTTTTAGTACATCTAAACTTGGATTATACATAATTAATGATATAAAATACAGAAGTATTGATAATAGTCCCAAAATAGCCCCTGAATATGAAAGACAAACTAATTTTGGACTAAAGAACATTAACGCAACTGATAATATAAATATCAGAAATATATTAGAAGTTTCATAAAAAGTAATCCCCAAAAATGTAAGAATTAAACTAGCTACTACACCTCCTAATATTCCCATAACTATTTGTGACACAGTAAGTTCAAAAGCTGTTGATGAGTTTTTACCCATAATTAATCTTTCCATCACTGTAGTTTTTTTATTTTTCATATAGAATACGACAGCCATCATTATTAATATAAGCGCATAAGACGGCTCTACAATAGCATAAGACACCTGCTGCAAAGTATACTTTAAAAGTTCCATTATTTTTCTCCTTCTCATTATGTAACAAAGAGTAGATGTGCATAAGTAAAATTAAGTATCTATTATAATAGATACTTAATTTTACATCATCATTTATCTACTTGAAACTATAAAATTAATTTTATTAATTTTTCTATATGTTAACTTATTTTAATTAGTATTTATTATAATAAAAATACTAATATCTATTATAATACCCTATATTTTATTACTTAATCTTTTCTTTTGCCACTTCCAAAGCCTTTTCAAATTGAGGATCTACTGATTTATCATAGGATTTTCCCTTTAGTTCTTCTGGATACTCAACTAAAATATCTGGCTCTATTCCTATACCATGGATATTCTGCCCATTAGGAGTATAGTATTTTGATATAGTAACCTTCAATGCAGTTCCATCTCTAAATCCATCTCTATCCCTATAAAAAGTTGTTTGAACAACCCCCTTACCAAAAGTCTTAGTACCTACTAAAGTTCCTAACTTATAGTCTTTTATAGCTCCTGTAAATATTTCTGAAGCACTTGCACTCCCCTCATCTATTAATATAGTAAGTGGTAATCCTTCAGCAATTCCACCTACAGAATTATAATCCTTCCTACTTCCATTCTTATCTTCCGTATAAACTATATTCTTATTCTTAGGAATAAATTGTGAACACATATTCACAGTTTGATCTAATAATCCTCCTGGATTTTCTCTTAGGTCTACTATTAAACTCTTCATTCCTTTTGAGTTTAAATCTTTAATTGCGTTTTCAAAATTGCTAGATGTGTTTTCATCAAACATAGTTACCTGAATATATCCTACTTGACTATCAATCATTTCTTTTTTTACAGTTATCATTTCTATTTCATCTCTTACAGCTTTAACATTAAAAGAACCTTTATTTTCTCTAGCTAAAGTAAGTTCTACAGCTTCTCCTTTTTCACCTTTCATAGTTTTCACTGCTTTTTCCAAGTCCTTGCCTTCAACCTTTGTACCATTTACACTTTCAATTATATCTCCTGAAAGTATTCCCACTTTTTCTGCAGGTGAATTTTCAAAGGTAGCTACTACAACTATCTTATCTTCCTTAACTCCTACCTGTATTCCTAGTCCGACATAATTTCCTTCTGTTTGTGAATAGAAGTCTTTAAACTCTTCGGCATTCATATATGTTGTATATGGATCTCCTACAGCTTCTGTCATTCCCGCTGCTGCTCCATCTATAAGTTTATCAATATCAATTTCACCTAAATAATATCTATCTAATTTATCTTTTATAGTATATAACTTTTCAAAGTCCACTACATTTTCATATGTTTTTCTACTAACTATAACTTTACCATCTGGTAACTTAAAAGATATATAGTTAGATAATCCTAAAGTAATTAAATTTGTCACTATTAAAAGAGACACTATACCCGTTACTCTTTTCCATTTATTTTTCTTACCATCCATAAAAATCACCCTCTCATTATCATATATTTATTATTACTTTTTATCCCCAATAATAATACTATGAAATTAAAATTATTTTATTAATCCTTTCTATTACCAATATATTATATTATACACAAATAAGACTAAGAAATAAATTCTTAGTCTTATTTGTTCTTTATAATTTAAACTTTTAAGAATTTTCTCATGGATATTATACTTCCAATAGCGCCTATGAAAACTCCGCATCCCAAGAATTCCCAAATAATCACCTTTAATATATATGAAATACCTACTAAATCAAATCCAAATAGTGTATCAGCACTTAAATTATTAATTATAATAGCATATATAAAACCTAGTGCTACTACCGATATGACTGCTCCAAATATTCCAAGTATCATACCTTCTATTATAAACGGCCATCTAATAAACCAATCAGTAGCACCTACATACTTCATTATTCCTATTTCTTTTTTTCTAGTAAACACTGTAATTTTTATGGTATTTCCTATCAAGAATAGAGATATCATAATAAAAACTACAAATGCTACTGCAGCGCCTATTTTAAATGAATCTGTAAGCCTAGAAATTTTTGCAATTATAGATCTCGCATCTTTTATCTCATCAATACCATTCATATCTTTAATACTACTTACAACTTTATCAACCACTAGTGGCTCTTTAACATTTACCGTAAAGGAAGCTGGGAATGGATTATTATCCTCAAATCCAGATGTTAACTGACCTAATTCATCATTCATTTGTTCCTTTACATCCTTCAAAGCATCTTCCTTGCTTTGAAAAGTTATCTTATCTATACCCTCTACTTCTTTAATTTTATTCTCTATAGCATTTTTATTATTATCACTTATACTCTCTTTTAAGTAAATTTTTACCTCAACCATGGATCCCAATTGCGTAATTAATTTATCTACATTAGCTACTCCTAGTGTTATAGCTCCTAATAAAAAAAGTGTAGCTGTTACCGTAGCTATAGATGCTATACTTAAAGTTTTATTTCTTTTTATACTTTTAAGCGCTTCCTTAAATGAATATTTAAAAGAATCAAATTTCATAACCATATTTCCCCCTTTCCTCATCTCTGGCAATAACACCCTTCTCAATAGCTATAACTCTCTTTTTCATAGAGTCAACTATGTCTCTTGCATGGGTTGCCATAACAATGGTAGTTCCTGCTCTACTAATATCACTTAAAATATCCATAATTTCTAATGAAGTTTCAGGATCTAAGTTACCTGTTGGCTCATCAGCAATTAATAATGATGGACTATTTACTATAGCTCTAGCTATAGATACTCTTTGTTGTTCTCCACCTGATAACTCCGTAGGTAAAGCATCTCTCTTTTTTGATAATCCTACCATTGAAAGCACTGCTGGAACCTTCTTTTGTATATCCTTTTCGCTTGATCCTATAACTCTTAGTGCAAAAGCTACATTATCAAATACATTTAAACTTTGTATCAATCTAAAATCTTGAAATACTACTCCAATTTTTCTTCTATAATAAGGTACTTCTTTCCTTGTTAGCTTTGTTAAATCTGATCCTGTAACTATAACTGAACCCGCTGTTGGATCAACTTCTTTTAATAACATCTTTATAAAGGTAGATTTTCCTGCTCCACTTGGGCCTACTAAGAAAACAAATTCACCTTGGTCAATATGTACATTTAAATTAGATAAAGCTAGTACATTGTTATTATAAACCTTAGTAACATTTTTAAAATCTATCATAATTATTAACTCTCCTCGACTTTTTACTTTTTATCTGTGTATATTATAACATAAAAATTTAAAATGCAAGTCCTACATAAGTTAAAAAATAATAAATTATTATTTTTCTCCAAGAAAAAAGAGTGGAAATATATATATTTTTTTCCACTCATGTTTCTTTATGTATTTTAACTACACATATAAGTTGTGAATTAATATATCATATACTAAGAAATATGTTGCTAATAATGCAAAAGTACAGAATATAGTTCCTACTAAACCAAATTTATGAAGATATTGTCTCCAAGTTTTCTCATAGCTTAAAGGTCTCAATAACTTTGTCGGTTGTAAAAATGCTAATGCTGATACAAATAATCCTCCACAAGAAAATATAATTCCTGTATTTCTTATTCCCTTAAGTATTCGATAAAGTTCCATAGCTTGACCTTTAATTAATAGATATATGCAACTAATAACTATACCTAAAACTACAGGTATAATGACTAATTTTAAAGACAATTTAAAACAAAAGATTACATCATTCATATATCCTTTAACATCTTGTTTCATCTATAACGCTCTCCTTACTAAATCGAATTTTCAAATTATTTATAAATTATATCATAGGCTATAAAAAAAAGAAACCTAAGTATCCTTAGATTTCTTCCCTATTTAATTTTATTATTTATTTCATACTAATTCCAGTTTTAACCGCTTTAACTATATCTACTGCAGTTAATCCATAAGCTTTTAATAATTCTGCTGGCTTACCACTTTCCCCAAAAGTATCTTTTATTCCAACTCTTAAAACTGTAGCTGGACAATGTGTAGTTACTACCTCTGCTACTGCTGAACCAAGACCTCCTATGATACTATGCTCTTCTGCTGTAACTATAAGATTTGTTTCTCTTGCAGCTTTTGTTATCAATTCTTCGTCTATAGGCTTTATTGTATGTATATTAATAACTCTAACTCTTATCCCTTCTTCAGCCAAAATATTGTATGCTTCTAATGCTGCCTCTACCATAATTCCAGTTGCAACTATAGTAGCATCTTTCCCATCTCTTAAAGTTATTCCTTTACCAATTTCAAACTTATAATCTTCATTATCATTTATTATAGGTACTGCACTTCTACCAAGTCTAACATAGCAAGGACCTTCATATTTTGTTATAGCTTCTATTGCTGCTTCAGCCTCAATTCCATCACTTGGACTAATTACTACCATATTAGGTATACTTCTCATTAATGAAATATCTTCTACAGATTGGTGAGAAGCACCATCTTCTCCTACTGTTAGGCCAGCATGAGTAGCACATACCTTTACATTTAGTTTAGGGTAACATATAGAATTTCTTATTTGTTCAAAAGCTCTTCCTGTTGCAAATATAGCAAAAGTAGATGCAAAAGGAATTTTCCCACAAGCTGCCATCCCTGCTGCCACAGTCATCATATTACCTTCAGCAATTCCCATATTAATAAATCTTTCTGGGCATACAGCCTTAAAATCAGCAGTTTTAGTAGACTTAGATAAGTCTGCATCAAGAACTACTATATTTTCATTTTCTTTACCTATTCTCGCTAATGCTTTTCCATAGGCTTCTCTAGTTGCAACACTTTTCATTATTCTTCTCCCCCAATATCTTTTAATGCTATTTCACACTGCTCTTTACTTGGAGCTGAACCATGCCAACCTGCTTGATTCTCCATAAAAGATACACCTTTTCCTTTAATTGTTTTACAAACTATCATCGTAGGCTTATCTTTTACTCCTTTTCCAGCTTCTATAGCATCTTTTATCTTAACCAAATCATGACCATCTTCTAAATAAATCACGTTCCATCCAAATGCTACAAATTTATCTGCTATAGGATTAGGATTCATAACCTTATCAATATCTCCATCTATTTGAAGTCCATTATAATCTACAAAGGCCGTTAAATTGTCTAGTTTGTAATGAGCTGCACACATAGCCGCTTCCCAAACTTGACCTTCCTCTAATTCTCCATCTCCTAGTAGGGTATATACTCTATATGAGCTATTATCAAGCTTTCCTGCTAGTGCCATACCTACCGCAGCGGAAACTCCTTGACCTAATGAACCTGTAGACATATCTACTCCTGGTATGTAATTCATATTTGGATGACCTTGTAACATTGCTCCAGTTTTTCTTAATTTCATAAGTTCTTCTTTATTAAAGAAACCCCTCTCCGCAAGAGCTGCATATAAAACTGGTGCAGCATGACCTTTTGATAATACAAATCTATCTCTATTAGGATTCTTAGAGTCTTCTACACCAATATTCATTTCATTAAAATATAATGTAGTAATGATTTCTACAGCTGATAGCGAACCGCCTGGGTGACCAGATGCTGACTCTGTTACCATCTTTATAATATCTTTTCTTAAAACTTTCGCTATATTCTCTAATGCTATTAATGACTTTTCCATTGCTTATCCCTCCCTGATTTTCTTCTAAACTCATTATATCAATAATTTATTTATTCTCAACTATTTAGTTGAAATTTTACTTTTATCAATACAATCTCCAATAATTATTAATATATTATTTACCTTGCATTTCAATTAAATACAACTATTCTTCTATGATTATAAAAGTAATAAATACTTTATATTTTTTGTCCATCTAAAGATTTAATTTAAAAGGAGCTATTTCAAAATAATTCACTACTCTTTACAAAGTGTTAAGTTTCACTAAAATATTGTTGTTAGTGCATACTCCACACCCAATTAAGATTTAGTGTATTTTGAAACAGCCCCTTAATATTAACTTTATTTTTACATTTTTAAATCTAAACTAATTTTAAGAGCAACATCAACTTTAATCATATCTTCATCGGTCATATGACCTATCTTTTCTTTTAATCTTCTTTTGTCTAAAGTTCTAACTTGCTCTAGCAAAACTACCGAGTCTTTATTTAATCCGTATTCTTCAGAAGAAATCTCTACATGAGTTGGAAGTTTTGCCTTATTTATCTGAGAGGTTATAGCTGAAACTATCACAGTTGGACTATATCTATTTCCCACATCATTTTGTATAATTATTACAGGTCTTATTCCACCCTGTTCTGATCCAACCACCGGGCTTAAATCAGCATAAAATATATCGCCTCTCTTTANNTAACAATTGTCATTAGGCATTCACACTCCTAAAGGCTAGCTTCATATTCACTTAAGTCATTAATATAACTCTCAAAGCCATATTCTGATAATTCTAAATTTAATTCTCTCATAGCTAAATATCCTTGTTTCATTTTCTCTATATAGCTATTACTATTATAGCCTTCACTATATACTATTCCATAATCCATAATTAATTTACTATTTGTTATAAATTGTTTTCTATCTACATCATTAAATTTTTCGCAAAAACTACCACCAAAATTCAGAATAAATTTCTTTGAGCTACCCATGGATTTCATTACCTCCAATTTAAATAACAACTTTATGTACAACTTAATTATAAATCATCAATTGTTATTATGTCAAAGAAAATATCCTTAATTTCTACTTTTTACAACATTTTTTTATACTTTTTACTATACGTAGTTTCTTATGCTGAAAATTTTTCCTTTTTTTGTATATATTCTTGGAATTCTCTTACTTATATCACAAATTATTTCATAACTGACTGTACCTATAGATTCTGCTACATCATCTGCTGTTATAACATTCCCTATATTATCTTTTCCAATTAATATAACTTCATCCCCAATTTTCACATCAGGTACATCTGTTACATCTATCATACATTGGTCCATACAAATACGACCCACAACAGGTACTACTTTACCATTTACAATTACTTTAGCCATCCCTGTTAATGCCCTTGAAATACCATCCGCATATCCTATAGGAAGAGTTCCAATTATCCGTTCTGCAGGTGCTTTATATAACCTACCATAACTTACATAATCACCTTCCTGTATTTTTTTCAAATGAACAATTTTACATTTTAACGACATAACAGGTATTAAGTTAACATTATTTTTATTAACATACTTAGACGGATAATATCCATAAAGCATAATACCAGCTCTAACTCCATCATATGGTAAGTCAGGAAAATCTATTATAGCAGCACTATTACTTACATGTTTAAATGGTATAATTACACCCAATTCCTCAATATATTGATTAAATATATTAAATTTTTCAATTTGAGAATTAGCATAAGTTTTATCTTTCTCATCAGCAGTAGCAAAATGAGTAAATATTCCTACAATTCTTACTCCTTTTAACTTAGTTATCCTATGTACTTCTCTAGCCTGCTCCCTTGTTGTTAAAAATCCAATCCTCCCCATACCTGTATCTACAGCTATATGAATTTTAGCTATTCTATTCTTCTTTATAGCTATGTCTGAAAGTATTTTAGCATCTTCATAATCATATATAGTTTGTTCTAGGTTTAAATCAATAACTTCATCATAAAATTCCTTTGGTGTATATCCCAATATAATAATAGGAATTTCCACACCAGCTTTTCTTAATTCTATAGCTTCTGTAACAATAGCTACTGCAAATCTATTTATACCTTCATCCATCATAGACTTATATATATCTATAGCTCCATGTCCATATCCATCAGCTTTTATTGTAGCAATTATTTCCTTACCCTCTGAAACCCTTTTTACTTCCCTTACATTATTCCTTAAAGCATCTAAATCTACTTCTGCCCAAGAGGGTCTTATCTTTTTTCCCATATTACTCACCTTGCTCACCTTTCCAGTTGTCAAGAACTACCTCATAGTAAATACTAGATTCGTTCTTACTGTTTTGTATCATTGTTATAAATCTAACTCCACATCTTCAACCTTATCAGTCCAGTTAAAGTTTTCATAAGTATATATAATTCTTTCTCTACCCTTATTATCATAGATTATTATTTTCTTTGGCCTATTATTTTTAATATCATAATACAAGCTACCTTGAAAAATATTGTTATTACTTCCAGGAATAACTGTTGTTATCACAAAGTATTCACCATTATTTATTGTTTCAGTTTCAAATTTTAATTCTTCATTTGTATATATTAATCCTATATATTCACCAATAAATCCATATTTAAATACTTCATCAAACCCTTTATCTAAGCTATACTCTTTGATATTCTCTTTATCTTTAACAAGTATCTCATCGCCTTTAAAAGTAAAAGATCTCTTATCCTTTAAATCCAGTTTATATCCTATATCTTTTTTATAGGTTTGAAACCCTTCATACTTATTTGTTTCTCTGTCATTTATAATTTCTATAGTTATATCACTCTTATAGGCTTTAATCTCGCTTAAGGAATCAATTGCATTATACTCATCTAAAATCCTTGTTCTTCCTTTAATCAACAAAGCCACTGCAACGGTTAGGCATATAGCTATAATGAATAGTGTATAAGTTAGTCTTTTTTTCATAAATTCCTCCAATTACTTATTACACTATATGTTTATTATAGTTTTCTTCTCTCTATAACCATATTTATTTTATTATAATCCACAGTTATTTCTATGTATCAATTACTATCCAAAATTTCTTTTATACCAAAAGGTAATTCTTCTATAATATGGGTAGCATTGACACAGAACATATTCTCTGCTAGTCTGTCACCACAATATCCATGTATAAATGTAGCAATGCATGTAGCTTCTAGAACTTCATATCCCTGAGCAATAAACGAAGTTATAATTCCTGTCAAAGTATCTCCCATTCCACCTGATGCCATTGCACTATTTCCTGTAGTATTCTCAAAAACCTGTGTTCCATCAGTTATTACAGTTCTATGGTCCTTTAATAAAACTATTACATCATACTCATAAGCAAAATTTCTTGTTACTTCTACCTTATTTTCTTTTATTTCATCAACAGATAATCCAGTTAGCCTTGCCATCTCTCCATAATGCGGTGTTAATATAATGCTATTATTTTTGCTATGAAGCAATTCAAGTTTTCCCTGTAGTACATTTAGTCCATCTGCATCAATTACAATAGGGCATTCTGCATTTTCAATCATACTTTTCACTATATTAAAAGTTAACTTAGTATTCCCCATTCCTGGTCCAATAGCAATACAATTAGACTTGACCATAATATTGCCTATTTTTTCACTTTGTTCAAAATTGATTGTCATAGCCTCATTTAACTTTACGCTCATTATCTCCTGTATTTCTTTAGGAATGCAAAGGGTCACTAATCCAGCGCCACTTCTTACTGCACTTTGAGTGGTAAGATATGCAGCACCGGAAAAACCCATAGAGCCAGCTATTATAAATGCTTGTCCATAATCTCCTTTGTAGGTATCATCATCTCTAGCTTTTAATATATTTTGTATCATTTCCTTATCCATTTGTATGGCCCTATGTTTAAATCCTATAAACCCTAATCTATTACTTTTTAATTTATCAAAAGGATTTACCATATTAAACGACCTCCAAAACAGCATAGGCAATAGCACTATCGCATCCATGAGAAATACTCAGATGGATAGTTGTATTCCCATTCTTGTTAGCAATATTTTTTGCCTCCCCTTCTAATGTGACTGTAGGTTTACCAAGAGTAGTACTATCTACTATTATATCTCTGAAGTTAAATCCTCTAAATCCTGTTCCTAGTGCTTTTGAGACTGCTTCCTTTGCAGCAAATCTGCCTGCTACATATTCCGGTCTTAAATTCCTAGTTTTCAAGTATTGTATCTCGTTATTTGTAAATATTTTTTCTAAAAACTTTTCATTTTTTCCCATTATATCTTCTATACGTCTTATTTCAACTATATCTACTCCAACTCCTACTATCACCATCTCACCTCCAAACCTAAATATTTCATATACTTACAATTAAATTATAAACATATTTTTACATCTTCAATTTTAATAAATAAATAGGTTAATATCAACTATAACTTATATATATATGAAAATATATGATGATAATATTTTAAATTATCTCATTAATTAAGTTTAATTTTATAAACTACTCATATAAATAATAATAGTTATAATTAATTTGCTATTGCTTGTACAAGTTCGTCAAAATCAGCATAATATGCCTCTATATATTCTTCTATAATATCTATAAGATGTATTGGTGAGACCACATTATTTTTTAATAATCCCAGCAGTTCACTTCCCTTGTATTTATTAGGAGTTATGCATTCTACATGTTCTTTGTATTGCTTTACATGTTTGCCTTTATTTTTCACTTCACTTTCTATTTCTACACCATATACATCTATAACCCTTCTTTCACCATTCATATGGACCTCTAATTCTGATTGAATTAAATTATAAGTGTATTCTATAGTATTCTCTTCACATACCATGTTAGATTTTAATGTCTCAATTATCATAAAAGCACCACCAAATAATGTAAAACCATTTATAGCAATAAAATTACACTATTTTATCGCCTAAAGAAATTGTATCACTATATAAAAAAATAATGTGTAAATTCTTGTAGTCAACAATAATATATTCCCCCTCAAAATTTACACCTTATTTCACAAAATTACTTATTCTTTACAGTTATACAAGACTATTTGTAATTGTTAATATATTAGTGGATAAAATGTTAATATTATGTGAGTTTTCTTGTCTTTTAATGTAGATTAATTTTTCTTGTTAATATTTTATATTTTTATTAATGTTATCCACATACTTTTCCACTTTTTGTTCATAAGACTTGTTTATAATATGTGTGGAAAACTTTGCTTCATTATACATATCGGTAACTTCATCAACTTCCATACAGTTATCAACTTTTATCTTAACAATATTACCAAGTTGTCTTGGAGTCATATATGTCTTAAAAATTTCTTTTTTATTCGCAACTTCTACAAACTCACTATACTTATATAAAACTTCTTCCCTAGGTGTACCCTTCTTTCTAAATATTTTTTTGATTTTATCTATAGCTTTTTTATAACCAGAATCCTTTTGTTCAATCTCTTCAATTATTTCAGTATAGCCATCATCTCTATTTAAATTAGTACCCTTTATTATTCTTTTTATGATGCTACTTACAATTAATATTAATATTATTGTTACTATAACCTTCATTATAAATATAAATGTTGGACTTGCTGTTACCATTTCTGGCGTTATTTCTTTTATATTTTGGGGATTTTTACTACCTTCATCTATTCTTCCAAATATATCTTCTAAAGCTCCTCGTCTTTCAGTAAATAATTTTTGTAAAGCATTAAAAATCCAAGTCATTGGAACTCCAATAATTTTTACTATTACATCTATTATAAATTCAGTTATAAATTCAATTCCTACATATAAAATTGTAACTATCTTAACAAATATATTGTAAAAAAATTCCTGTGTAGTTAATAATGCCAATGAAATTAGAGATATATCTATAATTTTATTGACTTTTGAACTTTTTATATTATAGCAATACCCCATAGTCTCTCTCATAGTAATAACCATCAAAATGAGATATATAATTATACCTCTAAATACAATTTGTGCATAAATAGGCTTGAATATACTACAGATGATTGATGCTATAAAAATATAAGAAATTCCATTTATAAAAATATTTTTATATCTATCATAGTTTATATTTTCATTAGTTTCTCTAAGTAAAACAGCACTGATTAACGCTACGAATATTATATCTACAATGGCAACTACTATTTCTTGAATAAATATTTCGTAAACAATAATTGGGATTAAAGAAACCGCAATACAAATCTCTACCTTCTTACCTTTTCTTAGTAAATATTTACTAGTTAATATAGATATCATCATTAAAATGAAAATAGAAAATTTCATATCCTTAGAAAATATAAGAGCTGTTGCTATCATCCAAACAATAGATGTTAGCATACTAAATGTTATATCATAATAAAGCCTAACTTGTTCAGACCAGCTCATTACTTCATCTCCCCCTTATATGAAATTTTATCAATTCCTTTTATATTTTTAATTTTGTTTTCTCTAGAAACATCTATAATCTTTATTTTATAGCCATTTGCCACTAGAATATTTAAAATCATAATATCTTTTTCATTTAAATAAGTAGTAATTAATACATAGGTACAACTTTTATCAAAATAAGGCATTCTACTCTTTAAGTATTCATTAAGTTCATATTTCACAGCAAGATATATTCTAGTACAAAACTCTAATATCCTATTAAAACTTCCTACCTTCGGCTCAATTTCATTTATGGAATTTTCATTACAATAAATCAAATGTGCATTGCTCCAAATACCTGTTGGGATACTTTCCTTAGATGCCTTTGCAGCTAATGCAACTGCAATATCTATAGATGTTTCTATAAGCTCTTCATCTATATAATTACAACAAGGATCTCCACATTGTGTATTAATGATTATAACCATCTGTTGTTCTGAAGTATAATCATAGTCCTTAACCATAAGCTTATCTGCCTTTAAAGAAGTTTTCCAATGAATATCCTTCATTCTATCTTCAACGTTATACTCTCTTACCCCTTTTATATACAAAGGATCCTTATGTATCCATCTTCTTACTGTATTGTCTCCTAAAAAATTTGTCACATCAAATCTAAAGTTTCCTATGGATTTTACCTTAGGATAAATTAAAACTTCAATATAATCATTCTGCTCTCTACTTTTAATATTTAGTCCCAACATATCCCCTATAAAAATATTCATGCACTTTATTATGTAAGCTCCTCTTTTTTTTCCTACTAAAGTATAGGTTCTACTTTTCCTTTGAAATTTACCCATTACATACTTGCATATGTGCCAATTATCATTTCCATATTTGTAAGTAGAAACTTCTCCAACAAAGCTTAATTCAAAAGGTATTCTTTCTTCCACCACCAAGAATAGAACAGGCATTCTTTTATTGTTTTCTACTTTCATAGATATTGTAAATTCTTCGCCCACAGTTACCCTATCTGGTTTTATTTCCCTATACACCTTTAAGTTTTCATATCCTTTTTCAGTAATAAAACTCATTATATTTACCAGTATAATTACAATTGCTGCAAGAACAAATATTTGAAGTATCATAATACACCTCTATTGTCTATCTATTGGAGTTTCTATAGTTGCGAGAATGTTTTGTATAACTCTTTCACTCTTCTCACTGCCACTATTTATTTCACTTTTCAAGATAATCCTATGACTCATTATAGGTACTGCAAGCTCTTTCACATCTTCAAGAATCACATAATCTCTTTCTCTAATAGCAGCTAATGCTTGACAACCTTTCATAAGATTTAATGTAGCTCTAGGACTACATCCTAATTCTATTTCACTGTTAGTTCTAGTAGCATTGACTAAATCTACTATGTATCTTCTTATTTCATCACTAACATGAACTTTATTATAATTCTCTTGAACATAGTTTATTTCTTCTATAGTTATAGCAGCCTCTAGGGAGTCTAGTGGATCTTTTCCTATAAACCTGTCCATCATTTTTATTTCTTCATCATAGCTTGGATATCCCATAGATAGTCTCATAAAAAATCTATCTAATTGAGCTTCTGGTAACGGGAATGTACCAAATTGTTCTACTGGATTTTGAGTTGCTATAACAAAGAATGGCCTCTTTAACTTTATCGTATTTCCTTCTACTGTTATCTGTCTCTCTTCCATACACTCAAGTAAAGCAGATTGTGTTCTTGGCGTAGCTCTATTTATTTCGTCAGCTAAAACAATTTGACTTAGAAGAGGTCCTTTTCTAAATTCAAATTCTTTTGATTGTTGATTATAAAAATATATTCCTGTTAAGTCCGAAGGTAATAAGTCTGGTGTAAATTGAATTCTTTTAAAGCTACAATTCATAGTTTTTGACAATGTTTTGCACATCTTAGTTTTCCCAAGTCCTGGAACATCTTCTAATAATACATGACCAGAAGTTATAAATGACACTATTATTTTATCAATTATATGCTCTTTACCAATTATAACTTTAGATATGTTTTTCATTGCTTTTTCTCTAAATATTTTAAATTTTTCAAGCTCCATAATAAACTCCTTTACCTTTATATTTTGCTTAACTTTAATCTATATTTCACCCGCAAAATTTACCATTTTTAATAAGATTAAAGTTTTGCCTTACGAATTTATTATACTATTAATATGGCTATTATCCAAATATTTTTAATATACTACCCTATGACTTTTTAATAAATAAATATTTTTTTACTTATTATTAATTAATTTAAAAAAGCCTACTCTATTGTCATATTACAATAGAATAAGCTTTACTGATTAAAAATATTGTTTATATTGTTATACATATATATGCAATTTACTAAAATAACAATTTAAGTCATGTGGATTTAACCAATTTCTTCTTTAGGCTTCTTAGTATTCATGAACTGAAATTCATCTGCTATAACTTCTGATATGTACTTTTTCTGTCCATTTTCACCTTCATAATGCCTACTTTGAAGTCTACCAGTTACACTAATGATACTTCCTTTAATTAGATATTCATTAACAATTTCTGCTTTCTTTCCTCTTAATACTACTGGAATGAAATCTACATGTTTTTCTCCCGATGCAGTTTTATAAGGTCTATCTACAGCCAAAACCAATCTAGTAAAAACCTTACTACTATCTTCAAAAACTTTAATTTCAGGGTCTCGTGTCAATCTACCAACTAAAACTATTCTATTCATCATATACCTCCAAAAAAACATATCATTTTTTGTAATTTTACCCATGAATATATTTTTTAAACATATTATTAAAAATATCTTAACCATTCTTTTAATGTATAAAAAATAAAATACTATTGGAATAACTACCCCAATAGCATTTTAAATATTCTTATCTATATATATCTGAAAACTCAATTTTTATTCTTTCTAAATTATATTTATCAGCATGATAAAGATTTGTTGAACAAAATTGATTTTTAGAAAGAATGTTTGGAAGTTCTACAATAAATTCACTTCCTCCATTAACAATACTTTTTACATATGTCTTTCCACCATGATTTTCAACTATAGATTTTACTAGGGACAATCCTATTCCACTCCCCTCGTGAGATCTGGTAAATAAATCCTCACCTTGCACAAATCTATCAAATATCTTTTCCTGAAGTTCTTCTGGAATGCCAATTCCATTATCCTTCACTGAAATTTGAATCTTGTCCCCTAAATCATGAATAGATACCATAATAGTTCCGTCATCCTTAGAAAATTTAACTGCATTTGATAATAGGTTTAATATTATTCTTTCTATATTTTCTCTATCAATTCCTATAATTTTTTCTTCAATATCAGTATCGAATATTAAAGTCATACCTTTACTTTCCACATACTCTACTGCAGCCATAGTTATATCCTCTACTATAGCTACTATATCATAATTGCCAAAATTCATTTTTAAGTTACCTACATCAATTCTAGTAACATCTATTAAGTTATTTATTAATCTTAATAATCTATAGCTATTTACTTTCATTAAATCTAGATATCTATCCAATTGCTCATCATTTTTATCTTTATAATTGTATTGCAATACTTGTACAGTACTTAATATTATATTCAATGGTGTTTTTAACTCATGGGACATGTTAGATATAAATTCAGTTTTTAACTTATCATATTTTATAGCTTGTTCCAATTTGACTTTATTTAATTGAGCCTTTTTGCGTTCTGTAACTTCTTGAATTAAAAACACTACAGATCTTCCATAACTAAAATTTATTCCAAAACTTGCAATCTCAGCATCTATTAATACTCCATATCCCCTTCTCACTTTAACTTCCTTAAACTCTGTAGATTTTCCTCTAAATTGAGCATCAAAATACATTTCTTTAACTACATCTTTATATTCTTCATCTACTATATCTATATAGGATAAATTTTTTAATTCATCTATTCCATTAAGTCCTAAAATATTAACTAAAGCCTCATTACCTATTTCAAGCTTACCATCAGAATATATAACCATACCAAAGGGTAAGAGTTTAAGAAGTTCAACATAATTATCCCTATTGCTTATTACAGCTTCCTCTACTTTTATTCTTCTTGTTATATCCCTAATTAAAAATATAGAATATATATCATTATCATTCACAAAACACATGGGCGTAACTTCACAATACACAATGCTCCCATCTTCTCTAATAAACTTTCTTTCTACTATGTTCAAACTAGAATTATATTTAGAATACTGTTTTTTCAAAAATTCATCATTATATTGTATAGAATCTAACTTAATTATTTCAAAAATACTTTTGCCTAAAAAAGTATCACTTTTAGAGTCTCCAATTATATCCATAGCAACTTTATTTATATAACTAATTCTATTTTCCTTTTCTATTACAATTCCAGTGGTACTATTAGCAAAAATAGCTTTATAAAAATTTGTATTTAAGTCTATTTCTTTTGTTGAGATGAAGGCTTCATCTTCATCTTTATCTACTACAATATATTTAAATTCTTCATGCTCCTCTAATTTGCTACTGTCTTTATTGATATCTTCTGATTTAAAATGGAGATTATTGCTTGCTATATTTTTCAACAACATTAAGGTGCCTTCATTATTACCAACCTTTATACTTCTAAAAACTAATTCTATTTCTATTTCTTTGTATATTCTTGTATCTATACTTGCACGAATTCTCTCACTTCTATCATTTTTTATAAAATCCTTTACATCAAAGACACCACTCTTCAACGTAGAGAACTTTATCATTGCATTTATATCCAACTCTTCAATTGAATCTATACTTTGAACTCCTAAAAATTCTAACGCTCCTTCATTGCAGTATTTAATTTCATTATTACTATCTATAACTATAATAGGTTCCGAAATGTTGTTGTAAAACTCCAAATCTTCCTTATTTTTAAACTCCATTATTTATCCTCCAATTTTAACGTTACTCAATGTACCACTTAATCATTTTACACTAAAATTAATACTTTTTTTACTACATTTTTCTACTATTATTCTACATTTTTTTCTTGACAGGTTAATGAGAATAAGTCTCTGTACCTCTTCTGAGTAAAAACAATAAAATTTGATATACAAAATAAAAACTGATATATATCATTGGAATTATATACCAGTTTTTATATACTATTATTAAATTATATATGCTTTAAATTAAATTTTTCTTCCAAAAAATTTTTAAAATTATCTTTCAAATCTTGTCTTTTTAAAGCAAATTCTACTGTTGCTTCTAAAAATCCTAATTTATCACCTACATCATATCTTCTACCTTCAAAAATATAAGCATGCATGCTTTCCTTTTCCATTAGAGTTTTTAAACCATCAGTTAATTGTATTTCATTTCCTTTTCCTGGCTTAGTATCTTCTAGTATGTCAAATATTTCAGGAGTTATAATATATCTACCTAAAATAGCCACATTAGATGGCGTTTCTTCAACCTTTGGCTTTTCCACTAAATCCTTAACTACATACTCCCTATCATTAATTTTATCGCCTTTTACAATTCCATATTTATTTACATTTTCTTTGGCTACCTCTTGAACTCCTAAAATTGAAGTACCATGCTTATCATAAGCATCCATTAATTGCTTTAAACAAGGAACTTCACTATCTACTATGTCATCTCCTAGCATAACTGCAAAGGGTTCATTTCCAACAAAAGCTTTAGCACAACTTATGGCATGACCTAACCCCTTTGGATTCTTTTGCCTAATATAATGGATATTAGCCATGTTAGTTGACTTATGGACTAACTCTAAAAGTTCCTTCTTCCCATCTCTCTCAAGATTCATTTCTAGCTCTACAGCTCTATCAAAATGATCTTCTATAGCTTTTTTATTTCTACCTGTTATTATAAGTATTTCTTCTATACCTGAAGCCACAGCTTCTTCCACTATATACTCTATAGTAGGTCTATCTACAATAGGAATCATCTCTTTAGGCACTGCTTTTGTAGCTGGTAGGAATCTAGTTCCTAAACCTGCTGCTGGAATTATAGCCTTTCTAACCTTCATCTCATACCCTCCATTACCATTGACCTTATATATTCTACATCATTGTCATTCTTCTTCATTATCTTAACACAATATTACAAATAATTAAACTAAACATTCTCATAAGTGTTAATATTAAACATGAATTTCTTATATTTTGAAGTTATTTTCTTTATCATACATTAATAACGCATTCAGTTCTCCTCCTAATAAAATTGTAGTAGATGTTATTTGTAACCAAACCATCAAAACAATAACCACTCCTATGCTTCCGTAAATATCAGTATATTTCCCATAGTTGTTTACATAAAATGCAAACCCCATTGATAAGATTATCCAAGCAATACTTGTGAATATAGCCCCTGGCAAGGCCTCTCTACATTTTATTCGTCTTGAAGGTATAAGCTTATATATAGCTGTAAATATAACTATCATACCTGTAAAACCAATTGGGTACCTTAAATATCGTATAAAATAAAATAACTTAATATCAAGATCTAACCATTGAACCAATTCTAAACTTATCATCTCTCCAAAGACTAAAAAACCTAGTATAAATATTATCATAAAAGATGTCACTATCATAAATAAAACGGAGAGTACTATTAACTTTATCTTGTTTTTATCTTCCTCTTCATTATATGCTCTGTTTAACCCGTATCTTATGGCTCTAAAAGCTCTAGATGCTGTATAAAGGGAGAACATTAATGAAAAAGATAATAAGTTTCCATTTCTAGTTTGTAACAATTGAAGAGCTAAAGTAGATACTAATTTGTATAATTCCTCTGGCATTATATTTTGTAAACTTCCGATCACTTCTATGGGATCTACATTTATAAATCCAACTAGAGTTAATAATAAAATCAAAAATGGGAAAAATGAAAACAGCATATCAAAAGCTAACTGTGAAGCTAATGAAGATATATGATGGTTCTTATATCTCAATGCCATTTTCACTGTGTTTTCAGTTATTTTCATAGGCAATACCCCTACCTTTTACATTATTCTATTGTCTATATATTATAATATTTAAATCTTATCTAAGCAGTATATAGATAGTATAAAGAATTTATGAACTCAATTAAAAATTTACCTATTATTGGAGTTAAGTCTCCCTTAATTATACCACTTTCTTTAACATAATTAAATAAATCACCCTTCATATAATTTGGTATTAACTTTCTTATAAAATAATAAATTTCTTAGGATTATTATGAATAATAACTTTAAAATATATTATAATTAGTAATATAAGGGGTGATATTGTGAAAATTGGACTGGTACAGAATAATATTTTATGGGAAAATAAGCAATTTAACTTATCAGCAAGCAAAGAATTTTTTAAAAAGGCTAAAGAGTTGAAAATAGACTTACTTTTATTTCCTGAACTATCCTTTACTGGCTTTACGATGCACATAGAAAAATTAAAAGAATTTGATTTTTCTACGGTTTCCTACATTGCTAGTTTATGCAAAGGTTATTGCATTAATGCAGGAATTGGTTATATTCAGGGTATTACTAATGATATAAAAGTAAAAAATAATTATACAATAATATCTTCTAATGGAAATATTCTATGTAACTACTCTAAAATACATCCTTTCTCCTATGGCGAAGAAAGTAAATACTACATCGGTGGTGAGGAAATATGCTTTGCACAAATTGATAAAATAACCCTCTCACCTTTTATATGCTATGACTTAAGATTCCCTGAAATCTTTCAAATAGCTTCAAAAAAATGTGATTTAATTACTGTAGCTGCTAATTGGCCTGAAAATAGAAAAGAACACTGGATAACCTTGCTTAGAAGTAGAGCTATTGAAAATCAATGCTATATTGCTGGAGTTAATAGAATTGGTATTGGTAATAATATAAACTATAGTGGAAATTCTTTAATTATAGACCCTTTAGGTAAAATTATAGGTAGTACAGAGGAGGGTGTGGAGGATATTCTCATAGCAGACATAGACAGATCTTTAGTCAGCAGGGTTAGAAATTCCTTTAAAGTAAAAGATGATAGACGAGAATCCCTTTATAATAAATTACAAACAATAGATAAAATATAATATTGTTGATATTTTTATCAAAATATCATATAATAAATATTATTAAATAACTATAATTATTAAAAGAGGTGTTAAAATGGTAGATAAAGTTTTAGAAGTACTGAAAAATTCATCTGAGCCATTAAAAGCTGGAGAAATTGCTGAAAAGGCTGGTATTGACAAAAAAGAGGTGGATAAAGCTATAAAATCACTTAAAGCAGAGGATAAAATAGAATCTCCTAAAAGATGCTATTACGCTGCAAAATAGTTACTACCTTATAATTAAAACAAATTAATCCTAAACTAAATTGAGCCTTCACTGATATTCTTAAAGTGAAGGCTCTAATATTTATTATTTTTTTGTATATTCTCTAAAAGTTATACCTATAGAACTATCTAAATAACCTTATACTATAATGTAATATAATTATAAATAACTTCTATTCCTTCTTCTATGTCTTTATAATTAACCATTTCCATATTTGTATCCTTATATCTTACAGGATAAACTAAAGTACCAGTCTTAACTCCTACTCCCTCCTTATGGATTGTTTTACCATCCCCTTGAGTTTCACCAAAGATATAATGTGGCTTTTTATCCATTTTCTCATAAACTTTTTCCAATTGTTCTTTCACTTCATGATGCATTAACAAAGTTCTATCCATGAACTTTATTCCTATACCCTTTCCTAAAGAAAATTTTCCACTTCCCTCTAATGTATCTCCAGCATTTTCTCCATCTACAACTAAAGCATACATAGGATTTATTTCATAAGTAGCTGCTCTTGCTCCTCTTCCTCCTACAGTGTTTTGAGTTGAAAACACAAAATATATTTCCTTATCTAACTTCTCTAGTAACTCTTTATTCTCTATAAGCTTTTCTACAGATTTTAGTGACATGTAACATCCTACTCTATTATCTAAAGCAGGCGCAATTATATTTTTTTCTTCCTCTATAACATTAGATGTAATAATACATACATCTCCTTCTCTTACTAGTTCCAAAGCCTCTTCTCTACTTTCTACTCCTAAATCTATATACATGTCATCTATTTTAGGACTATCTTTAGTTCTACAAACTCTTCCTGAATTTCCGTTTTCAAATTCTACCATATTATTCACAAAGGCAGCTTCATCAAATTCTCCTACTTTTCCAATTCTCAAGAAACCATTATCTTCAATATACATAACTATAAATCCCATGGTATCCATATGAGAAGAAATCATAATTTTCTTTTCTTCTTCTCCATTACTTTTACCTATTTTAGCTATAACATTTCCCATATTATCTACCTTATTTTCAACTTCTAGTGAATTTAATTGATCAACAATTACACTTCTAACTTCTTCCTCATGTCCACTAACTCCAAATGCTCCTACTAAATCTTCAAATAATTTATTCATCACAAATACCTCCAAAATCTATAGTGTTTTTAAGTATTCTACTAATAATTTAACTGTGTTCTTTATGTCTTCCTTTGATGCTACTGAAATTGAAGAATGGATATATCTACATGGAACTGAAATAGTAGCAATCTTTGCCCCACATCCTGTGCCATGGAAAGTAGCTGCATCATTTCCTCCAGCTATAGCTTTTCTTCTTTGATATGGAATATTTAAATTATTTCCTACTTCCATAATGTCATCAGCCACATCAACATTGAATATACTAGTTAAATCCATTATTGATATAGCTGGTCCTCTGCCAACTTCAGTAGCTCTTAAGTGCTTAGGAACACTTGGCATATCTGCACATATTGTACCCTCTAAAGCAATTCCTAAATCTCCCTTTAAATTTAAAGACGAAATGAAAGCACCTCTTTCTCCAACTTCTTCTTGAACTGCAAACACTCCATATAGGTCTACATCATAATTTTCTTTTAATGCCTCCATAAGTACAAAGCATCCTACTCTATCATCAAAGGCCTTTCCCTTTACAAGACCTTCTCCGAATTCATCATACTCTGTATCAAAAACTACATACTCCCCTAGATCTATAATCTCCTCACTTTGTTTTCTAGACGTAGCTCCTATATCAATACAGCAATTACTATAATTTAGACCCTTTTCTCTCTCCTCTGCTCCTTGAAGGTGAATTGGTTTTGCTCCAATAACCCCTGGTATTTTATTAGGCCCTATAAGTACAGTCTTAGAAGGTATTATCTTAGCATTTATTCCTCCTAAAGCACTAAATCTTAAGCTTCCATCCTCATTGTAGCCAGTTATTATAAAACCTACCTCATCCATATGAGCATCAACTATTACTTTTTTTCCTTTACCCTTTTTATGAACAATAATATTTCCCATTCTATCTATAAAAATCTCATCTACATAAGGGGTAACCTGTTCTTTAATAAAACCCCTTACTTCTCCCTCAAATCCTGAAGGACCACTTAAAGAAGTCAATTTATCTAAAATACCATTCTTTTGAAGAATCTCATCTAAAAACATACTAATTCCTCCAACTCTTCACCCTTTATGCTCTCTATTAACTTCGACATCATATATCCTGTGTTTTTTATATCATCCATATTTACAGTTTCCACTGAAGTATGCATGTATTTTATAGGAATTGATATGAGAAGTGTAGCAACCCCTTCACCAGCTACTTGAATATCCCAAGCATCCGTTCCTGTATTTCCAGCTTCCACTTCTAATTGAAATGGAATATTATATTCTTTGCAAACCTTTATAAGATGCTTTCTAACCTTAGGATGAATATTAGGACCTATACAGATTACTCCACCCTTACCTAGTTCAGTATCACCATGTTCAAGACCATACATTCCACAATCGAAGGTAACATCTACAGCAATACCTATATCTGGATTAATTCTATTAGTAGCAGTTTTAGCACCTCTATGGCCTACTTCCTCTTGAACTGAGCATACAAAATAAACATCCATATCGTGTTCTATATTTTTAAGTTCCTTAGCACATCTATATAAAGCTACAACTCCACCTCTATCGTCAACAGTTTTAACACTTACATTATTATTTAAAAGTTCTTTATAGTTTCCTTTAACAGTAACATAATCTCCTGGTTTAACTATGTCCTCTAAAAACTCCTTAGAATACCCTGTATCAATCAATAAAGAATCTATATTTGCTGCTTTTTTTCGTTCTTCATCCTTCATTAAGTGAGGCGGCTTAATTCCTATAATACCGTGAATAGCTTCTTTCCCATGGATTATAACCTCTTTAGAAACTAAAGTCTTAGGATCAATGCCATTACCTTTAAATGCTAAAAATCCATTCTCTTTTACCTCTGTTATAATCATAAATACTTCATCCAAGTGAGCCATAAGCATGATTTTACCTTCACCCTTACCCTTCTTATGAATAATTATATTATTTAAATTATCCCTAGTAACTTGTCCAAATTCTGAAAATATGTCTGTCACATAATCTCCAAGCCAGTGTTCTCTTCCACTAGGTCCATGAGACATACAAAGTGTTTTTAGTAACTCTTTATCCTCCATAATTATAAGACTCCCCTTCTAATCCAAAATACATTTATCCGATGGCTACCAGCTCTAATACTCCCA
>NZ_DLNT01000006.1:161486-161656 GCF_002477055.1 Clostridium sp. UBA7503
TAAGAACTCTGTTTATCCGATAATAAAAGTATACCTTAGCTGTTAAGTATTTACAACAATACTACTTAAGTAAAAATACTTCTTAACTTATATTTATAGTAAATCTTGAATCTAATATTATACTTTGATATTCTATTATTAAATCATATTTTAATTATTATAGAGATTAT
>NZ_DLNT01000033.1:0-27021 GCF_002477055.1 Clostridium sp. UBA7503
CCTCAATGCTTAATAAAAATATACTGTCT
This sequence comes from Clostridium sp. UBA7503, assembly GCF_002477055.1. Taxonomy (NCBI): domain Bacteria; kingdom Bacillati; phylum Bacillota; class Clostridia; order Eubacteriales; family Clostridiaceae; genus Clostridium; species Clostridium sp. UBA7503. The sequence goes on from NZ_DLNT01000033.1 coordinate 30, forward strand.
TGCGTATCTGCTCCACCCTTTGAACCATACCACTGATTGTCAAGATTTTTATTTATTACCGAAATTATTCTTGATTTATCAGTTGCGTTGAATTTGTCATAAAATTCACCATTAAGATATTTTCTTAACGCGCAGTCAGCCCATGTTATATCTTTATAAGCATCATGGTAAGGGCGTTGTTCTATAATATCTTCGGTTATAATCAAAACCGTATTGTTTTGTATGTCAAGCACACGCCAATTATAACCGCCGAATAATAATGATGAGCCGATTTTAATATCTTCCATTTAAGCACCTCTTTCTTTGTAATAGTTAATCTGCCTTACCCTTCAAATTTATTCTTAAATCTCTCATTTTACTGTTTTTATTAATTTACATTTTCTATGGAGTATTACTAATTATTATATCTCACATAAATGATTTGGTAAATCATTGAAATAAAAAAATTTCTCAACCACATTATAACTTATGGAAGAGAAACTTTATATTCTACGTATTATCTCTTATTTTCAATTATCGAAAATTTGTGAAAACCTCACTTATAAGAAAATATTATTTAACATTTACATCCGCTATAATCCTATTCTTCTATTATAACATATTTTGTAAACACATTACTTCTTATAATAATTGCATTATCATTTCTTGAGTATTCTCTCTAAACTTCCAATATCTAATAAATTCACCGTCTCAAATTTTCCTTTATAAAACACACCATAGTTATTAAAAACACAAGGCAATTCCTTTGCTTTTTGTAGTGTATCCACTTGAATTAAAGATACAGGAACATCATTCATTTCACAATACTGTTTTATCTTCTCAATGTTTTGATATATATAAGGGCATTGCATATCATAATAAATTATTAAATCTTTACACTTAATTTCTTGTTTTTTAGCATTTTGTGTGAACTTTGGTATTGTTCCATCAAAAGAAAGTGCAAGCAGTTCATATCCATTATCGGTAGTATCGACAACCTCAAAACCAAACTTCTTCACAAATGATTGATCAGAAAGCCAATGTTTTTGTTTCTTTGCTCCGAGCATACAAATGCCTGATTTACCCTTTTCTCTTGCATCTGCCAAACAATACTCCATTAGTAATTTTCCATACCCTTTTCCTTTATAACTACCAGAAACCCATAAGCAATATATATAGTAATAGTTATCACCAGTTATAGAAACCCAAGCTGTTTCAAGAGGAGCATATTCAATAAAAACTGTTGCCTTTTCATTTAACTTTCTAAAAACATGACCTTCATTTAATCTATCAGAAAGCCATTGTCGTTTTTCATCAATACCTCGATGGGGTTTTTTACTGCGTATAATACAGCATAAATGTTCATCCGCAAGATTTTCTGTTGTTAAGTTAATAAAATCAGTACACATATTTTAATTTTCCTCTCTTACAAATTCTAATTTATCTTTCATTTAAAACTTATTCACATTTTTATTGTAACATATTTTGTAAATATATTATTGCTTATGATACGATTTTTTCACTTATAAAAATAGTCTTAACCAAGTAATATCAGTGGTTAAGACTAAAAATCTCATTTATTTGTGATATGGTTATCCCTAACAGTTATAAGACATACTATTTAAAATACAATACCTATGCATAAAGTGCACAGGTATTAAAGTTATTTATTTAGATATAAATTATTTCTACTCCTGAAAAATTAATATCCCCAACTAATGTTAAAGTATTTGTTGTTATTTCATTGTTTCTATTCTTTTCATCAATAGCAGCTAAGAATACATTAGTTTTATTCTCAACCTTCCAATTTTTAGGTATATATAGTTCTATTCCTGAAAAAGAAGCATTAATTCTAATTATAGCATTATTATTACTCATGGTTGCATTATCAAAATACACCTTCAGAGCTCCAAAAGAACACATAAAATCTGCTTGCTCAAAATTATCTGTATTTATATATTTTGTACTACCACTAAATGAATTTTTAAATCTAACATGGCTTTCATCTTCCACATCAATTTTTTCAAACTTGTAATCTTCATAATCACATTCCACATTAACCCATTTAGTAGATTTATGAAAAATCATAGAAAAACCAATACTTCCAAGTAGTGCTACAATCAATACAGTCCAAGGTGTAATAATTGTAATCCCTAATTGCTTATCATATATTATACAAATAAATGCAATAGGAAACAAAATACCTGCAAAATTAAGACGTAGTAAACTTTTCACAATAACTACTACTAAAAAAAACGTTAACAGCAAACTAAATACATTCACATTAGGAAAGTATCCAAGCTTACTTATAATCAAGAAAATACCTATTAGTATAAATAAAACTCCCCAAAAAATTCTTTCTTTTTTCATCTCATTTCCTCTTTTCTAATAATTTAATTTTTAGTGGTTTATAATAATATCTTGAAACATATACCTGTTTGTGAGTATTTTGAAATTCGACCTTACTTGATGATGATAGATTATGTGTTATGGAGTAAATATGATTTGTATTTAGAATTGTTGATTTTGAAACTCGCATAAAATATCCTGGCAAAAACTCTTCAAGTTCGTAAAGCTTATATTTCACGTTATATATATTGTCGATGGTATGTGCACAAATCTTATTTTCTTCAGTTTCAAAAAACAATATTTCTTCCAAAGAAAGATAATATTCAGTATCACCTCTATAAAAAGTTATACATTTATTGTATGATAGCATATCGTGAAGCATAATTTGAATATTTTTAACATCTTCACTAAGTTCACTACATCTAATAATAACTTCATTTTCGTTTATTTTATTATCTACCTCAATTCGTATTTTCATATTTTCACTCCCCACATTTTTATTATATTAACTATTTTTCCCATTGTAAATATAATAACATTAAGTGGTTAGTTATTGTTTATAAGTGGTATCTTTTTATACAGATGTTACATTAAACTATATAGAATAAGAAGTTTCTCAGTATTGATATAGAAGTTAACCTCTTGCTAAAATATGAATTCTTTAGCTTTTAGTTGAAATTCAATTCATCTATGGTGCCTGACTATCATCCTTTTTCTGTCGCATATTAAGCTATATTTGAAAACTGAGCTATTGAATATATGGAAGATGGATATAAAGATAGAGATGAAAAATCTCTGAAATTATTTACTAACCACGGTGAAAAAGCAGCCTTATTCAGACTGCTTTTTTGAATTCTAATTTATTATTTTTCGCTATTCCCCCCACCATAAATCCAATGCTGAACATTGATGTCATTACTAATGCATAAGCTCCTAAAAAGTTTATCCATGAGCCTCTAAATTGAAACTTGAAAAATGTTTTTGCTGTTAAATAAACAAGTATTAATGAAACAATGGCATATAAAGCATAGATTACTCCTTGAACTACTAAAATCATAGATGGGCTAACTGGTGTTACTTTAAATCTTTTTAATATCTTTCTATGACGATACTCAGACAATACTAATGGCAATCCCATGATGCCACCTGCACATATTGCAATGGTTGATACATCTGCAAAGGATTGTTCCATGAATGTATAATCTGCTCCAGGAAATGCGGGTTTATTTCCATAAATAACACCTAAAATCACAGTTATAAGCACTTCTATACATCTCTTCTAGCCTTTACATCTAGCCCTGTTGTAAGCTCATCAAGAAATACTACCTCTGGGTTGGGAATTAATGCTAGGATAATAAATAATCGTTGCTTTTCGTCTCCAGATAGTTCGCTTATTAGATTTTTAACCTTATCTTGAAGGTCAAATTGCTCTAATAATTTATTGCAATCTAATTGATTTCTATAAAGAACTTCTGTTATTTCACACAACTCTTTCACTGTAATCTTATCTTGATAATTAGATTCTTGAAACTGAACCCCAACCTTCTGAAATAGCCGTTTCCTTTCTTTTTGAGGATTCATATCTAGGATAGATACCTGCCCATTATCAAAATTCTTTGTACCTAAAATACACTCTATGGTAGTACTCTTCCATACACCATTAGCCCCAAGCAGTCCAAATACCTCACCCTTTTTTACCATTAAACTAACATCATTCACCACTTGAACATCCCCATAGGCTTTATAAAGATTATGAACTTTTATTACTTCCATGTGTTATTCCCTCCTTTTGATAAAAGAATAACACCATCACGAAGTCTGGTGTTAAAGTGTAGCGTTTGTATTAAATTTGTTTTTCATAAATTCTAATTGCGTCAATATACTAATTGCATTTTTTTCAGCATCACTTAAGGAAGTAATAAGCTTATCCACATGCTGTAACAATGTCCTCATCCTCTTTAGGTTTATCAATTACCTCTCTAATATCAATTTCCTTGCTTTCTAATATTGCATTAATCATTCTTAAAATTGCTGAAAGGGAATAATTAGCGCAACGTAAGGTGCGTATTATTTTTAATCTATTAATATCACTTTCAGTATAAACCCGATATCCATTCTGTTTTCTCTTAACAGTAAGTAAACCATTCATCTCCCAATTTCTTAATGTGTCCATTGTAACTTGAAGATAGTCTGCAGTTTGCTTTCTTGCAAAAAATATAGAATTACCTCTAACATCTATCCCTACTAAAAGCTTCTTTGAAAGTTCTATGGCCTCTTCTGCATTTTTGCGCTCTTGCTTTATCTGATTTATATATTCATTTATACAATTAATTGCTTCTTGAAACTCCCCTTTGGCAGATAACTTAACAACGTTGATTATCTTCTTTCTAAGCCTGTTTTGCAGAATCTCTACTTTAAAGGCAGTTCTAGCAAGGTTAAACTGTTCTATATGATAGTCAGTAAATACTCTATAACCATTTGCTAATCTATTCGCCTTTGGTATTAATTCAAGCTTTTCGTACAAGCGTACAGTGTTGGAATGTACACCAACTCTTTTGGCTACTTCTGCTGTTTTATATATCCTATCCATGCTATTTACACCTCCATGTTATTATAGTAACACTTGTGGTAAGTCTGGTGATATAGTGGAGAGTTCTATTTGCTTCTTTCTAAGCTTTTATAAGTTTTATACCTTTCATACTTTTTACCTCACTTACTTATGCTATGGTTTTCCGTAGCTACTTCAAGTGAGGTTTTAATTAATATATAAATTCTTTTATCACTTGCCATTCTTCTATTAACTTATCAAGACTAAATCTTGCATTTGCAGGACTAGTTGATGGAAGTTTAATAGCTTCTATGCCTGTTTTCTTTAATGAATATCTATTATAAAGTTGATATGCCTTGCCACCATTAACATAGATCTTCTTAATATTGCTATTATCTAAAATACTAGTTAAATCTGATGGGACTACATTTTTAATACTAGAATCACTTGAACCTATGATATCACAGGAAGCTATTGTATCCCATATTGCAATATTATTTTCTAATAACATTTTCTTTTTTTCATCAATAGTTCTATATTCAGAGCATCGAGTTATTGCTCCGATAACTTTCCAAAATCTATTTTGTGGATGACCATAATAAAAATCTGCCTCTCTTGATTTAACAGATGGCAATGTTCCTAAAATAAGAATTTTTGAATTTTTATCGAATACAGCTTCAAAGGTATGCTCTACATGCTCCATAACTCTCTCTCCTTTATAATTAACTTTTAAAATTATTATTATCAGTTTTACTTAAAAGCTATTTTTCATTATTTAATCTTATTAATTGCTCTTTTCCCCACTTAAATAACATTTCCATTATAGGTATTAATGATTTTCCGTATTCAGTTAAAGTATATTCTACCTTTGGCGGAATCTCCTCATAAACTTCCTTATGTATTATGTTATCACTAACTAACTCTTTCAACTGATTACTTAACATTTTATCTGTAATTCCACTTACAGCTCTCTTTAACTCACCATATCTCATAACTTCACTATCATAAATATGCCATAAAATAACTAGTTTCCATTTCCCTGATATCTGAGTCATTGCAAATTCCATAGGGCACAGTTCACTACAATTTTTTATTTCTATTTCTTTATTATTCATATAACTCTCCTTTTTGATATCACTATCCTTTTGGATAGTACTTACTTTTAAGTGCATACTTGTTCATATAACAGTATATTGATATTATTATAGCATACAAGGGCGACAAACAAGTAAGCCTTTGTAAATTTATAAAATTAATATAAACTATTTTTGAATAAAAAGGAGATATATAATATGAACTTAATAGAAATAATGGAAAGACGTTACTCAACTAAAAAATTTGATAATACAAGAAAAATTTCAACAGAAGATATGAAACAAATTAAAGAACTTTTAAGGCTTAGTGCTTCAAGTGTTAATGCTCAACCATGGCATTTTATAATAGCTTCAAGTGAAAAAGGGAAAAAACAAATAAGCAAAAGTACTCAAGGATTTTACGCTTTTAACGATGAAAAAGTACTCAATGCATCAGATGTAGTTGTACTTTGCGCAAGAACTTCAATGGATGAAGATTACTTACAACATATCTTAGAAAAAGAAGATCAAGATGGACGTTTTGCAAACGAAGAAGCCAAAAATGGTATGCATGTGGGACGTAGCACATTTGTTAACTTCCATAAAAATGACTACAATGACTTACAACATTGGATGGATAAACAAGTTTACTTAAATATTGGTAGCTTACTACTTGGCTCTGCTGCCCTTGGAATAGATGCAGTACCTATGGAAGGATTTGATGCTAAAGTTTTAAATGAAGAATTAGGATTAACTGAAAAAGGATTCACCGCTGTAGCATTAGTTCCTTTAGGATACAAAGCTGATGATGATTTCAATGCACAATTACCTAAATCAAGACTTTCTGAAGGAGAAGTATTTACTACAATTTAATTAATTATCCCATCATTAATATAACTTACTCTAGATTTAAAGAAAGCTAATACAAAAGATTCCCATTTCTTTTATTAGCTTTCTTCTATAATAGATTCCATTTTACGCTTCTTTTTCTACNNGGGCTTTTATCACTTGCTCTATCTAGAAATTATCTCTATACCATCTTCAGTTACAAGTACTGTGTGTTCCCATTGTGCTGAAAGAGAATCGTCATCGGTAAAAACGGTCCACCCGTCATCTTCATCTATAAATATTTCATTACTTCCAGCATTTATCATTGGTTCAATAGTAAATATCATACCGGGTACTAAAACCATACCTGTTCCTCTTTTTCCCAAATGAGAAACAAATGGTTCTTCATGAATATCTAAGCCTACTCCATGTCCACCGAATTCCCTAACTACTGAATAACTATTACTTTCTGCATATTCTTGAATTACAGCTCCAATATCTCCTAAGAATCCCCAAGGTTTAACTGCTTCTAAACCTCTATTTAAACATTCTTTAGTTACTTCAACTAACTTCTTAGCTTCTTCATCCACTTCACCAATCATAAACATCCTTGATGCATCTGAATAATATCCATTAAGAATAGTTGTTGCATCAACATTTACAATATCACCATTTTTTAGAATTACATCATCACTAGGTATTCCATGGCATACCACATTATTTATTGATATACAAATGCTTTTAGGAAATCCATCATAATTAAGAGTAGCTGGAATTCCTCCATTGGATACTGTATATTCATGTGCTAATTTATTTATTTCTTCTGTTGTCATACCTTCCTTAATGTTTTCACTAATTAAGTCTAAAAGACCATTATTAATCTCAGCACTCTTTCTTATTCCTTCAATTTGTGCTTTTGTTTTTATGAGGTTTCTAGTTGGTACTATATGACCTTTTCTTTTTAAATCACTTAACTTTTCATCAAATTCTAAATGACAGTTTTTATATTTCAATCCACTTTCGCACCAACATAAATCATTTCTGTTTAATTTCATAATCATATTCATCCCTCTTATATTTATTTTAACTATTTAATTGTTCCGCCATGGAAATAACACTCATAAACCTTGATATCATCAAAATATATTTCCTCATGTCCTTGAAACCATTTAAATTCTCCATTTATTATACAATGATATTTATACTGCCCATTTTGATAAATAATAGGACCTCTATATGGATTCTCCTTAGTTACTAAACTCAAGGCTTCCTTTAAAAAGCTCCCTAAAAATCTTTCATCTAAAATTCTACCAATATAATTCATTGACCAAAATGGAATATCATCTTGCCATAGTGCTTCCTCCCCTGCGAACCTCTCTCCACCTAAATATGTATCAATATATTTCAAGTTTTCTTCTACATATTCTAAGTCATGAGAATTTGGTCTTGAAGATTCACTCTCTGTCCCCTCTCCAGCATATGTAGCTTTTTTAGCCCTGCATAAGAAATCAATTATATTTTCATTTATATCATTATCGCTATGCTCTTCTATACATAAGCGACAATTTTCTTCATAATCATTAACTAGTTTATCAATGCTTACTTTAAAATAATCACTTAGTGCAATCAGTCTAGCTATATCCGGATAAGATTGACCTACTTCCCATTTTGCAACTGCTTGCCTTGATATACCTAAAACTTCAGCTAACTTTTCTTGTGATAGACCCTTTGCTTTTCTAAGGGTTTGTAATTGTTCTTGAAAACTCATTGTATAATCACCTCTTGTGTAAGTATACTGATAGTATTATCATGTTTCTACCAATTAAGTATAACAAATTTGACAACCTAAAGTTGCTTTAAATACTAACTTAATTCCTTTATTCATTTCTGCCAATCTACCTTTTTATATTGATATTATTTCGCCCTATCCTTTAATATTTAATCAATCCCATTGGCCTGGAAATCTTAATTTTTGTAGCTTTGGAAATTTTTTATTATATTCTTCAACTTCTACCTTAGGTAGATTTTCAAAAACTTCCGATTCATAGAATTTTCCTTTTATACCTTTCATACTATCTTCTGCTAATTCAATTCCCATAAATGCATCAAAGTTTTTACCATCAGCAGTTGTAATATTAAAATTATCACAGGTTTTAAATCCTATTCGAGGATAATAATCTGGTTCTCCAAAAATTACAATACCTTTATATCCTCTATTTGTAGCTAGCTTCATTGTTTCCCTTAACAACAGCTCACCAACTCCACTTCCTTGCCATTTAGGCTCTACACAAAGAGGACCAAAGGTTATAATTTCATGGGTATCTACACCATCAACAATCTTTGCCTTTGAATACATTATACATCCTATTACCTTACCATCCTTTACTGCTATTCTGCTGAGCTCTGGAAGATAGTCTTTATTCTTACGTAATTTATGCACTAGGTAATGTTCGTCACAGCCAAGATGATGTTTGTTCCAAAAAGCACGCTGTGTCATCAGCTCCACATTGTACCAATCATCCTCTGTTTCCATTCTAATTTCTACCTCTTTATCATTTAACTTTTTCTTTTCTTCTGGAAACCATCCAAATTCTAATCTAACTTCTTTTCTTTGTAAGTCATTATTCCTATAGCAGCAAGTATCCATACCAATCAAAGTAAATCCTTCATGCTGATAAAAATCCACTGCATTAACATTGCAAGACTGTGTTTCTAGTATAATAGCTCTACGACGTTCTCTTCTGGCTTGTTCCTTTACAACCTGAATTAATGCATGACCTATTCCCTTCTTTTGATATTCTTCTGCTACCCAAAGTTCTGTAATTCTTAGACGATTAGACCATAATTCTTGATCTGTTTCAATTGCAGCAATTAATTTATCGTTAACTAACATTCCCCAAGCATAAGCATTCTCCCAGTGGTCTTCATATAACTTATCTGGAAAATCATACTCTTCTGGTGTATGGGTTACTACCTGGCTAAAGTCTTTCTTTTCTATATCAATAGTAAAGCCTTTATCTGTTTTATTTACTACAACATCATAATATTTATCTGTAGTATAACCTATTGAGATTATAGTTCCCTTCCATTTATCCTCTGCTAAATGTATAATTTCATATTCCATAGTATTTACCTCCAACCTTTCATACTTTTAATTGTCTTTTCTCTATGAAAAAATCTATATCAATTTAATAAATATTTCTTCGAGTTAATGTATAATTACGTAAAAAACGTAAAAATTATAAAGTTTTATTGTTTCTATATGCTCCTAATTATCTAGTTTCATCACCTGAAATTGAGATTATTTATCAGTAATCCTGATAAATATAGGACTCATTAGCACAATTGATACACAATATAATACATATAATATAATTATATAATAGTCAAAAATATTTATTAAGCAGTTTTGAAAATAATGGTAAATATACCAGTATATCAATTATTAATCTAGATAGGTTTGTAACTTTGTATTTTTGTTTACAAATTTTATAATATATTTTATAAGATATAGCTGCCTTTAAAATCTCTTTATATGAAAATTTGTATTCGCGTTTAACACACAACATAATATTCTCCCCACTCTAAATCTTTGATTTAGTTAGTGGAAGTTACTCCACCGAGAGAATACGAGGCGGAGCATATTATAAAAAATATAAATATAAAGGGGTCTTTAGAATGGCAATGAAGTTAGGATTTATTGGTTGTGGAAATATGGCAAAAGCTATGATCGGAGGAATTATTTCATCTAAGATTCTTAGTGCAGATGAAATTATAGCTTCTGATTCATATGCTGAAGGATTAGCTAAGACAAATAAGGAGCTAGGTATAAATATTACTGCTAATAATAAAGAAGTAGCAATGAATAGTCATGTGGTAGTTTTATCTATAAAGCCTCAATATTATGATAATGTAATTAAAGAAATTTCATCTGTGATTAAGGATGAAACTATCATAGTAACTATAGCACCAGGTCAAAGTCTTGAAAAATTACAAGGTCAATTTGGAAGAGCTGTGAAGATTGTTAGAACTATGCCAAATACACCAGCCCTTGTAGGAGAAGGAATCACTGGAGTGTGTAAAAATGCTTTAGTCAGTGAGAAAGAATTAAATTATATATGTAATATTTTAAGTGGCTTTGGAAAAGCAGAAGTTGTAGAAGAAAGAATGATGGATGCAGTTATGGCTGTAAGTGGAAGCTCACCAGCTTACGTATTTATGTTTATAGAAGCCATGGCAGATGCAGCAGTAATGGAAGGCATGCCAAGGGATAAAGCTTATAAATTTGCAGCTCAAGCAGTTTATGGCAGTGCTAAGATGGTAATGGAAACAGGCAAACATCCAGGAGAATTAAAGGATATGGTATGTTCTCCAGGAGGTACAACTATAGAAGCAGTAAGAGTTTTAGAAGAAACAGGTTTACGTAGCAGTGTCATTAAAGCTATGAAGGCATGTGTAGAAAAGGCAGGAAAAATATAGAGTTATTAAAGTTATCCCCTGTCTATTAATATCCCCAACATGTTAAATTATCATCACTTTTTTAATATGTTACAGTAGACAGTTAACCTTAAATTACAACACAAAAACAATGAAAAGAACTATAGGAAGGATGTATGTCCTTACTATAGTTCTTTTTGAATAAAAATTTATCATAATCATGCATTTATCTTCACATATAATTTTGCTTTGGAATACATTAATAATGATAAACTTTTAAATGAATTAAAAAGGAGTTTTAGAATGTTAAATAATATGGATGAGAAAGTAAATTCAAATAATATTTATCCCTTTGAATTTAATAGTGGACAAAATTACAACAATGTAAAATATACAGTTACTAATGATGGATATATTATAATGTTTCTTAAAAATGAGATAATTATTGGGCTAAAAGAGACTAATAGCGTAACAACACTTAATTACGATGAAGAGCAATTAAAGGAAACTAAGAATACTGAAACTACTAATTTTTTTAATATATTACTTAAGAATTCATTACCTGATGTTGAAATCATAGGAGAAGGTGATGAAAAGAAAAATCATTTTAATGTACCTACTTATTCACAAATAAGGTATAAAGGAATTTATCACGGTATAGATTTAGTTTTTAATTTTAATAATGGAGAGCTAGATTATAAATTTATACTTCAGCAAGGAACAAATCCCAAAATTATTAATATGACTTTTGAAGGTATAGATGACATTAAACTAGATAGAGATAAAAATACGGAAGTTAATATAAAAGAATGTAAATTATCGGTTCTAAAATCTAGTGCTTATCAAAGTTATAGTGAAATAAATATAGAAGTATCTAGTGAATTTAAGATTGAGGGAAATAGTTTATATATAGATGTTGGACACTATGATAAAACTCTTCCCTTAGTTATTGAATCAGCACTGTCATACTTTGCATATATGAGAGGAGAAAGTGAAGATATGGAATATATAATAGAAAATGATAGCATAGAGAACATTGAAGTAAAGGATATAATAAATTCTTCCGATATAATACCTGATAGTCAAGGTGATTTACCAGAGGAGGAACTAAAAAAATCTATTATTAATGGAGAAAGTGATGACACTAAATTAAATGTTTTGGATAGGGGGCATCATAAAAAAACAGACATTGAAGATGTTTATAATATTATTACAAATCCACGCTATGGATTAGCAGAGATAAAAAGGGAAGTTAGAGCTATAGAAAGAAATGTTAAGGAGACCATATGTAGATTAGAAGCCAGAAATAGAGAAATTCAATGTAAGCTGGACTGTATAATAGCTTGTATGAATTGTAAAAGAAAGTTTGCTTTAACTACCGGTAGAGTAAGAAGAGAATGTAGAATAGCTAATTTATTTATTAATATAAGAAATAATTCTAGGACCCCAGTAGAATTGGAAATACGCAGAAAAAATATATGTAATGATATAAGTAGAGTTTGCATTATTAGTATAACAGTAGGACCATGCTCATGTAGGGAAGTTATTTTCCGTAATATTCCAGATATCTATGAAATAGAAATTAGAGGAGTTACAGAAGATGTAAGAATAAGAGTTACGGAAGTGTATTGCGGAGATAATGGTTCTAGCAGGCCAATAAGATTATGTAGAATACCTGATCCAAGCTAAAACTAATTATTTTTAGAATTTTAATAAAAGGCTAACTCAAAGTTAAAATGGAACCTATAGAATAGACACTTTAAAAAGACTATTCATATAGGTTCTTTTTTGTGTACAATAAAAAACAGAAAGGTTGTGAATACTATGAGTAAAAAGTTATTCTCGAAAGAAGAAATTTTAATTCTATCTAACAACAAGTATGTAAAAAGAGTAAGTGAAAAAGGAATTACATACACAGATGAATTTAAAACTTTATTTATTGCTGAACGTAGTGCTGGAAAATTATCAGTTGATATATTTCAAGACGCTGGATTTGATGTAGAGATACTTGGTAATCATAGAATTTGGTGTGCTAGTAAAAGATGGCGTAATGCTTATAACAAATCAGGTGAATTAGGGCTTAGGGATACTAGAAAATTTAATAGTGGACGACCAACTACTAAGGAACTAACTTTAGAAGAAATAATAGCAAAAAAGGATGCAGAAATTGCATATTGGAAAGCTAAGGCAGAGCTATTAAAAAAAATCGAGCTTCAAGAAAGGCAGGTGAAAAAAGGTAAATTAATGGCACGCTCAATTTTTGCGATTATTTATAATCTTACAACTAAGTATCAATTTAAAAACATGATATCTCACTTATGTGAATTGACCGAGGTATCAAAATCTGGTTATTATAATTATTTAAATTCAGAAAATCAACGTAATAACCGTGAACAAAGAGATATACAATTAAGGGATATAATTCTTAAAGCATTCAATCATAGAGGATATAAGAAGGGTTCTCGTTCTATTAAGATGGTATTAGAACAAGATTTTAATATGGTTATAAACAGAAAATGTATACAAAGAATTATGATAAAATATAATATCAAATGTCCAATAAGAAAAGCAAATCCTTACCGTAGAATGATTAAGGCGACCAAAGAACATACAGTAGTTCCCAATCTGCTAAATAGAGAATTTAAGCAAGATGTTGTAGGAAAAGTGCTATTGACTGATATTACTTATATGCCGTACGGCACTTCCCATATGGCTTATTTATCGACGATTAAAGATGCTTCGACAAATGAAATACTTGCATATAATCTTACTAAAAATCTTAGATTAGACATTGTTATAGATACAATTGAAACATTAATGCATAACAATAGTAATTTATTGCATTCACAAGCATTTATTCATTCAGATCAAGGGGTTCATTATACTAGTCCTCGTTTTCAAAAACTTCTGAAGAAGTATAAATTAGGTCAATCTATGTCAAGACGTGGCAACTGTTGGGATAATGCTCCGCAGGAGTCTTTCTTTGGTCATATGAAAGATGAAATTGACTATAAAGGTTGCAATACATTTGAAGAATTGCAAACCATGATAAATAAATATATGGATTACTATAATAATTTCAGATATCAATGGGGATTAAAAAAGCTGACTCCTATCCAATATAGAAATCAGCTTTTAGCTGCATAGCCTTTTTCAAAATGTCCTTGACATAGGGACCATTTCAAGTTTTGAGTTAGCTTTCTTATAATTATTCTATTACTTTTAAAATAGTATCTGCAAACTTACGTTTTGGCATTGCTACTTCTTCATCATAATACCCGATAGGAATAATTGAAACAATTTCCTCTGTATCAGGGATTCCAACAATTTCAGTTACCTTTGCTTCATCAAATATACCTAGAATAACTGTACCTAGACCTAGTTCCTTAGCTTTTAGTAAGAAAATCATATTAGATAATCCACAATCATACATTTGCCAACCATTACCCTTAGCAGAGTCAAAGCCACCGTCACGAGTATAACCAGATCTAAATTTAACTACACTAGATACTATAATAACAGGAGCGCTTTTACATGAAGGTTTATTAAAGTCTGGCATTGATTCTATTATTGCTTCCTTTACTTTAGCGTCTTTAATTGCATAATAACGAGTTACTTGAGAATTTTTCCAAGACGGAGCATAAGCAGCAGCGTTTACTATCTCCTCTATAATATCATTACTTACTTTTTTTGAGTTAAAGTTACGAATACTTCTTCTTGTTTCTATACACTTTTGAAATTCCATAATCAAACACCCTTTAATCTTTCTGTTTATATTTAGTTTCATAAAATTTAGATAAAATAATCAATCTTTTTTAAATTACCAAATCTAAGAAAAACCTAATTTCATTACCTATTATAGTATAGTATAGCAAGGCCATGCAACTAAGAATTTTTTCTTTTTAAAATCATACGTAAATAAATGTAATAAATTAATAGTAATAATGATAAAATAATACTAATGTGTAAACATAATAAATTACTTATTGAAAATGTTACGAATTAATAATAATATACTATATAAAGAAGCAATACGTAGTAAAATAGGAGTTTAAAAGGAGTAAAATAATTATGAATATAAAAGAACTAATTTATCTTATACCTGCTATTCTTATTGCAGTATCTGTTCATGAATTTGCCCATGGTTATGTATCTTATAAGCTAGGAGACCCAACACCAAAGATGACGGGACGTCTTTCACTAAACCCCTTAGCACATTTGGATCCAGTAGGAACACTATGCCTTTTATTCTTTCGATTTGGATGGGCAAAACCTGTACAAGTAAACCCGTATTATTATAAGGATAAAAGAAAGGGCATGGCACTGGTAGGATTAGCAGGTCCTATGATGAACTTTTTAATAGCTCTTATATGTGCTTTTGTTATAGAAATAATTCTAAAAATCACAGGAGGTTATGGGGGAGATGTGATTTTGTTCATATTCAGTCTTCTTAATTATACTTATATAATCAACATAGGACTAGGTGTGTTTAATTTGATACCATTTCCACCACTAGATGGTGCCAAAATTATTGGAGCTTTATTACCAGAGGAGAAATACTTTAAGTTTATGAAGTATGAAAGGTATGGTCAATTAATTATATTTGTATTACTAATGTTTAATTTTTTAGATATCCCGTTAGACATGGCAAGAAAAGGAGTAGACAGTATTATTTGGGGCATTGTGAATCTAGTTATATAATTTAATTACATTATAATTGAGATTAGACAAAGAAGGTTTGTGATTTTTAAATATAAAAAAGGATTCGTTGGAAGAATGTGAAATATATAAATAAGATAAAATTATATCAATATATGAATAGGAAACTATATACATAGTTTTCTATTTAACATTTTAAAAAGTTAAATAGATAATATTTTAAAATGTTAACTATTTAAATAGTTATTGTCGCCATGCGGGTTTCAAGGGTTTTGATGGCTAAATTAGGTGATAATATATAGATAAATTTTATGTTTTTGCTAAAAATCGTTGACATTCCAGTAGATGTAAGGTGTCTAATATACTTAAAATCAATCGCATAAAGGAGACTATAGATGAAAATAAAAGATGCGAAACTGTTAACAGGATTATCAGCTAAGACAATTCGGTTTTATGAGAGTGAGGGTTTAATTTCTGTAAGAAGAAATTCAAACGCATATAGGGATTATGATGAAGATAATATTAAAGAATTGAAAAGAATAAAAATTCTTAGGCAACTAGAAATTCCAATTTCTAAGATAAGAGAGTTTAAAAATGGTGACTTACAATTAGAAAATATTTTAAAAGAAAAATTAGAAGAATTAAATAAAGGTGAATTAGATATTCAAAGTAAGAAATTTACTATTGAAGTTTTATTAAAGGAGGTAAAGAAAAATCCTAATGCAGATTTAGATTATTATCATGATGACTTTGAATATATTAAAAGTGAAGAATTCACTGAATTTTTAGGTGAAGTTAAGGAGCTAAGTGAAATTTCATTAACAGCTCAACTGTTTGGTACTTTAATGCTTAGTGGGCCATTATTGTGGCTTTGGCTTAATATTACTGATAAGAATTATGATTCTATAGGACTTAATAGTATCATGGCTATATTAAGTACAGTAATATTAACTTTAACTTGGAGAAAATATTTAAAGCAACCTAATAAAAAGACTAAGGGGACAGCCTCTGTATTTTTAATTTCAACTCTTATAATAATTTTAACCATTGCCATCTTTGTAGGTATAGGGAAGTTACAAGAAGCTATATTTGTACCAAAGAAATATTTAATGTTTATGTTTAAACCACCATATAGTTATTTGATTTTCTTCTTTGAAGTAGAACTAATTGCATTTTTAATTTCAAGAATATATAAAAAAGTTAAGAATATAGAGTTAAAGTGGACTGTAGATCTTTGTAATTTTGCAACGAAAAATATTGTAGCAACTATTCTTTTAAATATTGCTTTATTGTATATGTGCATTACTGGAATTACTGTGGTAACAGAAAATAAGATCACTGACTATAGTTTTTATAATCCAATGGGGACGACCTATTGCTATGAAGATATTTCTAAGGTTGAAGCTGGATTTAAGGGAAAGAAGTTTGGCATTTTTCCAAAAGGCGCGGGTGAATTTTATTATACTGCATCCTTTAATGATGGTAATAAAGTAAATTTTTATCAAGCTAATAGTGAATTTGAAGACACTTATTTTGAACTTGAGATATTTGATAAGCTTATTATTAATACTGGTAAGGTTGAAAAGACATCATCTAAAGAAAATTATGAACTATGTGATTTGGATAAAAGGTATGTAGATAGATTTTTGAAGATAATTGATAATAAGTAATTTGAAAATGGAGGAGATAATTAAGATTTAATTATTTCCGGGGAAAGTTATTTTAGTAGTTTTATGTAGGTAATTTTAGTATATTGATCTTATAAAGAAGATTTAAAGGGGATGTTTATGTGTTTAGAGAAATGAGAAAAAAGGATAGAGAAGTTTTTGGTGAGGATATAGAAAAAATTTTAATTAATGGACAATATGGAATTCTAGCAACTGTTAATGAAAATGGCTATCCTTATACCGTGCCATTAAGTTATGTTTATCAAGATAGCACTATTTATTTTCATTGTGCTAAAGAAGGGCACAAGCTTGATAATATTGAAAAAAATCCTAAGGTATCCTTTTGTGTTGTTACAGATACTGAAGTGTTACCAGGTAAGTTTAGTACAAAATATAAAAGCATTATAGCTTTCGGAGAAGCAAAGGAACTAACTGGAGATTTAAAGAGAGATATTTTTTTTAAATTTATTGAAAAATATTCTCAAAGCTTCATAGAAGAAGGTAAAAGATATATTGAAAGAGCACACGATAGTGCAAAAATAGTAGAAATTAAAATAGAACATATTACTGGGAAATCAAGAGTATAATATGATTAATAAAATTAAGATTAATAGTGTAATTTTAATTATTAAATTGCTATGTTGAGAACAACATAGCAATTCTATTTAGTTAGTATTTAATAAATTACTTATATATATATTATATTGAAGTAAATGTTATAACTAGAATAATTGAATAGGAGGAAATATATGAATAAAACAGTTGTCATATATAAATCAAAACATGGCTCAACAAAAAAATATGCAGAATGGATTGCTACTGCACTTGATGCGGATATTTTTGAGGCATCTAAAATTGATGTAACGGATATGCAAAATTATTCTACTATAATTTATGGAGGCGGTCTTTATGCAAGTGGAGTACTGGGTATTTCATTAATTACTAAAGCATTTGATAAGATAAAAGATAAAAATTTAGTTGTATTTACTGTAGGACTTGCAAATCCAAGTAACACTAAACAATTTATACCTGTTATAGATAAGAATTTTACAAAAGAAATGAAGGATAGGATTAAATTATTTCATTTTAGAGGAGCTATTGATTATAAAAATCTTGGTTTTATTCACAAGTCTATGATGGCTTTATTAAAAAATAAAGTAAGCAAGATGCCAGAGGATAAAATGGATGATGAAGCAAAGATGATGCTTGAAACCTATGGGCAAGTGGTAGATTTTACAGATAAATCATCAATCAAGCAATTAATTGAATTTTGCAATGGACTATAGAGTATTATAAAATGATATAGTGATATATTTATATAGGAGAAATAGAGGAATGTAACTGGAGGAATAAAATGAAGTTAGTAACAATATGGGACAAGGTTGCCATTGATTTTGGAAAGGTAGGGCCACAATATTGGAATAGCTTTGGTAATAGATTAGTTGAACTCTCAAAGATTAACAATGGAGCTAAAGTATTAGATATTGGAATGGGTAGAGGTGCTTCGTTTTTTGCTGCAATAGATAAAATAGGTAAAGAGGGATATGCTGTAGGTATAGATAATTCAGAAGTTATGGTAAGTGAAACTCATAAAGATATTTTAAATAAGAAAATATGTAATGCGGAAGTTAAAAATATGAATGCTCAGAATTTAAACTTTGAAAAAGATTCATTTGATAATGTTATTTGTGGATTTGGAATAGGATATCTTTTACTTAGTGAGAATAGATTAAATGGAATACTAGGAGTATTAAAGAATGGAGGACAAGCAGCATTTAGTATATGGGGTAAACAGGAAGATCAAAAGTGGTTAACTGAAATAGTTAATAAATATTTACCTACGAACATACAGAAAGAAAATAAGAATAAAAATCCATATATTCCAAGGTTTGATACAGTAGTGGATGTGAAAAAAATATTAGATGACTCAGGTTTTAAAAATGTTAAAGTTAATGAAGAAAGTACAGATGTTGTGTATAGGGATAAAGAAGAATGGTGGCAAGAAATGTGCACCAACGCAGTTAGAGGAATATTTGAAAAAATAGAAGATTTGGGTCGTGATATATTTGAAGAGTTTAAAAAAGATATATTCAAAGAACTAGAAAAGTTCAACAAAGGTGATGGGCTTCATTTTAATATGCCAGTAATATATGCATTTGGAGAAAAATAAATATATTAGTTTAATAATATAAACTAGGAGTGATATATATGATTAATAGAATATATTTTCAAAAAATTCTTTCGCAGGATGACTTTAAATATTTTCTAGATTTAGTTTCAAATGAAAAAGTGATGGTAATGAATTATGGCAGGGTATTTACCTTAGAAGAAGCAAAGAAAGTATATAAAGGTATATTAGAAAAAAATGAAATTCATGAAGAGTTTGGACAGTTTAAGGTGTTTGAAGCTACTACTAATACTTTTATAGGCTTAGGTGGATTGATAATAAGTGATGATTTTACTGCTGCAGAGGTTGAGTATTTATTGCTACCAGAGTATTGGGGAATGGGATATGGAAGTGAAATTGTAAGGGAATTATTAAATAAAGCTGAAGGCGTGAAGAGTGTACAACAAGTTACAGGGACAATAGATCCTGACAATATAGCATCTAGAAAAATATTAATAAAGAATGGTTTTAGTTCATGTAAGGTATTTGAAATAGATGATGGTTCTTTAGCGGAAGTGTTAAGTAAAAAGATGGTTGTTTAATATAGGAGAGATATTAATGAATATAGATGAAAAACAGAAAAAGATTATGGAGATTGTTCAGGATAAATTGACTTGTTCAGCTCACAATTTAGATCATGTATTTAGAGTTTATAACCTTTGTTTATTGATTGCTAAGCATGAAGAAAATGTTGATTTAGATGTATTAATTCCGTCAGCGTTGTTGCATGACATTGCAAGAGTGGAAGAGAGTAAAGATAAAACAGGAAAACTTGACCATGCTATCTTGGGTGGTGAAATTGCAGAAGATATACTAAGGAAATTACAATATGAAGAAGAAAAAATCCAAAGGATAAAACATTGTATTATAGCACATAGATTTAGAACTGGAAATGAACCTAATACAATAGAAGCAAAAATACTTTTTGATTCTGATAAGCTTGATGCGATAGGTGCAATTGGGATTGCTCGTACATTTATGTTATCAGGACAATTTGGGCAAAGAATAATAGGGAAAGAGCCACTTAATGAGTATATGGAATCCAATACTGTTGAAAATGGAAGGTTAAAAGATGTTTCTAAACATACACCTTTTATTGAATATGAAGTAAAGTTTAAAAAAATTCCGGATAAGTTATATACAAATAAAGCAAAAGAAATTGGTAAAGAAAGACTTAAGTTTATGGAAGAATATTTTAATAGGTTACAGATGGAAATAGAAGGCATTAAGTGAAGTTAGTACCTTCTATTTTATTTTTATTTTAAGAATAATTAACTTATATACAAAGATATATATTATATTGAAATTAATGTTATAATTGAAATGTAAATAAATTTAGATTGTTTATAAAGGAAAAAGGACTTATTGAGTAAAACACCAATATCAAAGAAGTATAAATTATATTCCTTTTTTTAGATTTATTTTGGGGTGGAAATTATTAATAATAAAAATAATGAAACAAAGTTAAATCCATTAGAAAAGCAAATAGAAGAGATAAATGAGTGGCAAAAGAACGCTAATAATCCTGGTTATTTTATTGGCTCATGCAAAGCACCATTACTTATGAAGAATATATTAAAGTCTCCTATAATAATGCTAATAATAGGATTTATATTTGCAATACCAATAATATTTAGTTTAGTTAAGAATTTTAGCATTGAAACTATATTTAATAATGTGATGGTAATAATCATAAGTATTATACTAGTTACTGGAGGTATTATAAGGCTAATAAAAAAAGGTTTATGAATATTAAGAGGAGATTTAAATGTTAGGAAAAGAAGACATAATTAAAAAAACAGTATGTGCAGTTTACGCTGATAGTTATAATGGGTATAATTATGCTTTAGCTGATGAAGAAAATAGCAGATTGATTTATGTTGAAATTAATTTTTGTAATTATTTTTCTGACATTAACTATGAAAAAATAATTGATGAAGATCATCTTCCTATATATTTTGATGCGAAGAAAGGAAATGGAACTCTAAAGGCATTTGATGATGGGGAGTTATAATACAAGTAAAATTTACAAGGAAACATTAAATTTTTTAATTTGGAGGTTATTATGAATTTAACAGAACTTAATCCTAAAGGTAGATTTAGTAGTCGAGTAGAGAATTATGCAAAATATAGACCTAACTACCCTAATGAAATAATAGGTTTTCTAAATACAGCAATTGGCTTAACTAAAGGAACAATTATTGCTGATATTGGTTCTGGAACAGGAATTTCTACTAAATTATTTTTGGATAATGGAAACGAAGTATATGGTATTGAACCTAATGCAGAAATGAGGTCCGCTGGAGAGAAGTATCTAATTAATTACACAAATTTTCATTCAATAGATGCATCTTCTGAATATACAAAGTTGAAATCAGAATCAGTAGATGTAATTACATCAGGACAAGCATTCCATTGGTTTGAACCAGAAGCTACAAAAAAAGAATTCCTCAGAATATTAAAACCTGGTGGGTTCGTAGTAATTATTAACAATAGAAGAAAATTTAGCAGTAGCCAATTTATGAATGAATATATGGAACTAATTGAAAAATACTCAGAACGTGATGGGGGGAATTCACTTAACACGAATTTACCCAAATTCTTTGATTTAAAAACAATTGATAAAGAAATATTTTCTAATACTCAAGTGTATAATTTAGAAAGATTAAAAGGGGATTTAATATCTTATTCGTATATTCCAAATGAAGAAAATCCAAGATTCAATTATATGATTACGGAACTTGAACTTCTATTTAAAAAGTATAATAAAAATGGTACATTGATTTTTGATTATGAAACAGTAGTATATTACTGCAAAATGAAGTAGTTAACATAAATAATAATTGGGAATATTATTATTTTGTGAGTTATGAAGAGAGGAAGAATACTAATGGTTAATATATTATTTAGTTCATATAATTTCAATGAAAAATGGGCAAAAGGTTCCATGGAAAAATATATAAAGTGTGATGATAATGTTTTGGTAATTCCATTTTCTTTCGGTGAAAATATAAGCAACGATATGGATTGGCAGAGTGCCTATAATAAAGATAACGGAAAGTATTATAATACCATAGTTCTACCATTTTTGAGTTATGGAATTAAGGAAGAAAATATAGAATGGGTAAATTATTTTAAGGATACAGATGAAAATGCAAAGGATAAAATAAGAAGCAGTGATATATTATTTTTCACTGGAGGATTACCTGATAAAATGATGCATCGTTTAAAGGAGTTTGATTTAATAAGTGAGATTGAAAACTTTGTAGGAGTTATTATTGGTGTTAGTGCTGGAGCAATGATTCAGATATCAGATTACCATATTACTCCAGATAAAGATTATGATGTATTCTCATATAGTGAAGGACTAAATTTGATTAGAGACTTTGATATTGAAGTTCATTATGAAGAAACAGAAATAGAAAAAAACTATATAAATAAGGTATTAAATGAAAGAGTGGATATGGTATATGCAATTAAAGATACTGGTGGAATAATTGTTGATAATAATGCAATTACTTTATTAGGAGATACGCAAATATTTAGTAGATAATAGTTTAATGAGATAATTATTAATAACGTATATAATTGGAGATTTCTGATAAGAGTATAGTTATAATCTTAATTTTTAACATAATTTGAAAAATTAATTGATAATTTATGTAGTATTTGGTATTATATAAAATAAAGTTTATTGGGGGTAGTAAATATGAGATTTGAATTAGCGGAAAAAGAACAACTCAAAATACTCTGTGCAAAGTCTGTAAGTATGGCTTAAGGCGGCAATTGCACAGAGGTAAATATCTAGTCGCCATTACTAAATAAATTCGTACTTATACAGGCTTTGTTTCCTTAATTTAAAGTATAAATTTAAGGAGCTGAGCTTTATGGGATATGTAAAGGCTGAAACAATTTTACCAGATAATTTATTAAGAGAAATTCAAAAGTATATTCAAGGAGAATATGTATATATTCCATCTGAACATACAACACGGAAAAAGTGGGGAGAAAAGTCAGGAACCAGGCAGCGTATAAAAAATAGAAATGAAGCTATACGTAATAAGCATGAAAGTGGATATACAATTGATGAGCTGTCAGAAGAATTTTTTCTTTCCATAGATAGTATTAAAAAAATTGTATATAGTAAAAATAGAAATGAGAAGCTATCACTCTTATAATGAGTGGTGGCTTTTTATGTGCAAAGAATAATATAGAATTGTTCTTTATATATTATTTAATTACTCCACATATTAAAATAAGTATGATGATAAATTTTGATATATGAAATTATTAATTAAAGATATTTATATTTTGTGGGGTGAAATATATATGACAATTAAGCATAGGCGATACAAATTGTTAAGTG
Source organism: Clostridium sp. UBA7503 (assembly GCF_002477055.1). Classification (NCBI taxonomy): domain Bacteria; kingdom Bacillati; phylum Bacillota; class Clostridia; order Eubacteriales; family Clostridiaceae; genus Clostridium; species Clostridium sp. UBA7503. Next base: position 24,103 of record NZ_DLNT01000033.1, read on the forward strand.
ATTTTGAAAGAGTATATAAATTTCTAAAGGATAATTATAATAGTGATCATTTTAATGGATATTTGCTTCCAAGTTTTTACGAGTATGCACACACGCATTCATATTTTGATCATAAGCTGACTCATAGGTTTGGACTTTGGGAAGAAAATAGTGACATTGTTGGAGTTGCATGCTATGAGATGAGATTAGGAGAGTGCATCATGGCGGTAAAAGCAGGTTATGAAGATTTATACCCTGAGATGCTTACTTATGGTGAAAAGGAATTATCAGAGGAAAAGGGTGGAAGGCATACTTTGACAGTGTATTCTACTGATAAGCAGGGTCTTGATGATTTACTAACTGAAAGAGAATATGAAGTATGTGATACTGAAACAATTACCATATATCCCTATGAAAAGGGGTTTAAGGAGTTACCTTTACCAAAAGGCTTTTCAATGATATCTCTTAAAGATGAAAATGATTTAAAGAAGATTCATGCTTGTCTATGGAAGGGCTTTAATCATGGACCTAATCTAGATGATGATGTTGATGGTAGACTACTTATGCAGAGTGCTCCTAGGTTTAATAAGGAGCTTACAACAGTTATAAAAGCTCCCAATGGTGACTATGCTTGTTTTGCAGGTATGTGGGAGGATACACAAAATCAATATGCGTATTTAGAACCACTAGCTACTGTTCCGGAGCATAGGAGAATGGGACTTGCCGCCATTGCATTGATGGAGGGCATGAAGAAAAGCCAAAAGTATGGAGCTAAATACTGCTTTGGAGGTCAACGAGAATTTTATGGAATTATAGGATTTGAAAATGTAGGTAAACGTATTATGTGGAAGAAAACTTGGGGATAGATTGAGTTTATAAATTTTTATGAGTTGAATAGAGAGGAATAATATTTAAAATGGGGTTAGATATAGAGCAATTATGTGAAGAGTTTTCTCATTTAAAACTTGTTGGTAGTAAGGACAATTCAATAAGACTAATCAATGGACTAATAAAGAATAAAAAGGTTGAAGATGAAGATTTATTTGTTATAGAGGGATTATGGGCCTATGAAAAGATAATTAAAAGTAATATTAGAATAATAAACTTTGTATTTTGCCTAGAGTTTATTAAAAACAAATCTATCCTTGATATGGTTAAGAGTATTTCTATGGTAGCAGAGAATTCATGTTTAATATCAAGTAATTTGTGTAAAAGATTGAGTAGCAGAGATAGTGGAGAAGGATTTTTTCTATTATGTAGTTTTCCAAAGTATGACCTTAAGGATGTAAAGCTAAAGGAAAACAATTTGCTAGTAATACTTGATGGATTAGAGAAACCAGGAAATATTGGAACAATTATAAGGTCAGTTGATGGTGCTGGTGGAGATGGAGTAATTATTTGTAATAGTAAAGTTAGAAAAACAAATCAAAAGCTTATAAAGTCAAGCATGGGATCTAGTTTTATGTTGCCAGTTGTAAATAGTGACATAGAACTAATTGTAAGGTGGCTTAAGAGTAATAGATTTAAGATTATTGTTACTGATTTAAAAGCTAGTAACAATTATTATGATGCTAATTATAAGGGGAGAATTGCTATTATTGTAGGAAATGAAATACATGGAATTTCAGATATTTGGAATAGTCATGAGTGTGAAAGAATAATAATACCTATGTTTGGAGGTGCAGATTCCTTAAATGTAGGAGTAGTAGCTACTATGGTTGTTTATGAAGCAAGCCTTTCTCAAAAGAATTTAGGTAAAAGAGTTGGCTAACTATGATTTAAATAAATCATAGTTTTATGGATTATATTAAGTAGGAAAGAGGGCGTAGCCTTAGAGGCTATACCTTCTTTTTTTAGTGATTATTTTTAGTAAGTATTAAGTAATACCAGAATTTATTTAAATATACCTTGCAATGCAAAGTATATTTAAATATAATAATAGTATACTTTGTATTACAAGGTAAAGGAGGAGTTGCTGTGAATAATAATTCTCAAATTCTTAAAGGTATTCTTGAAGGATGTATACTAAGTATAATTTCAAAGGAAGAGACCTATGGTTATGAACTACTAACAAAATTAAAAGAATGTGGCTTTGAAGATATTGTTGAGGGAACTCTTTATCCATTATTACTTAGGCTTGAAAAAAATCAGTTAATAATTGCTGAAAGAAGGAAATCATCCACTGGAGTTAATAGAAAATATTATAAACTATCAGAAATGGGAAGTATAGAACTTGAAGGTTTTATAGAATACTGGAATAAACTACATGTTAATGTAAATAAGATTATAGGGGGGATGGACAATGAGTAATAGCATATTGAGGGATGAATATAAGGAAGCATACATGAGTATAGTAATGTACTTATCAAGTAGTGGTATGGAAGGTAGCTTTATGGATGAAGTAAGTGAGGATGTGAAGGACTTATTAATAAGTGCACAGGATGATGGTATTGCTGTTAAGAGTATAGTTGGTAATAATATTGAAGAGTTTTGCAAGGAAATTATAAGATCAAAGGATATTAAAGGTAGAGTATTGTTTAATATATTTGAGAGTATTAAATGGGCTTTAATTATGTCGGCAATAATATCATTAGTATATTATTTATTTGATATGAATTTTACCTTAAATATAATCTTTATGTTTATAGTTGACTTTTTGTTTTGTAGGTTTATTTTTAGCATAGGATTAAGGAAAGTAATAATAAAAAATAGAGGTAATGCAAAAAAAATAATAATGACACTATTGCTATATATTTTATTTATAATACCAGGAGCCATACTAAATTTTATTTTGATTACAAATTTTGCTGTAGAAATTAATTCTTTATATACATCCATAGGGTTAATAACTATACTGCTGTTAAGTTATTTAACAAGCAAAACTTTTAGAAATAGAAAGATAAGACTAGATTAAATAATAGGGGCTTTCGCAAAATAGAT
>NZ_DLNT01000035.1:0-2637 GCF_002477055.1 Clostridium sp. UBA7503
ATATTTGGGGGTATAGCTCAGTTGGGAGAGCACCTGCCTTGCACGCAGGGGGTCAAGGGTTCGAATCCCTTTATCTCCACCAAAGACACTGTATATGCAGTGTCTTTTTTTATATAATTTTATAATATTTTAAGATAAACTTTCTCCTTAGTATGTTAAAATAAAAAAGTAGATAGTATTTCTTTTTGGGTGAATTAATTATTTAATAAGATTTTAGATAAATGGAAGGAGGGAAAATAGAGAATATAAATTTCTCTATTTTATATAATTATGAATATATTAATAACCAATGATGATGGAATTACGGCAAAAGGTATACAGATTATTGCACAGAGACTTCAAAATGCACACAATATATTGGTAGTAGCACCTGATAGTCAAAAAAGTGCTAGCAGTCATTCCATAACATTAATGAATCCTCTTATTGTAAAAAAAGAAAAAATAGAAGGTGTAAATGCTCCATGTTTTAGTGTAAGTGGTACACCTGTAGATTGTACAAAAATTGCAATAACTACTATTGCTAGTAAAAAAATAGATATAGTAGTATCAGGAATAAATGATGGATTTAATTTAGGCACCGATGTAATATATTCAGGGACTGTGTCTGCAGCAGTTGAAGGAGCATTAAATAATACCCCAGCAATTGCATTATCTTGTGATGGGAATGAAGAAAGTTATGAAATTGCTGCAGATTATGCAGAAAAAATATTAAATAAAATTAGAAGTGAGAAAATTGGAAACACAGTACTAAATGTAAATATTCCATCCATAAGTAAAGATAAATTAAAGGGATTAAAGGTATGTAAAATAGGTGAAAGAAATTATAATAATGTATATGTTGAAGTAGAGAAAAGTGACGATAATGTAGTATATAAAATAACTGGTGCACCGGATGATGCAATGCAAGATAATACTGATGTAGACATGATTAAAGAAGGATATATAACAGTTACACCACTACATTATGACTTAACTAATTTTAAATTAATAACAAAAATGGAAAATATGTTAAAAACATAAATTGGAAATTAACAAAGTTTTTATTTTAAATATTGTGATTAATTAGTAATATTAAAGACATGAATAGGGGATGAAATGATGAATAAACCATATGTATTTACACCAGGACCTACTAATGTAAGAGAAAATGTTAGATTGGCTAGGGCTATTGAAACTACTAATCCAGATTTAGATAAGGATTTTTATGATTTTTATAGAGAAACTTGCAGTAAAATTGGGAAAGTACTAAATACTGAAAAGGATGTGTTTATATTAAGTGGTGAAGGTATACTAGGATTGGAAGCTGCTTGTGCATCACTTACAGAACTAGGGGATAGAGTACTAATTATTGATAATGGAGTATTTGGTGAAGGCTTTGCTGATTTTGTGAAAATATATGGAGGAATACCTGTATTTTATTCTGTTGATAGAAAAAGAGAAGTAAATGTGGAGCATTTAAGACAATTCCTTGATAAAGATAGTAATTTTAAATATGCAACTATAGTTCATTGCGATACACCATCAGGAGTGCTTAATGATATAAGTAAAATTTGTCCAATGATTAAACAATATGGAATATTAACAGTTGTAGATAGTGTTGCAGCTATGGGAGGAGAACCTATAAATGTAGATGAGTGGGATATAGATATTGCATTAGGAGGTTCTCAAAAAGCTTTTTCAGCTCCACCAGGATTAACTATTGTTACGGTTAGTGACGATGCGGATAAAGCTATGAGAATAAGAAATACTCCGATTGTAGGATTTTATTGTAACTTAACTATATGGAAGGGATATTATAATAAAAAATGGTTTCCATATACTATGCCAATAAGTGATATATATGGACTTAGAGTTGCTATAGATAATATACTTGAAGAAGGAATAGAGAATGTATACAATAGACATAAAAATATTGCTGTAGCTATTAGAAATGCATTAACTAGCTATGGGTTGAAGTTATATTTAGATAGTGGCTTTTCATCTACAGTTACAGTAGTGGAACCACCTAGAGGAATAGAAGTAAATAAGTTAATTAATTATATGAGAGATAATTATAATCTATTAATTTCAGGGTCATTTGATTATCTTGAGAATAAAGTTATTAGAATTGGTCATATGGGAGAAAACTGTAGGATAGATAAAATTTTATTTGTTTTAAATACGTTAGATAAATCTTTAAATGAATTAGGATATAAATCGAAAGTTAATATAATAGAAGAATTTAATAAGTACATTATATTATAATGTAAAAGAGGCTAATTAATTATAAAAGTAGTTAATTGGTCTTATATTATTATAAAAAGGATATTTTTAATGGAATATTAGGAAGATTAGTAACTAGTTAATATAACGAATATTTATTCATTTTAACGTAGTATACTTCGGATATACAGACTAAATATTAGTATAAGTTATTTTTGCTTTAGTATACTATACCATGTGTATCAGTATAAGAAAATAAAAGTAAATTCAAGAAATATGAAGATATACTTAAATAAACTATAATTATAAAAAACTAATATTACATATGATGTAATAAGTATGGTAAGATAAATCTTGTCGCTGAGAGATGCGGTAAGAAAAAACAAAAACTTAAGAAAAAGCTTCTTAAAAATTTGTTGACAGATAAGAGATTAT
>NZ_DLNT01000025.1:0-51104 GCF_002477055.1 Clostridium sp. UBA7503
GCCCATGCTGGGCGCACTTAATAGGAGCTACATGGATTAAATTCCATGTAGCTCCTGCTTTTACTGTGGTAAAAACTCTTTTATACTATTTAAAACAGCGTCTTCTAATTTTAATAAATTTCTATCCGAAACTTCATTGTTCTCTCCAGTTACACCTAAGTATATTTTCATCTTAGGTTCTGTTCCTGAAGGTCTTACTACAAAGTAACATCCATTGCAGAAGATGAATTTAATAACATTTGACTTTGGTAAATTTATAACCTCTTTACTAGAACCTTCAACATTAATACTATAACTTAGTTTATAGTCTTCCTTAACAGATATTTTATAATCTCCAAAACTTCTTATATTCTCACTTCTGAAATACTCAATTATTTCTTTAATTTTTTCTTGACCATCCTTACCTTTTAGCTCTATAGATATTAACTTTTCTTTATAATATCCATAACTTTCATATAGTTCTATTAATCCTTCATATAAAGTCTTACCTATGGATTTATAATAAAGAGTCATTTCACATATTAAAGCTGCTGCTATAACTGCATCCTTATCTCTAACAAAATCCCCTGCTAAATATCCATAACTTTCTTCAAACCCTAATAGGAACTTATTATTACCTGGAGCTTTTTCAAAGTTTCCTATAAGCTCTCCTATATACTTAAACCCTGTTAGAACTTCCTTAATCTGTACGTCAAATTTCTTACATATAGGTTTTATCATATCTGTGGAAACTATAGTTTTAATTATAGTACCCTTAGTATCTAAATTTCCTGTTTCTCTTAAGGATGATATTATATAATGAGTTAATAGTACACCTACTTGATTACCCGTAAGAACTCTATATTCACCTTTATTATCTTTCACTACAGCCCCTATTCTATCACAATCAGGATCTGTACCAAGGATTATATCAGGAGCAAAATCCCTTGCCATTTCTAAAGCTAGCTTAAATACTTTACTATCCTCTGGATTTGGATATGGTGCTGTTGGAAAAGCTCCATCAGGTAGTTCTTGTTCTTTAACTACCTCTACATTCTTATAAGACAGTTCATCTAGTACTCTTCTTACTGGAATATTGCCAGTACCATGAATAGGAGTATATATTATTTTAAGCTCCTTACCATGATTTTTTACTAGTTCTTTTCTTATGGTAAGCTCCTTTACTCTTTCTATATACGAAGTATATATTTCTTCTCCTATATAGTTAACTAATTTTTTTTCAACTGCTTCCTTAATATCCATTACTGTAACCTGGGCAAAGGAATCAATATTATTTACAAAGGTTATAATTTCATTAGCTGATGCATCTGTAACTTGACATCCATCATCACCATAGACTTTATATCCATTATACTCTTTAGGATTATGTGAAGCTGTTAATACTATGCCACCTTGGCAGTTTAACTCTCTTGCAGCATAAGAAAGCATAGGGGTAGGAGTAAGCCTATCATATAAGTATACTTTTATACCATTACCAGCTAAAACCCTAGCAGCATACTCTGAAAACTCCTTAGACATATGACGAGAATCATAAGCTATTGCAACCTTTGGAGAAGTATATTTATTATTTAAATAATTAGCAAATCCTTGTGTTGCCTTTCCTACAGTATATATATTTAACCTATTGCTCCCAGCTCCAATTATTCCTCTTAATCCTCCTGTTCCAAATTCCAGCTCTTTATAAAATCTATCTTCTAGTTCAGTTTCATCAATAATGTTTTTTAGTTCTGCTTTAGTTTTATCATCAATTTCAGGTGAATTAATCCATAAATTATATTTATCTCTATAATTCAATTATACTCCTCCCTATTTACATATTTTATCTTTTTAAATTTTTATTTTTTTATCTTTAAATATCATGTCTTTCATACTTTTAATAGTATTTCTATATAAGAATAAAACTATTAATATAACTATAATGCCAATAATTACTGTAATAATAGAAAATTCCATAAAACTTGTGTATAAAGCAAGAATAGATATAGCTAATATAGCTACTGTAGTCCTTCCTATACTATAATCCACTTTATAGAGTTTTCTAGATATTAAAGTTCTTGCATAATAAAATACTATATATGCTAGTCCTGTAGAAATACCAGCACCTTTAGCTCCTAGCATTGGTACCAAAATACTATTTCCTATAACATTAAATAGGCAAGCTATTGAAGCTATTACTATGTGATATTTAGGTTTCTTTTTAAAATTTATACCTCCAACTGATACCTCTGACATGGTATATAATACAGGCATAAATACTAAAAATGGCATTATGTAAGATGCAGTTCTATACTTAGGTCCTAAAATTAACACAATTACATCTTTAAACAATATTATGCCAATTCCTATTCCAAACATTAAAAAACTAACTATATCATTAATATTTGAAAAAAACTTTGTATCCTCTGGAGCTTTTTCATACTTTTCAAAAGCCACCGGTATCCAAAAGGTTGCAAATGATGTCTGTAATATGTTTAATATGGCTATTATACTATTAGCTGAGCTATATATTCCCACTTCATAATTACCATAAAAAGCTTTTATTGCCATCTTATCAGCAGATTGGAATAACCATGTAACCAATACTGTAAAGATCAATGGTATTCCATATTTTAAGATATCTAATTGAGAATTTTTTAGTTTTTTATCTTTAATGTTCTTAAAGTTCCAACTATCTCTCTCAGCAAATATAGATATACCTGCTACTACAGCATTTGAAATCACGGTTGCATAAGCAAGAGTTAAGAAATTATTACTATATATCATAAAAAACAATGCTATAGACATAAGATAACTTAGCTTTTGCATTACCTGTAGCATAGAATATAGTCTTCCCTTTTGCTTCATTCTTACTGTCAAAAGTGAAAATCTGCATATAGAAGCTAAAGTTACATTTAATATAAGTAATATTATAAAATTTGGATTATATTCAGATATTACATAATTTGATATAGGAACTTTAAATATAATGATTATAATCGATATTAATATATTTAATATCAAAGGAATCTTTATACTATCAAATAATAATTTGTTTCTATTAACTTCATCCTCTTCGTAAAAAAATCTTACATAAGACTGGTCTAATCCACAGGTTATAATTAACGTAAGTATGCCAGCATATAAATTGAACATTCCAAACTTACCGTATTCCACAGGCTCTATTATCCTGGTTATAATTGGAGAGGATATAAGCCCTATGATTAATACTATCCAATTCCCTATAGAGAAAGATAGAAACTTTCCAAGTAAAGAATTCTTTTTTATACCACTTAATTTTGAATTTAAATTACTCATAATCTTTAATCCTACTGATTCTCTAGAAGTTGATCCTCTGGTACATCTCTTAAAACTTTTGCTGGACTTCCAACTACTACTTTTCTAGCTGGTACATCCTTTGTAACTAAAGACCCTGCTGCTGCAAATCCTTCCTCTTCTACAACTTTACCTGGAAGTACTACCACTCCTGCTCCAAGTCTACCACCATTTTTAATAGTAATACCTTTGAACTTTCCAAATCTCTCCTTTGAACGTGCTGCATAATTATCATTTGAAGTTACAACACAAGGTGCTATAAATACATAATCCTCCACAGTAGAATATGCAGTTAAATATACATTAGTTTGAATCTTACAATTTGATCCTACAACACAGAAGTTTTCTACAGTTGAGCCTCTTCCTATAACTGTTTTATCTCCTATAGTTACATTTTCTCTTATAGTTGCCATGTCTGCAATTAATGTCTTATATCCTATGATTGCTCCTCTATAAATTATTGTAGTAGCCCCAATTAAACACCCTTCTCCTATGGTGCAGTTTGGTAACTTCTCTTCATCTTTAAATATACTGTTTACCCCCCTCATTGGAGTTTTACCTATAACAGTATTATCATCTATCCTAACATTATCTTTTATTATAGTATCTTCATGGATAACTACATTATGACCAATAATGCAGTTATCCCCTATAATAACATTATCTTCAATAACCGCAAACCTTCCTACCTTAACATTGTCTCCTATAGTAGCTTTTTCTGATATATAATTCATATATTACACTTCCTTTTTATATGCTAATCCATTATTCACTTATATTATTTTTAGATTTTATACAAAATCGAATATAACATGTTGTATTCTCTATTGTTTATTAATAACTACTAGATATATTATATCTTATTTAATACTTATCTTCTATATAAATAATTTTTCTATGCACAGCTTAAATTTAAAGATTTATTAATTTTATTAATAATATAAAAATTGACTTAAGATTAACTATCTTAAGCCAATTTTTAACTATATCCCAGATTCGTGAAGATATGACGGTACTTTTGGATTAGATGTTAATCTTATAAATAATTTACTTACTGATTTATAACCTATACCTTCTCTTATCATATCTTTATTATCTAATTCATACTCACTACATGCATTAAGAACTTTTTTCTTTTCTTCATTATTATCTGCAACACTTTCTATTAATTTATGTCTTAAAATTCCTGAGATTTTATCCTCTCTAGCTAAAAATCTACAGTCTTTTATAAGTCCATTTACATACAAACTATTAACTGTATTTCCTGTAGCTATGTGTTGCAGATGGGTTTCATATTTATAACTATGGGTAATGTGTGTTACATTATTAAAGGTATTTTCAAAATATAATACAGTATCTTTTAAAAGTTCGTTATTTATTTTATCTTCTGGTTGATTTAAAAATATTACATTTTCTAATTTTACCCCTAATCTATCTATTGCTGCTTTAAATTCATTGTCTCTTAAATTTACCTTCTGCTCATGTGTAAGATCCTTGTATCTTTCGTAATTAAACACCTTAGATCCACTTCCATCTGTAACTAGGACTATATAAACATTCTTACTTCCTACAGACTTTATAGCATCTATTACAGTGCTTCCACCAAAAATAGTTTCATCATCTTGATGTTGTACATAAAATATCACTTTATCTCCATATAAATAACTCTTAGCACGACTTATAGCAATTTCGCTTATATTTCCTAAAATAGTAGCACTCTTAGCACCTGCAATTATACTCTTATCCGAATCATCCGAAACTAAAACTACAGGCTCCTTTAATACTGAAGCTGTTAATGCATCAACTAATATATGAGACTTACTTAAATTAACATGACGTTTATCGTGGAAAAATTGATTAATAACATTCCTATTAGTATCAAATCTATCTATTCCATCAATTCTCGTAGAAAAATTATTAAAATTAGTACTCATAACTCCAGTACCACCTATAGAGTAAGATTGTACATTTTTTCTGTAAGTCGTAGAGTTACCATCTGTTAAAATTACAGGATTTCCTTTATTAGCTGCTACTGGAGCTATACTCATAGCATCCGCTTCTCCTCTAAGTCCGTTTACATAATATATTTCTCTAATACCATTTATTTTTTCAATTTTGTTTGCTATTAAAATAGATGTATCATATCTATTTTTTCCACCAATCCTTATAACTTTTTTACCCATCTTGGTTATCTTTGACTCTATATTGGAGGAAATTACGCTCTTTCCACCTATAATGTATACAGTACTCGCTTTTTTTAGCTTACTACGTGTTACTTCTGGTAGGATATTGGACTGAGTCAGTAAGATCGGAGAATTTACTGCACCACTTAACCCACTAGCAGAAAGTCCATCTGCTAATGAACTTCCATTAACTAAAATAACAGAAGAATATTGCATTTTAGATGCAATAATAGATGCTGTTTCATACCTATCTATACCACAAATATAGTCCGTATCTATTCCATATGCACTCATTATATTGAATGTTAACAATATAAATAAGCTCACTAATATCTTTGTACAGCATCTTCCCATATCAATTTCCTCCAAATATTGATAAATTATTATTATAATACTATTATTATATCATATATTTACAAACTACATCGTAATTTTCCCATATTGATTTATTTCATTTAAATAAAGAGCAAAACATAATAAATATATTTTGCTCTTTTCTTTATACTATTTCTTCATTACTATCTTCATTACTATCTTTATTATTCTCTTCAAATCTAAATTGCCCATAAGTAAATCCTTTAAACATATCAAAACTTAAATCATTTACTTTCTGATCTTTTTCAATCCAATTGGTAAATAATTTAAATGGCTCTTCACTAAAATACTTTGAATTTACTCTAGGGAATCCTTCTAATACATTAAAGCCTTCTTCCATAGCTCTTTTCACTTCTCCTAGATTATACCTAAAGTAGTATCTATGGTCACTATTTAAAATCTCCCCTATTATAAAACTATTGTTCTCTTCACTTTTCCATATAACATTAATTTTATTACTCATTATAATCTCCTCCTTCTTTTAGTCTTCTTATAGTTAAAATATCTTTTCTTTATCATAAAATTTTATTATAAACCTTTTAATATAAATTAAATTATCTTCTTTATTAATTCTATGTTTTTATTATGAAATTTATTTCTATTTAAATTAAAATAAACTTCACGGGTATAAATACTTTTTTTAACCAATAATTAAACCTTTATTAGTATATAACTATGTGACCCTAATTTCAAATATATTTATCTGATGACTATCATCACTAATATATTCTTACCAAATTTTATTTTTCAATGCTTGACCTATTGCATAAAATTAAAATGATGCTATAATTAATGTTGGTTAAAAAATTAACAATGTTATTAAATTAGGAGGGATTTTAATGTTTACTTTTGATACATCGTTAAAAAAGATTAAGCATGAGGTTCTAAAGCAAATTGTCCTTTTATCTATTAATGATAATCTAAATACCAAAGAAATATTCAATATTCATAAATTTATAGTTGATAAAGATACCCCCGCATATAGATGCTGTATTTTTAAAGAGCGTGCTATAGTAAATCAAAGAGCTAAACTAGCTGCTGGATATATGCCTATAGGGGATGAATATAGTGATCTTATTGATATTAAAAATAATGAGCAAATTATGTACGTCATAGAAGCTGCTTGTGATAGATGTCCCATAGATAAATATACCGTTACAGAGGCTTGTAGAGGTTGTATTACTCATAAATGTAAGGAAGTATGTCCTGCTAATGCCATGATGACTGTAGGTGGTAAATCATATATAAATCAGGAATTATGTAAAGAATGTGGACTTTGTAAGAAGATTTGTCCTTATAATGCTATATCTGAAGTTCGTCGTCCTTGTAAAACTTCATGCCCAACTGGAGCTCTCAAGGTAGACGAAATCACTAGACGTGCTATTATTAATGAAGATGATTGTATTCAATGTGGAGCTTGTATGACAGCTTGTCCTTTTGGTGCTATATCTGATAAAAGTCTTGTGGCTCCTGTATCCAAAAAATTATATCAGAAAAAACACAACATGATTGCAATTGTTGCCCCATCAATTTCTGGTCAGATGGGCAATAATGTTCCAATAGGTAAAATTAAATCTTCATTAAAAGCAATTGGATTTTCTGATGTGTTCGAAGCATCTTGTGGTGCAGATATGGTAACAATGCACGAAGCTAAGGAATTTGTAGAGAGAATGGAAAATGGACAAAATTATATGACTAATTCTTGTTGTCCAGGCTTCTTTAGCTACATTGAGAAAAGATTTCCTACTGAGGTTTCTCACATCTCCAATACAGTGTCTCCAATGATTGCAATTGGACGTGCTATAAAAAATGAAACTCCTGATGCTAAAATAGTATTTATCGGTCCATGTACAGCTAAGAAAGCTGAAGCTAAAAGACGGGATGTAGCTGCAGTTATTGACTACGTGCTAACCTTTGAAGAGCTTTGTGCTATATTCGATGCTTTCGATACAAATCCTGAAAACTGTAGTGAAGAGACCCTTGAAGATGGCTCAACTTTAGGTAGGGGCTTTGGTATGGCTGGTGGACTTACTGCTGCTATAGAAAATTATGTTAGTACAGAAAATATTGATGTAGAATTTAAACCAGTAAAAGTTTCAGGTTCTACAGAAATAAAAAAAGCTTTAAACATGGCAAAAATAAACAGACTACAAGGTAACTTTATTGAAGGAATGATGTGTAATGGTGGATGTATAAATGGTGCTGGAATCTTCTCAGATCCTGTGACCACTAAGGGAATCTTTATTAAAGAAGGTAAAAGTTCATCTATAAAAAATGTGTCTGATAATAAGGCTAATAAACTTATGGGAAAAGTATCCTTAGATAGATAAACAATAAAAAAGTGGATTCTAAAATCCACTTTTTTATTGTTTAAATTATTTTATATTTAATTTTATTTATTTCTTACAAGAATCTCTTTCAACTATGTTATATGGTAATCTGTAATAAGTCTCTTCAACCGGAATCTTATTTACAAGCTTTATAAGAAGTCTCATTCCCACAGATCCCATATCGTATAGGGGACGAGAAACTGTAGTAAGCTTAGGATAAAATACTCCTGATAATGCTATATTATCAAAGCCTATAACATTTATATCTTCTGGTACCCTAATTCCTTTTTCTCTTAACGCATTTATAACTCCAAGAGCTGATTGATCGCTTCCACATAAAACTGCATCAATCTTATTATCTTTTATAATATGAGTGATTCCTTCAAAGCCGTCCTCATATTTTAAACTTCCAAGATAAACTAGTTTTTCATTGAAACAATTCTCTTCATCCATGGCGTCTTTATAGCCATGATACATTTTTTTATATTCAGTAGCATTTTCTTTAATGTATCCTATATATGCTATGTTTTTATTATTTTTTGAGAATAGATAATTTACAGCATCGTATGCAGCAGTATAACTATCTATACCTACACTAGGAACATCTCCTTCATCATCCATAGCACCTATTGATACTACAGGAGTGCCAACAGATTTTATAGCTGCCTTTATCTCTTTATCTAGACGGTCTCCCATATATATTATACCGTCTACCATCTTCTCTCTTAATATATTAAAACTTTCTTTTTCTCTACTCTTGTCTAGATCAGTATTACATAACATTATATTATAATTATAAATACTTGCTAAGTCCTCTGCCCCTCTTACAATCTCAGGGAAAAGGGAATTTGATATATCTGGTATTATTATACCAATTGTGCTTGACCTTTGAGTCTTTAAGCTTCTTGCTAAAATATTTGGTCTATAATCTAACTTGTCTATTGCATCTAGAACTCTTTGCTTTGTCTCTTGATTGACTACATCTATATCATTTAATACTCTTGAAACTGTGGCAATAGAAACATTTGCTTCTTTTGCTACATCTTTAATTGACGCTGCCACTATATATCACCTCTCTTATTATTCTGCATATTTTTAATACATATATACCTTATTTATACTATAAAGTAAAGTATAATTATAAAGTTTAGATGGAGCAATTTATTATCATATTAACTCCATCTAAACTACTTAATATTTTAATTTAACATATTATTATTAAACTCTTTCTACATGTAATAATAACTTTTCACCATTAATTTTAACTTCATTTATAGCCTTATCACTATTATAGGCTACAGTTAATGCTAATGTATCTTTCTTTATTTGATTTTCAAACTTTCTTATTACATTCTCTAAGATTTCATTTCCAGCAAAGTATAAGTTTATCTTGTCTGAAACTTCAAATCCTGTTTCTTTTCTCATGTTTTGTATTTTGCTTAGAACTTCTCTTATGTGACCTTCTTCTCTAAGTTCTTCTGAAATATTTGTATCTAATACTACACCTATTTCACCTTCCCCAGCAAAAGCAAATCCTTCTAAGCCCTGCATTGTTACAAGTAAATTTTCTTTATTTAACTCTATTTCAGTTCCATCTACATTTATTGTAACCACTTCACCATTATTTACTCTTTGTGCAAGATCCATTTGATTCATTGAGGCTATACCTTTTCTGATTCCTGGAATCATTTTTCCGTAAGCCTTTCCTAGTACTGGAAGATTAGGTTTTATTTCAAAGTTAACATATTTAGAAAGGTTTGCTCCTAGTTCTACTTGTTTAATATTAAGCTCATCCTTAACTATGTGTCCATAATATTCTGGAAGTGAATCTACAGATACAAGCATTTTTCCAAGTGGCTGTCTATTCTTAATATTAGCCCCATTTCTTGCACTTCTTCCAAGCTTAACTATCTTATATGCCTTATCCATTTCATCTTCTAATACCTCATCTACATCAGCTTTAACGTATTCTGGCCATTTACATAGGTGAACACTCTCTTCTGCATCCTTATCAAAAGCAACAACAAGATTTTGATATAACTCTTCTGTTATAAATGGTATAAATGGTGCAGCTATTTTAGAGAATGATACAAGTACTCTATATAAAGTCATGTAAGCACCTATCTTATCCTCTGTAAGCTCTTCACCCCAGAATCTTGCTCTGTTTCTTCTAACATACCAGTTAGATAATTCATCTACAAAATCTTCTAATTCTTTAGCTCCTTGAGTTATTCTGTAGTTTTCTAAATGCTCATCTATATTTTTAACTAATGTATTCAGCTTAGACATCATCCATTTATCCATTATATTTTCTGATTTAAAATCTTTATAATCCATTGGATTAAAATTGTCTAATTCTGCATATAGAACATAGAAGGAATACACATTCCATAGTGTTCCTATAAATTTTCTTTGAGCTTCTATAACAGCTTCTTCATAGAATCTTGATGGAAGCCATGGTGCACTACCAGTATAGAAATACCATCTTAAGGCATCTGCTCCTTCATTTTCAAGTACTGTAAATGGACTAAGTACATTCCCTTTATGTTTAGACATCTTAAGTCCATCTTTGTCTAAAACGTGTCCTAGTACTATACAATTTTCAAAAGGATTATTCTCAAACACAGTTGTAGAAATAGCAAGAAGTGTATAGAACCATCCTCTTGTTTGGTCTACAGCTTCTGAAATAAACTGTGCTGGGAAGTTTGCTTCAAATAGTTCTTTATTTTCAAAAGGATAGTGATATTGAGCAAATGGCATTGAACCTGAGTCAAACCAACAATCTATAACTTCTTCAACCCTTGTCATTTCCTTTTGGCAGTGTGGACAAGTAAGCTTAACCCTATCAATATATGGCTTATGAAGCTCTATTCCCTCTGGTACACTTACACCTTTTTTCTTAAGTTCTTCAACACTTCCTATTAACTCTCTGTGCCCACATTCACATTCCCAAATTGGAAGTGGAGTACCCCAATATCTATTTCTAGAAATTCCCCAATCAATTACATTCTCAAGGAATTTACCCATTCTACCTGTTTTTACATTGTCAGGCATCCAATTTATTTTGTTATTATTTTCAATAAGTTGGTCCCTTACTGAAGACATTCTTACAAACCAACTTTCTCTTGGATAATAAAGAAGTGGTGTATCACATCTCCAGCAATGTGGATATGAGTGCATAAATTTCTCACTCTTATAAAGAATATTATTTTCTTTTAAATAAGCTAAAATCTTCTCATCTGCTTTTTTTACAAATATTCCAGCCCAAGGAGTTACTGCTGGAACAAAGTTACCTTCTCCATCTACTAGATTAATCATAGGAAGACCATATTTCTTTCCTAATTGATTATCATCATCTCCATAAGCAGGTGCTATATGAACTATTCCAGTACCATCTGTTAATGTTACAAAATCTCCATGAACTATATAAAATGCTTTTTCTTCAGGCACTTCGAACTTAAACATTTGCTCATATTCTTTTCCAAGCAATGTTTCTCCTTTAAATTCAGCTACCACTTCATACTCACCTTGAAGTTTGTTTAAAAGAGCTCTTGAAAGAATTAGATATTCACCTTCATGTAAAACTTCCACATAATCATAAGATTTATTGATAGCAAGAGCAACGTTACTTGGTAATGTCCAAGGAGTTGTTGTCCATACTAATACATATTTGTCTTCATCTTTTAATTTAAATTTTACATAAGCCGAGCTATCTTTTACATCTTTATATCCCTGTGCTACTTCGTGAGATGATAAAGTAGTTCCACATCTTGGGCAATAAGGCATTACTTTGTGTCCTTTATATAATAAATCCTTATTCCACATTTGCTTTAAAGCCCACCATACTGATTCTATATAATCATTATGATAAGTTACATATGGATTTTCCATGTCAATCCAATAACCAAGCCTTTCAGACATTTCTCTCCACATTTCAACGTAAGAGAATACACTATCTTTACATTGAGTAACAAATTCTTCTACACCATACTTTTCAATCTCAGGCTTTCCTGAAATTCCAAGTTTCTTTTCAATTTCAAGTTCTACTGGAAGACCATGAGTATCCCATCCAGCTTTTCTTAAAACCTTATATCCTTTCATAACTTTGTATCTTGGGATTATATCTTTCATAACTCTAGTTATAACATGGCCTATGTGTGGTTTACCATTAGCGGTTGGCGGTCCATCATAGAACGTAAAATATTCACCTTCATCATTTAAGTCGAAGTTCTTTTGTATTACGTCTTTTTCTTCCCAAAGCTTTAACATATCTTTCTCAATGTCCATAAAAGACTTTGTGTTGTCAATTTTCTTATACATATATTTTTCCTCCTTACATAGTTTATCTGTACCATTTCTGGTTAATCTCATGGGATCTTTTAAATATTGTAAAGTATTATAAGGTCAAATTAATTTAATAGTATATATTCCTAATTTTATCCATATCATACATTAATTAATCTAATATATCCTGGATAAAAATTAAAACTCCGCCCTACTAAGGACGAAGTTACTTCGCTATACCACCTACAGTGTTGATAATTTCGGATACTAACATATCCTATTCCTTAACGCAGAAATACGGAAAAACTTACTAAATTTCAGTTCTCAGCTCCTAGGTGATCTTCCTCTAATTATTCACTATGGGTTTTCACCTACCCCCACTCTCTTTAAGCTACCTTTTAGAGTACTGTCCTGTTCTTAGCTTTTATCTATACTATCTTATAAATTAATTTTACATCTATTATATTATATAAAAATTTTAATGTAAAGGCCTTTATCTCTAATAACATAATAAAATATTATTTAATCTACTACAATTTTGTCTAATCTCATTATTGTAGTCATCTTATTAAATTAAAATGTTCTTTTCACATACTAAAGCATAAATTAAGCTAAGCTGTTAATAATTAAAATAGACTAAATAATTAACTTTACTTAATTAGGAGGTACTACCTATGGTAATTACTTGGTTTGGACATTCTTGCTTTCTACTTGAAAATTCTCATGGAGAAAAGATACTTATGGATCCTTTTAATAAATGTTTAGGTGGAACACCCTATAAAGGTTCTGTAGATATAGTTACCATCAGTCATGACCATTTTGATCATAACTATACGGATTTAATAAACCCTGGTGCAATTATTATAAACACACCTTGCTCATATGAAAGCTCTTCTATTAAAATTCAAGGCTTTCCATCTTATCATGACAATATAAAGGGAGCTAAACGTGGTGACAATATAATTTACTTAATAGAAACGGATAGCTTAAAACTATGTCATTTAGGAGATCTTGGACATATGCTAGCAGCTGAAGAATTAGATTTATTGGGCACTGTAGATATACTCTTCATACCAGTAGGGAGTAATTTTACCATTGCTCCTGAAATTGCTGCCACTCTTTGCAATAAAATCCAAAGTAAACTAGTAATTCCAATGCATTATAAAGTTCCACATATAGACTTTCCTGTTCATGGAATAGAAAATTTCATATCTTTTATGAAAAATGCTGTAAACCTGAAATCTCATACATTAGCTATAAACCAACCTTTAGAAGGTGTAAATTTAGTTAAAATTTTTGAACTCTAATCTTAAAACTAGATTAGAGTTCTATTGAATTAAAAAAATATAGATGTATTTGCTGTTATTTGTTGTTATATATCATTTTTTACCTTATAATTTAAGTAATAATATGAAATATATTCTATGGGAAAATATTGTTGAGAAAGGACTGTTAATTAATGAATGATAAAGCATTGAAAGTTTTATGTACACTTGCAACGGGCACAGCCATTGCTACTTCTATGCAAGTTATAGCTATAGCTGATCCAGCTCAAACTTCAAATTCTTCATACAACTCTGAAGTTACAGGAACTATAACTGCAGATGTATTAAATATAAGATCAAATCATAATACCAGTAGTAATATTATTGGTAGAATAAATTATAATACTAAAGTATTAATTCTAGAGATATCAAATGGATGGTATAAAATTAAATATAATAATACTACGGGTTGGATTTCTGGAGAATATGTAAGACTAGATAATAATTCTAATACAGTACAAGCATCTAAGAATGGAATCGTTACAGCTACTGCCTTAAATGTGCGTTCTGCAGGTAATACTAACAGTAGAATTATTGGCTCTCTTTCTAAAAATGCTAAAGTCCAAATAATATCTACTAGCAATGGTTGGCACAAAATTAAATATAATAATACTACGGGTTTTGTTAGTGCTGAATACATTAATACTTCTTCAACTAATACAAACTCAGGTAATAGTACTAATAATAACTCTTCTACTGATAGTACCGTTAAATCTACGGGTTTTGTTAATGCAGATGCTCTAAATGTTCGTTCTAGTGGAAATACTAGTTCTAAAATAGTTGGAACTCTATATAAAAATTCTAAGGTTGAAATACTGTCAACCAGCAACGGTTGGCACAAAATCAAATTTAAAGGTAGTACAGCCTTTGTAAGTTCAGAATTCATATCAAAGAATAGTAGTTCTACTGACAAGAATCCTGGTACAGGTACTGTTACACCACCTGAAGTAACTCCACCTTCTCACACTGTAAACGGTAAGGTTGCAATTGTTAATGCAGATGCTTTAAATGTCCGTTCTGGAGCTGGCACTAGCCATGCTATCATAACTACAGTAAGATATGGTAGTAAATTACCTATTATTTCTTATACTAATGGTTGGTATAATGTTAAGGTAGGTAATACTAATGGATATATTAGCGGTGACTATGTAACCATAAGTGATGAAAATCAATCATCAAATCCTATAGTAAAGGAAACTCCTCTTATTCAAAGTAACTATACTGGAGATGATATAGTTTCTAAAGCTGAAGAATACCTTGGAGTACCATACCTTTGGGGTGGATTTACCCCTGTAGGTTTTGATTGTTCTGGGCTTGTACAATATGTGTACAAGCAACTAGGTATCTCTCTAGAAAGATCTACATACTATCAAGTGCATCAAGGTGTTATTGTTGATCGTAAGGATTTAAAACCTGGAGATTTAATCTTCTTTACTACTAATGATGATGATTCTAATGATATATCTCATGTAGGAATCTATAAAGGTAATGATTTATTTATACAATCTCCTAAACCCGGTGACTGCGTAAGAGTTTCTAACTTAAATTCTGCTTATTATAGTAATAGATATTATATTGCTAAACGTATAATAAAATAGTATAAAAAATTTCAAATTGAGAACACTATAATTAATATCTAAGAAATTAGATATGGTCAAATATTTTGAAAGGAGATTCCGTGCTTATCTTAATAATATTAAGATTTGATGCCCTAGAGTACACGACCAACAGGAGTAGCACCGCAAAACTGAGTATGTTGAAAAGGGTGCAACTATTTAAGTTGCTTAACGGAGATTATATGGAAGTAGGAACAGTAAAATGGTTTAATAGTGAAAAAGGGTTTGGATTTATATCTATGGAAGGTCATGAAGATGTATTTGTACATTTCTCTGCTGTAACAGGAGATGGCTATAAGGTTCTTGATGAAGGACAAAAGGTTCAGTTTGAAATAGTTAGTGGGGATAGAGGCCCTCAAGCAGCAAATGTTACAAAAATATAAATATATATTTTAAAGAAATATGTATTATTCATCATTATAGAGACACGATTAAAATTCGTAGTCTCTATTTTTATCCGGTTTCTATAAGGCTCTATTGAACTATAAAACTATGTGTGCTATCATGAAAATATAAAATAATATTATTGTGCTAGGGGTGCTTCGGCTGAGAAATGATATTTCATTACCCTTTACCTGACCTAGATAATGCTAGCGTAGGGAAGCGATTAATAAGCTTAAGTTAATGCTTAGTTATTTAGCCGTGTTCTTACGAACATGGCTTTTTTGTAGAGTATACTTCAGCTTCAACATTAGTCCTTAGCACTAGTTAATTAAAGGAGGACTCTCTATGAATATCTTAGCAAATATGAAAAATATTCTAGCTAGTTGGACAACTATTGCCACCTTATTTGGTGTCCTAATTCTATTATGTGTGTTTATAAAAGTTAAACATATCAAGTTTACTTCTAGGCTAACAACTCATATAGCCTTAGCAGTTGCCATGTCGGTAATTCTTCAATTTTTCAAATTTTTTGAATTTCCTTTAGGTGGAAGTGCAACCCTTGCTAGTATGCTACCTATAATTTTAATATCTTTAATTTATGGACCTACTATAGGAATGTTCACTGGCTTTGTGTACGGAATATTAAACTTTGTTATAGGACCTACATATATTCTGCATCCTATTCAAGTTCTTTTTGACTATACTCTACCTTTTATGGCAATTGGATTTTCAGGATTTTTTAAGAAAAATAAATATTTAGCTATAATAGTGGCTTTCTTTGCAAGATTTATATTCCACTACATAGCGGGAATAATTTTCTGGGGAAGTTATGCTGCTGAATATAACTTAACTCCGGCAGTATATTCATTAGTATATAATGGTACTTATATTCTTATAGATTGTATAATTTGCTTAGCTGTATGCTCAGTTATAAATTTAAGTAGTCTTACAAAAAGATTAGCTCCTTATACTAATAATTCTATACAATAATCAAAAGGATATAGCATGATGTTCATTTAATCATCACGCTATATCCTTTTAATTACTATACTTATTTTACTTTTAGAATTCTTTGGGTTCTTCATCACTTATGCTAAACTTCCATTCTCCACGATCATAAACGTTACTTATATAATAGCTAGTGGAGGAAGCATTTTCAGTCTTTTCAAATGTAACAATACCTTTATATTTCTTAGATGTATATCCTTCTGTTTTTATATTCATAACTACATTAAAGTCGTCTCTGGTAACAGAGTTATCCATAAATGTTACTGATTTAAGTTTATTTACTTTCTTCTTAAATTCCTCAATCTCTGTGGATATTTGAAAACGTGCAGCCATATTATCACTAGATATATTAACTCCAACATTACCTGCATCTTTATTAGCGGATACGTACTTATCTAAACAACTTAAAATAGAAGTATAATATATATACTCAAAGTCGATAGGTTTTCTTATATTTGCAAAGTTTTTTATAATATCATTATCAAGCCTCTTAGAAACAATATACTTATTATCATCATTATACAAATTTGCCCCATCCTTTTTATCAAGTCCAGCTACATAATTAAAGGTCTTAAATTCTGTTGGGCTCTCATATATCTCCAGAGTATAGTCTGGCTCTAAAGTTGACTTTTTCTCAACAACACTTGCACTAGAAAGTATACTATATATATCATTTATTACATCTTTGTCAGTAACAGCAAACTTGTAACTTTTATCTCTAGTACTCTGAATTGTAACCTTCATAATGTTCCTTTCTTGCATATAGTTAAAATCACCATTTCCCCTTATACCACAAGCGGAAATTAGTAATGATGATATTATTAATAATATAACTATGAAATTACTTTTTACTCTTCTCACCTTTGCCCTCCACTTGAAAAATTCTTAGAATTTTTCATTCTTTATCATATGTTTTATTATAATAGTTGTTATACATTAAATCAAATAACTCTTTTACTTTTCAAAGGAAAAAGTTTTAATTATATTCTCAAATACCACTTGTGTATTCTCTCTAGCTTTTTTATCACTAATTATAAATGTTATTCTAGCTACGTAATCATCGTATGGAACATAATATTCATAGGTTCTTTTTACATTTTCTTTACTACTTTTTAAATCATACTTAATATAATCTAATTCTATATTATCTATCTTTACTTTTTCTTTTTTATAGTCTTTTATTCCCATGCCTTCTACATCTGCTATGCACTTATCTATTGTTGCTTTAACACCTTCACTGCTACTTATGAACTCTATAGAACCATAAGTATTAGCATCATTTGAAACAAACTCATTTAAGTATACAACTTTATCATCTTTATTCTCTTTTATTGTAGTTAACCAGCTACTAGGTAACTTATATTTTATTTTACCATCTAGAATATCATATTGCTTAAATTCAACCATACTATTTTGAGTTAATGTAGCTGTTCTTAGACTTTCTTCAAAATATTTTCCAACTCCTAATATAACTATCATAAGCCCTGCTAGTATTATTGCTAATCCTAATTTTCTCATATTATCATCTACTAATTTCATATGTTACCCTCCCTTTATTAATATACTATGTACCTTTTTCAAAAAATAGAATAAACTCCGAATAAAATTCGGAGTTTTAAACTCATATATTATCTTATCTCTTAACTGGTACAACCACAGTATTGCCTTTTATATCATAATACATTAACCAATGACCTGTTTTATCATTATCTTCATCTGGCATGAAAGTTACGAAACCAGTCTTTCCTTCATATGGTTGGTCTGCCAAATCTCTTGTGCCTGGTATTGCATATATAATATATTTTAAATTACCTTCATCATCACATTTATATCCAACCATGAAATTTCCATGTCGTGATATATAAGGATAATAGCAAATCATCGGATAAAACACCACAGAATATTTATTGTAATCATAAACACAATACATATCCTCTAATTTTTTTACATGAGCTTTATACCAAAAACAGTTTTTAATATTCTCATTACTGCCAATCTTCTCTAAACCATAGATTACTTCTTTAAAAAATTTACCCATAGTTCCGATTGGATAATCCTTATCATTCCATTCATTTTTTTTATATTTCTCAGGTTTACAATCTTCATATTTTTTATTTATATCGTCATAATCATATGACTTTTTCACCTTACAATCCTCATATTTATTCTTCTTTTTAGAGTGTTTTTTTCTATAATCTTTTAACCTTTCTATTTCTTTTTCATATTCTTCAAATATTCTATTCTCCTCATCAATATAGTCTTCATCATTACTTTCTAATTGCTCATTTATTAGATCATTCTTTACCAAAGGTTCAATCTCTTCAACATCAATAATATCTACTTCATCACTTATATAATTTTCATCGCTTCTTGTATTAGACATTGGAGTAGGGGTGATTCCAGGTATATTTATATTAGGGATAGGAGTAGAAGTACTCCCAGGTATATTAGGAATAATTCCACCATATGGAGGATTAGTAATGTTTGTATTATCAGTTCCTACATTTTGTGGCATTCCTGTTTGTTGCTGTATATTATCAATTCCTGTATTTTGCGGCATTCCTGTTTGTTGCTGTATATTATTGGTGTTGTTTTGTATAATTCCAGCATTACTTTCTTGCTGCCCCAAATTTGTATTTTGAATTTGAGGCACTACTTTATTAATATTTTCATTATATGATTTTGGAGTTTTTTTTACTGGTGTAGTTTTACTATTATTTTCTTTTACAGTATTACTATCACTCTTGGCTAGAGGATAGTTCTGCCAGTTTTTAAGCTCTTCCCCTCCAATAAACCCTACCATTACAGGCATAACTTTATCTTCACTTATCTTACCAATAGCTGCTCCTTGCACCTTGTCCATACCTATGTTTGTATTTACTAAATTATTAGCATCAAATTCATTGCTAACATCAGCTTTTCCTCCATCATCTATATTGATTCGACCAAGATTTATTAGTTCATTACCATTATTTCCTTGAACTATTAAAATCATAAAGTATGGGCCCTTTTGCTTTTTAAGATTTTGAGCATAAAATGAGGCTTTTGCTTTATCATTTCTTACCTCTAACTTAGCGTAGCCTGAAGGTGTTTTATTGGAATCTAGTCCATATCCTTTTTGATCTTCTTGTAATATTATAAAAAATCTATTATAGCTTTTTCTAGACGGCATACTCTTTACCTCCACTTTTATTTATACATTATAATATATGACTATTATGTATAAAAAATGAAGGATATTCTCTATTTATTTTTATAAGAAAAAAGATTCGTCTATTTAAGGCGAATCTCGTATATTTTATTTGCTAAAGTAGCAAACTCTTCTATTGTTAGAGTTTCACCTCTTCTAGTTGGATTAATACCCGCATCTTCAAAAGCCTTTTCTTGTAGTTCCTTAGATAATCCTATAGCTTTCATACTATTCCATAGGGTTTTTCTTCTCATATTAAAAGATTGCCTTATTATATTAAAGAAAAGTTTTTCATCCTTCACTTCAACTCTAGGTTTATCTAATTTATCTAGTCTAATAACTATAGAATCTACTTTAGGAGATGGAATAAAGCAACTTGGAGGTACACTCCTAATAATTTTTGTATCACAATAATACTTTGCAAGTAGAGTAAATGCTCCGTATTCTTTAGTACTTGGTTCTCCGTTAATTCGTTCTGCAACTTCCTTTTGAATCATAATGGTTATAGATTTTATATCTAATTTATTATTTAAAAGATTTGCTATTATAGGTGTTGTTACATAATATGGTAAATTAGCTACTACCTTTACACTTTTTTCTTCACCTATTAGTTCTCTATAATTTACCCTTAAAGCATCTTTATTTATTAAACTAAAATTCTCATAACTAGATAATTCTGATTCTAAGATAGGTATTAATCTAGAATCTAGCTCTATACTAGTAACTCTTTTAGCCCTTTTAAGTAACTCCTTAGTTAAAGTTCCAACACCTGGACCTATCTCTATTACGTAGTCATTCTCAGTTATATTTGCACCCTCTACAATATCCTCAAGTACTGTGTAATCAGTTAAAAAATTTTGTCCTAAACTTTTAGTAAACTTAAAATTATATTTTTCAACTAGTTCTTTTGTATTTAATTTATCCATACTAAATCTCCTTATCTACCTTCTTCATAGCTTCTACAAATTCATCCTTAGATATACCATAATTATTTAATCTAGTT
This sequence comes from Clostridium sp. UBA7503, assembly GCF_002477055.1. Lineage (NCBI taxonomy): Bacteria > Bacillati > Bacillota > Clostridia > Eubacteriales > Clostridiaceae > Clostridium > Clostridium sp. UBA7503. The sequence goes on from NZ_DLNT01000025.1 coordinate 21,011, forward strand.
AGTAGCTGATTTGTATTACTATACCCTATTCCTAATTCTCTTCCAATAGCATCTCTTCTTTTTTTAGCATCTTTATCTGCTGTTAATCTAAAATAGTGCATATCTTGTATAGTAAACTCGTGTCTAGGATCTTTTAATTCACACTTTGCTCCATTTAAAGCCTTGATAATAGTTTCTGGTGAAGCATTTTCAACTCCTATATTATCACCTTTTCTTCCTTCGCTTTGAGTTATATAAGCATGTTTAATATTAGGAATTCTTTTAGCTATAATTCTTCTTATTTTTTCTCCAGCAAAATCAGGGTCTGTTAAAACTATTACCCCTTGTCTCTTATTAGCCTCTTTTATTCTTTCAATAACTCTACTATTTATACCAAATCCACTAACTGATATTACTTCAGCATCAACAGCTCTTTTTACAGCTGTTACATCATCTCGTCCCTCTACTACTATTACTTCCTTAATCATAAAAGCCTCCATCATGCATTATTCTATATAAAATATTATGTAACTTTTATATATAATTTATCCGATGACTAGCTGCTCTAATACCCCCATTTTCTTCAAAGTGGGAGTAAAGAACAGCTACGTCTCTGGATAACGACTTCTAAAGCTTCGAAGAAGCTAAGAACTCTGTTTATATATATTTCTTTGTATTTTAAAATTTCTCAATGTAATTATATCATAGCATATTTAATTTTAGGCATCTGAAAATAAAAAAATAGGAGCCTATGCTCCTATTTTAAAATATAAACGTTAACCTGTCTTCTTCCCCAGTTAACAGCTTCATCATAGCTATTAACATACACATCAACCTTATTACCTACTATGGCTCCCCCTGTATCTTCTGCAATGGCAAGTCCATATCCTTCGATATAAAGCTTTGTTCCTAATGGAATTACTCTTGGATCTACAGCTACAGTGCTGTATCCATTTGGATTACGTTTAACAGTTGTACCTGTTGCTGTTATAGTACCTGAATCTCCCCTATCGGAAGTATAGGCAGTTGATACACAAGATATCATACTTGAATATGCAAAGTCTTTTACATCGCCACCACGTGATGGTCTTACAACAGCTAAGGTTCCTATATCTATTATCTTATTTATAGGATTCTTACTAACAACCTCTTTTACAACTCTTCTATTAACCTCTTTACCATTCTCATACACAACCTCTGTTGTGATAGTTCTCTTACCCTTAGAACCTTTTTGAACTACTTTTTCTACTCCTTGGTTAAGTTCAGAGTTTTTCCTTGTTTCAGTTTCAAAAGCTATTGGTTGAACTTCTTTTAAAAGTTTCTTCTTTACTCTTGTAACTTCAACAGTCATACCTGCTTGTAAATTTTCATCCATAGATGGAACTATCTTGTCCTCTTGACTTATTTTAATATTCTCAGCTTCTAACATATCTTCTACTGTCTTCTCTGCTGATGCTATTGATAAGTTTTTTCCATCTACCACTACTTCTACATCTACTGCCTTATTAATATAAATTATGTCACCATCATTAACTTCGCTGTCTAGTTCCACAGAAACTTTATCCTTCTGAGCAACTGTTATGCCGTTGTTCTCTAGTATAGTATTTAAATTTTTTGATAATGTAGTTATTTCTACTTTTTGACCATCAACTACTACTTCAACGGTATTCCTTAACCCCCAAATAGTAACTGCAGCACTTAATAGAATTAATACAACAACGAACACCGTCTTTGGCCAAATTGAAAAATTACTTTTCAATTTATCTTTGAATTTAATCATCATAAAGATTACCTCCCTCAGACAAGAGTACTTTGCTATTATATATTAGATACCGTAGTTATGTCAAATTTAGCACTCTAATCATTGAATTGACTGAACTTAATGCATACTATGCATAATAAAATAATAATTAAAATAATAGCTTTTTTGTGTTTTAGTTTCAGTCTTTCCGGGGTGATAAGTACAGGTTTATACTATACATATGCAAAAATAAGTTCATTTATTCTTTATATACATTTGACTTAAAAACTAATGAAATTTATATATATAATTTCATATATCTTAACTACACTTTCAAATTTATATTTCAAATTATACATCACTAATTTAAATTAAACAAGCTTTTTGTGTTAAATATTGTAATTTCTTCAATTTGCTCTCTGCTTGTACCTTTAATATTAGCTATTTCTTCTATAATAAACTTTATATAATTAGATTGATTTCTCTTTCCTCTATTTGGTGTTGGTGCCATATATGGGCAGTCGGTTTCTACCAGCAACCTATCTAGGGGCAATTCCTTTACCACTTCTTTTATAACCTTAGAATTTTTAAAAGTAACTACCCCAGTAACTCCTATATAATATCCTAATTTTAAACATTCCTTAGAAAATTCTACACTTCCTGAAAAGCAGTGAACTACACCTACTACATCAGGAAATTCCTTTAATATTTCTAGGGTATCTCCATGGGCATCTCTATCATGAATTATGACAGGCAAATTAAATTCTTTAGCTATAGCCATTTGCTCTCTAAAAACTTTCTTTTGTACTTCTCTTGAAGGATTTTCTTCCCAATAGTAGTCTAGTCCTATTTCCCCTATTGCAACTATCTTCTTATCCTTAGCTAGGATACGTATTCTCTCTTTAACTTTATCCTTAAATTCATCAGCATTCTCTGGATGAATTCCTGCCGCAGCATGAATGAAATCATAGTCTTCAGCTAACTTTACAGACATTTCAAGCCCCTTCAAGCTAGAACCACAATTTATTACTCCTATAACCTCTTTATCTTTTATCTCCTTTAAAATAACATCTCTATCATCTTTAAATTGTTCATCATCATAATGAGCATGTGAATCAAATATCATATTATCCCCACTTTCCTAAGTTAAGTTTTTATCAATTCAATATTTATCATTTAATTTATCATATATGGTAAAATAATCTTTGTCTATAGCTAAAATTCACTAATAAATATATAAGCTAGTAAGGTATTTAGATTTTATCCAATATATGTGAATTTATTCATGATAGCAAGGGGGTAAATTTTATACTGTGTTATAATTATATAGTAATATTTAAGGGGGTAATCTTATGATTTTTGATAGCCACGTACATACATGTTTTTCAACTGACTCTAATATGAGGCTGACTGATGCTATTAATACAGCAGGTAAACACAACATAGGTTTAGTTATTACAGACCATATGGATTTAAATTATCCTAAGGAAGCTGGATTTCGTTTTAATGTAGGTGATTATTTTAAAGAATACGGAAAATACAGAAGTGATAATCTATTATTAGGTATAGAGGTTGGAATGTCTCTAGATTATAAAGAAGATAATGAAAATCTTATAAATTCTTATGACTTTGATCAGGTTATAGGTTCTCAGCATACAATAAGCAATATTGATATTGGATACTCGGATATTTACGAAGGCTTACCCTATAGAGAAGTTCTAATTAAGTACTTTCAAGAGATTTATGACTGTATAAAAACTCATCCTTACATAGATACTTTAGGACATATAGATTATATATCCAGATATGCACCTGTAAGTGATAGTGAGATTTATTATGATAAATATAATGATTTAATAGATAGTGTTATAAAAACTTGTATTGATACTAATACTGCTATGGAAATAAATACTCGTAGAATAAAAAGCAATGTAACCTTTGATAATCTTAGAAAAATCTATAGTAGATATAGAGAATTAGGAGGGATGTATGTAACTATTGGTTCTGATTCACATAATCCTTCTGCTATTAATAACAATTTTAAAGAAGCTCTTTTATTATGCCATCTATGCAATGTTAAGCCAATATATTTTAAAAATAGAAAGCCTGAATTTTTCTAAATACTCAGGCTTTCTATTTTTTATTCTATAACTTCTCCCTTAACTTTCACCCTTCCTCCATCTGGACATGAAAGCTGAAACATCTTTCTACGTTCATCTCCAAAATCTAAATCTCCTCCATTAAGTAAAGTGTATACACTTGGATAAATATTTTGCCACAATTCATGACAAATTGGAGGACAAATATCTTCCACTTCATATATATATCCCTTTTTATGATATCCACACCTACACTTACTTTCTAAAATAGTTATTCTTACCTTTCCCATATAATTCTCCTTAATAGTATATAATTACCTCTAATTATACAATAAAAAAAGCTACATCCATAGGATGTAACTTTTTTTTATTAACGTACTATTGAACCTGATTCTATGTCACCTGGATCTACTACACATAGTTTTGAATCATCATCTGTAGCTGCAGAAAGAATCATACCTTGAGATATTTCACCTCTTAAAGTTACAGGCTTAAGGTTTGCAACTAAAACTACGTTCTTTCCAATTAACTCTTCTGGCTTGCAGTGCATTGCAATACCTGATATAACTTGACGAATCTCTCCACCCATATCTACCTTAAATTTTAAAAGCTTTTTAGCTTTCTTAACTGGCTCACATTCTAAAACTTTAACTACTCTAAGGTCAATTTTTTCAAAATCATCTATAGTTATTTCTTCTTTTATTGGAGTTATTTCTCTTTTTTGTGCAGCTTTTTTAGCTGCTTCAGCGATTTCTTCAAGTTCTTTTATTTTAGCTTCTACATCTATTCTTGGGAATATTACAGCTCCCTTATTAACATTAGTTCCTGCAACAGTACCATCAAAAGAAGTCAAACTTTCCCATGTAGCATTAGAAATGTTTAATTGTTCATTTATTTTAGCACTTGTTGTTGGTAAAAATGCTGAAGTTAAAGAAGATATTATTCTTAAACTTTCACATAAGTTATAAAGAACTGTAGCCAATCTTCCTTTCAAGTTTTCATCCTTACCTAATATCCAAGGAGTTGTCTCATCGATGTACTTATTGGTTCTTCTAATTAATGTCCATATATGATCTAGCGCATCAGAAACTCTTAAATTCTCTATTTCAGCTTCAACCTTCTTAGGTACTTCTAATGCAACGGAAATTAACTCTTCATCGATAGCCTCCTTAACATCTGGAGCTGGAATTACTCCTCCAAAGTATTTCTCTACCATAGTTACAGTTCTTGAAACTAAATTTCCAAGGTCATTAGCTAAATCTGAATTAGTTTTCTTTATGAATATTTCATTGTTGAAAAGTCCATCAGAACCAAATGGTATTTCATGTAGTAAGTAATATCTTACAGCATCTACTCCAAAGTGATCTACAAGTATCACTGGGTCTACTACATTTCCTTTAGATTTAGACATTTTACCACCATCAACTAAAAGCCATCCATGACCAAATATTTGTTTTGGTAACTCTAATCCTAATGCCATTAACATAATTGGCCAATATATAGTATGGAATCTTAATATATCTTTTCCTATTAGATGTACATCTGCTGGCCAGAACTTCTTATAAAGCTCTGTGTTTTCTTGGTTATAACCTAATGCAGTTATATAGTTTGAAAGAGCATCTATCCAAACATAAATTACATGACCATTATCAAACTCAACTGGTATTCCCCAATCAAAAGATGTTCTTGATACACATAAATCTTGTAATCCTGGTTTTAAGAAGTTATTTACCATTTCATTTTTTCTTGATTCTGGCTGTATAAAGTCTGGATGAGATTCTATATACTTTAAAAGTCTATCTGCATATTTAGACATTTTGAAAAAATATGCTTCTTCTTTTGCCTTTTCTACTGGTCTACCACAATCTGGACACTTTCCATCTACTGCTTGAGTCTCTGTCCAGAAAGCTTCACAAGGTGTACAATACCAACCTTCATAAGAGCCTTTATATATATCTCCTTGTTCATATAGCTGATTGAATATTTTTTGTACAGAGCTTTTATGATAATCATCAGTAGTCCTAATAAATTTATCATAACTAATGTCCATAAGCTTCCAAAGATCTTTAATTCCAGATACTATTTCATCTATGTATTCTATTGGTTTAACTCCCTTGTCTTCAGCTATTCTTTGAAGTTTTTGACCATGTTCATCTGTTCCTGTTAAAAACATCACTTCATGACCTGTAAATCTTTTAAATCTCGCTATAGCATCAGCTGCCACAGTTGTATAAGTATTTCCTATATGAAGATTTGCTGATGGGTAGTATATTGGTGTAGTAATATAAAATGGTTTCTTTGTCATATTTCTTCCTCCTAAAATTATTGTATTTTTATTATGTTTTTTGGCTTTAAGTCTAAAAAAAATCTCCATGCAGAAATATTTCTACATAGAGACGTTATATACGTGTTACCACTCTAATTTATATCTACTTCACAGTAGATACCTCAATAAGTAACTCAGCCTTAGCCTTTATTACTTTGTCCTATAAGGGGGACTTCCCTATTTCCCTTGGTGACTACACTTCAGAAAATCTGCTCCAAGACCATGTTCCTAAACTTCTTTTTCGCTAGTTTTCACCTATTCTAGCTCTCTTTAGAAAATTTCATTTAGTACTCTTCTTTTCTTCGCATTAAATATCAATATTAATTAATATGATAATACTATAATTATTTTATGTCAACGGTATAATTAATATATTATGTTTATTAATATATTATTAAATAGTAGCAATATAATTATTCATAACTTCCCTTTATACAGATGTTTAATCACATCTTAAAAGGGTAGAACAGTCCTAAAATCCGCATAACCACAACAAATAGTTAACTATATAACTATTTACATAGGTGTATATTTATATAGTTATTTATTCATTTTTATGAGTTTTTATACTTTACTTATTTTTATTTATATTACATCTATTTTTTTTGGCAAATATGAATTATCATTATATATGTGCCATAATTTTCTTACGTTATTATTAGGCAATTAAAAGGGAATTTTTTAAAAGGAGGTAGTTATATGGAATTATTAAAAAAGAACCTTTATTTAAATAAATCTACAGTAAAGGATGTACTTAAACTATCCTTACCAGCTGTAATAGAAATGTTATTATATACAATGATATGGACTGTTGATACTATGCTTATAGGTCAATATGGAGGAGATATTGCTGTTAGTACTGTAGGAATGTCTAGTGAAGTTATTTATACCTTTACTAATATTTTAGTTGCTCAAAGCTTATCTGTTGGAATTACTTCAATTGTAGCAAGAAGATATGGTGCTAAAGAATTAGATAAGGCTAATGAATACGCAACCTTAGGATTTTCTTTAGGGTTCCTAGTAAGTATGGCTACTACACTATTTATATTCTTATTTAGTAAAAAATTATTAATTTTAGCTGGTGCTGAGCCAAGCATAATAGGATTAGGTACAACTTATATAAACATTGTATGTATTGGCTTGCCCTTTAATATGTTATCTAGTATGTTAAATGCTGTTAATAGATCCTATGGAAATACTAAAACTCCAATGATTGTTTCTATTGTTATGCTTGTAGTTAACCTTTCATTAGATACTATATTAATATTTGGTTTACTTGGTTTTCCAGAACTTGGAGTTAAAGGTGCCGCTATTGCTACAACTATAGCTAATATATCAGGATTTATTTATTCAGCTATATATACCTATAAAAAATCCCTAATAAAAATTGAATTTAAATACTTAATGAAATTTAGCGGTGCTAGAATAAAAAATATTACTGCTTTATCTATACCTGCTGGAATGCAAGAAGCTGCCTATAGCTTAGCTAGACTTTTCACAAGCATGATGATTATGCATCTTGGTACCGTCGCCTTTGCTGCCAACCAAATCACTTTAACCTTAGAATCTATTTCTTTTATGCCTGGATGGGGATTTGCTGTTGCTGCTACAACTCTAGTTGGAAATAAAGTTGGTGAAGGTGACTATAAAAAAGCCAGGGAATATGGTCGTACTGCTATGATTTTAGGGATAGGTGTAATGTGTATATTCACATTACTATTTTTACTATTTCCAGTACAGCTTATTAAAATGTTTATAGATAGTAGTAATACTGAAGTTATTTCTCTTGGGGCAGCTTGTTTAATGATAGCTGCTGCAGAACAACCTGCCATGGCACTATCAATGGTTGTAGGTGGAATTTTTAAAGGTTATGGTGATACTAAAACTCCATTTGCTATAGCCTTCATAACCTCTTGGTTTATAAGACTTCCACTAGTGTTTATATTCATTTATTTACTAGGCACATCAATAACTGTGTTCTGGATTATATGTCTAATTCAATGGTCTGTAGACGGACTTCTGCTATATATATTCTATGTAAAAAAACTAAAACCTATAAATAGTCATATAACAAAGCTAGACTAAAATATTGATATCTATATATTAAAAACTGCCTAATAAAGTATGCTAATGTTCTTTATTAGGCAGTTTCATTTACTGTTATTTCCCAACTTTCAGTTTTCTTTATTTCATTAACATTACAGCTAAATTAACAGCTAATAGTACGGCACAAAAATCAACTATTAGAGCTACCCATAAACTGTGTCTTACCTTCTTTATACCAACAGCTCCAAAATACACAGTAATAGTATAAAATATAGTTTCTGTACCACCCATTATTATGGATGATAAAAACCCTAAGAAAGAATCTGGCCCGTAGCTTTTTACTATATCTGTGAAAACTCCAATTGCTCCACTACCTGACAGCGGTTTTATAAATATTAATGGAACGATTTCTGGAGGTATACCTACCACGTTAACAGCGGGCTTTATCAAGTTTATAACATAATCCATAGCCCCCGAAGCCCTAAAGCAATTTACTGCTATAAGCATAGCTAAAAGATAAGGAAAAATCCTTACACATACATTTATACCTTCCTTAGCTCCTTCTACAAAACATTCATATACTTTTACCTTAGCAATAATGCCATATAGTACTACAGCACCTATAATTATTGGAATTATTCCCTTTAATAAATAATCAAATATATTTCCCACAGCATATCCCTCCTTTAAAAATATCTTTGTAAAAACTTACATAAAATAATTCCAAGTATAGATGCAAAAGTTGTAGTAAATAGTGCTGGTAGAATTATTGAACCTGGATTTCCAGAATTAAATGCAGCTCTAATAGAAACAACTGTAGTTGGTACAAACTGAATACAGGCTGCATTTAACACTAGAAATAGTACCATATCGTTGCTTGCCACATCTTTATGCCCATTTATTCTATCCATTTCCTCCATAGCTCTTATACCAAAGGGGGTTGCTGCATTAGATAGTCCAAACATATTAGCTGTAAGATTCATAACTATAGCTCCTAAAGCCTTATCATCTTTTCCTGCTTCTTTAAAGATTTTTCTAAGTATAGGTTTTAACAATCTTGCTAATTTGTCTGTAAGTCCACTTCTCTCTGCAATTTTCATCACCCCACACCAAAGACACATCATTCCTAATAGCTCTATAATAAGCTTAACTGTATCTGATGTAGTTGATACTATGGTTTTAGATAAGAGCTCTCCATCTCCTGTAAGTACGCCAAAAGCTATACCTATAAATAAAATTCCGAACCATATTACATTTATCATACAAACTCTCCCATATCTTTAATAAATTAAAATATATTTATATGTAATGTATATGTTCTTCCTTTAAATAATATTTAACTTTTTATTTTATAGAAAATTCTATCCTCTATTTTATCATGCATAAAAACTGTCAGTTTAGGGAAAACTACTAAAAATCATATTAGGAGGTATATTATGGATTTAAATGAAATAATAGAAATGAAAAATCAAAATCCTGGAGCTACTGGTTATTATAACAATAGAGAGTTATTCATTAGAAAAATTTATGATAATTCTGGTCTTGTAGAAGTTATTGATTTAGTTAATGGAGAAGTATACTCCCTTCATAGTAGCAAAATTGATAAGTCTTATACTAACTCCTATAATTCATTTCAATAAATTTATAGTTGAATTTAAATCTTCTCAATGATAACATTTAATGTATAGATTAAATAAATAACTAAAGGAGATTTTTTATGAATGAAACTAATTTAAAGCAAGCACAAAAAGAGATTGATGAAGCACTTTCTACTATTGAAAAATTAGAAGAAAATATTAAATTTAATTCTGTATCTGAGGACATGATAAAAGAAAACTTTATTTCTCTTGCTAAAAAAGTCCAAGAGATTGAATCTGTTCTTAAAAATGAAGGTATCTTATAATTAAATATTTACATAATAAAAACCTGTGTTTACACAGGTTTTTTATGTTTATTAATATCTTTTAGCAATTTCATATAATAATCTTGACCCTACTCCTGTTGCGCCCTTTGAGAAATATTCTCTATTTGGTGTCTGTGATGTAAAAGCTGTAGCTGCAATATCAAGATGTAACCATGGCTTATCTTCTACAAATTCACCAATAAATAATCCTGCTGTAATTGCTCCTGCACCTACAGGGCCAGTTGAGTTAACTAAGTCTGCATTACCAGTTTTTATTTTTTCTTTATATTCATCAAAGGTTGGGAATCTCCAAACTCTTTCATCACAATGTAAAGAAGCTTGCTCTAAAAGTGAGTAGAATTCATCATCATTAGTTACAACTCCTGTAGCGGCACTTCCTATAGCACCACCTACAGCACCAGTAAGAGTAGCAATATCAACTACCTTAGTTACATTTTCTTTTCTTATTATATACGTAACTGCATCTACTAAAGTTAATCTGCCCTCAGCATCTGTATTTATAATTTCTATGGTTTTACCATTCATAGTATTAATTATATCTCCAGGTCTATATGCATCTCCTGAAATTAAATTCTCACAAGCAGCCACTACAGCTACAATATTTTTCTTTAATCCCTTTCTTGCTATGGTAGACATGGCACCGATAACAGCACCTGCTCCCCCCATATCACTCTTCATAGTCCACATACTTCCTGCAGTTTTTAGGCAATATCCTCCTGCATCAAAGGTTAATCCTTTACCTACAAGCCCTAATATATTTTCTTTATTATCAGTATCACCCATATACCTCATTACAATTAGCTTAGGTTCATTTGAAGAACCTTTACCAACGGATAAAAATGATTCCATACCAAAGTTTTTAATTTCTTCTTTATTATATACTTCAACTTGGAATCCATGATCAAGACCTAATTGTTGAACTTTTTTAGATAATGCCTCCGGAGTTAAAATATTAGCAGGCTCATTTACAAGCTCTCTTGAAATTAAATTTCCTTCTGCAAGTAGTCTTCCTTCTTCTACAGCTTCATTTAATTTAGCTAAATCTTGGTCCTCATGAAATATAATTCTTACTTCTTCTAATAGTACTTCTTTTTTATCACTTTTATATTTATCAAAATTATAAGTGGTCATTATAATGGACTCAGTAATAGCTTTAACTTTTTCATAATTACAACAACAATCCATAGATTTCACATGTAAATCTAAAGTTTTTATTTTTTGTTTGATTACTTCCTTGATTAACTTAGAAGTATTATTTCTAACATTATCTACTTTACACTTAGCTTTTTCACCAAGACCTACAAGTATAGTTTTTTGTATATACCCATCTTCTATATTAGTTAGTGTATATAAATCTCCTTTTTTGCCAGTGAACTCTCTACTTTCACTTAAGCAACTAAGGATACTAGCTAATTTGTCACATGAGAATCCTTGTTGTAATTCCATATAACTTTCAAATAAAAATATACCTTTGGAATTATTATGTGATTGAACATTTTTTAAGTTCTCAACTTTTATATTCATTTAAATCACCTATCCTTTCAAAACTGAATATACATTCTATACTTAAATAGTTTCTATACTTATTTTCTAAATCCTTCTATAATCTTCTATTTTTCTTCTTTGTATCCATCATACTGTGGCTGAGTAAACCCTCTTCCAACTACTTCTCTTACATCATTTATTATTATAAAAGCTTCAGTATCTACTTCTTTTACAATTCTTTGAAGCTCAATTAATTCTTCTGTAGAGCATACAATATACAATATATCTTTACTTTTTCCAGTATATACACCCTTACCATTTATACTTGTTATTCCTCTATTTAAGTGCTTCATTAATTCTTGTGCTATTTCACCAGACTTTTCTGAGATTATATGTACTTCTTTAGAGTAATTTACACCCTCTACTAAGGTATTTACTACTTTAGAAACTATAAAGATAGATATCAATGCATACATAGCCTTTTCTACGCCAAAAACAAATAAACCTACTACTATTATCATTCCATCTATGCACATCATTATTTGATTTATAGGTATTTTCTTTAAATAATGTTTTATAATTATTGCAAGTAAATCTGTACCTCCTGTTGATGCAGATGATCTTAATACTAATCCAACTCCAGTTCCTACAAAAAGGCCTCCAAATACACTTGATATTAATAAGTCCGATTGAACCGGTGGTATAAAACTAGTATACCAAAGGGCAATAGATACAAAAGCTGCTCCAAATATAGATTTTTTTGCAAAATCCATCCCTTTTATTTTTATTCCTACTATAAATAGTGGTATATTTACAATTACATTAGTTAACCATAGTGGAATGCTAAATACATAATCTAATATAATAGCTAAACCTGATACTCCTCCCGTAACTAAATGTTGTGGTGAATAGTATACGTTTATTCCTATAGCCAGTATTGTTATACCAACCATTATCATTAGATAATTTTTAAGTTCACTTTTGTTTAAAAACTCCTTCATTTTGCCCTCCCGTTTACTTTATGTTATACTATATTATTTATGTTACACTAGTTTTATAGCATAGAATCATACATGTTGCAAACACTAATTTCAATTATACTTTTATTATTATAATAATTATATAGTTTTTAGAGTTTTTTATATGTATTTTTTATATGTTATGCTAAAATTTAATTATTATATTATAATAAGGAGTTTTTATGAGTAATTATACTGTTTTTTTAAATATTATAAACCTTATATTTGTTGTAAATATTGCTTTTGCTATAATTGTAATTATATTTGAAAAGAGAAATACTAGTAATACTTGGACATGGCTTATGATAATGCTATTTATACCATTTATTGGTTTTATAATGTATTTATTCTTTGGTCAAAATCTTCGTCGCAAAAAATTCTTTGTTCTAAAAAAGGAAGAAGAATCTGTTCTTATGCAATTCTCTGAAGAGCAAAAGCGTCTTCTCAGCGACAAAGCTATAGTTAATAATAACTCTCTATTAAAAGAATATCATGATGTAATAAATTTAAATCTATATAGTGATAATTTTATTGTTACTAATAATAATAAAGTAGATATTCTTAATAATGGAAATGAAAAATTTCCTATCATGATAGATTGTATAAAGAATGCTAAAAATTTTATTCATATTCAGTACTATATATTTAATGATGATAACCTAGGTACTGAAATACTTAATCTTTTAGTGGAGAAAGCAAGGGAAGGTATTGAAGTTAAACTTCTTTACGATGGTATGGGTTGCATTCATAATAAAAAGCATTTTTTTGATCCACTGGTAAAGGCCGGTGGAGAAGTGTATTGCTTCTTTCCACCTTTTATACCTTACATAAATGTGAGGATAAACTATAGAAATCATAGAAAAATATGTGTTGTAGATGGAGAACATGGTTTTGTTGGAGGTTTAAACGTAGGAGATGAATATTTAGGACTATCTAAGAAATTTGGCTTTTGGAGAGATACTCATCTTCACCTTCAAGGTGACTCTGTAAATTATTTAGAAGTAAGATTTTTAATGGATTGGCGTTTTGCAAGCAAAAAAGACTTTTTTATGGAAGAAAAGTATTTTTCTAGAAAACAATATATAGATAATACAGCTGTTCAAATAATTTCTAGTGGTCCAGATTCAGAGTGGTGTAGTATAAGAAATACTTACCTTAAACTAATAAACAAAGCTGAAAACTCTATTTATATCGAAACTCCATACTTCATTCCAGATGAAAGTATCTTAACAGCTCTTAAAATAGCATGCCTATCTGGTGTAGATGTTAAAATTATAATACCTTGTAAACCAGATCATCCATTTATTTATTGGGCATCTAAGTCTTATATTTGGGAACTTGTAGAATGTGGTGCCAAATGCTACACCTACGACAATGGATTCATCCATAGCAAAATGGTATCCGTAGATGGGAAAATGTGTACTATAGGAACTGCTAATATGGATATTCGTAGTTTTAATCTAAACTTTGAAGTTAATGCCATAATATATGGTACAAGAACTACCTCTGTAGTTGATAAAGCTTTTGAAGCAGATATATTGCAAAGCACTTTACTTACTCCTGAACATTATTCTAATAGATCTCTAATAATTAAATTCAAGGAAGCTATATCTAGATTACTATCTCCTATTCTATAAATAGCATTTTAGTTACTCTATAGATAACTTTATTGATTATAACAAAAGTATTGTGATTATTAAATAAACCGTCATATCTATAACTATTAGAAGTTTAAAATAGATATGACGGTTTAAATTTTTTATATTATTAATGGAGCATATATCATCAAAGTTAATAATGCATCAATTAATAAACTTAAAGCAAATTTTGATATGAATATCCCCTCAAATTCACTTGTATAAGTGCAGTATCCATAACTATATGTTATAACTGCTATTAATATACATAAGGCAATACCAATATAAATAGGGGCTATAGCTGACGGTAACATATATACATATTTAACATAGAACATTTTTATTATGAAAAAGGTCTTCGCACAAGCTGTTAATGTAGCTACTATTATATATGCACTCTTCTTTTTCTTATTAGATAACTTATAGTCTAGGAATGTAACTGCTCCACTTAAAACTAAACCTATTGCTATCCATGGGAATCCAACAATTATTATACATACAAAGCTATTCATCAGTCCCTCAATGGTATAAGTAAGAGCACTTTTCTTCTCTGACTCTCTTGGTAAATTATTTACATCCTTAAATTCTTTATCTGTTGATGCTATGACAACATCATATAAATCTTCATCTCTAAAACTTAAGTAACTAATATAATCCTCGTTTATATTAGGGTTAATGCATACTCCTCTTGTTCTTGTAACTGGCTCAACCTTATTTATCTTACCATCCTTTACAACAAAGGACGCTATTCCTCTTCTTGCCTCTTTCTTCCCATAAGAGTTATCTATTGTAGAATAAAACTTCCCACCTTCTTCGTCAGAGTAAGTTCCTATAGCATTTATTAGTTCATTTGATTCATTAATTCTTGGTTTGCTTTCCTTAACCTCACCTCCAGTTATAGGAAACTCAAATAACCTACAAGAGTGAAGTTCACCTTTAACATATTGCTCGAACATTGTATATCCATTTTCTCTATCTGAAGAACAGGACATATTCTTATAAGTAACTCTATTATTCTTAGCTATTTCTTCCGCTAATATAGGTTCTGAAATCCTATCTTCATTAAATGTAATTGCTTTAATATATGAGTTGTCTTCCATATAACATATTAAAAACCCATCTTTACTCTTACTAGCTGAAAGCATGTCTGTATTTTTTGCTGGAATAGATACTATTTTATCTTCTACTGTATTTATTATCTCAAGTTTATCTTTGTAAGCAACTACTATATTGTTATTATCTAATTGATAAGTACTATTTATATCTTTAATATTCTCTCTATTAACCTCATTTAAATCTTTATCTATATATATCTTTAATAAGTATCCCTCACAATCTTTTATAGAGTTAAGCATTAGTATATACCCATCTACACTTTTAGTGAGTAACACATTGTTTATTAATTCTTCATTAACTTCATATTGTTTATTATTCAAAACTTCTCCTACATCATTGGTTTCAACAATATTAAGATTTTTATTATTATCGTATGCTACAAGTATTCTATTATCTTCTTTCAAAATTACTGGAGCATTTTTCGTTGTTGCAGTTGCTACACTTACTTCCTTACTCCATGTTCTAGATGGTGGTTGTATCGCTAAGTTATAGTTATTTTTATAGTTTCCAATAAGTATTAATATACACGTCACAATAATAAGAAAAATTAAAATAATTTTTTTCTTTTTCATATTTCCATCTCCTTAAACTATTATATATAGTCTGGATATATTTTGTATAAATTTAATATATTACTTGAATTAATTATAAGAAATAATCTTTTTTTAACTGCTAATTAAACTCTTTTTTATATTATAATAGGTACAAATATCATCAATGTAAACAATGCATCAATTAACATGAATATACTAAACTTACCTAAAAATATGCTCTCTATATCATCTATATAGACCATATATCCATATCCATATACAACTAGTCCAATTAAGGAGTTTATCAATATGCCTACAAATGATGGGGCTAAAATAGTAGGTAACATGTGTGAATATTGCACATAAAAAGCTTTATTTATAGTATATATTTTCATTATTACAACAATAGCAGCTAGTATGATATACATATATCTCTTCTTTTTATCATCAAATTTGTAATCCATAAAAGATACTGCCCCTGCTATAACTACACCAGGAACTATCCATCTAAATCCTATTATTATAATATAAGATACACTAAACATAAAACCTTCTACTACATAACCAAGAGATCTCAATCTTTCATCTCTACGAGGTCCATTATTCGCATCCTTAAACCTCTCATTACTAGATGCTATATTAACACTATATACTCCATCCTTTTCAAAACTAAGAAATGCTATATATTCTTCATCATTATATGGATGAATACATAATTCTCTTAGTCTAGTTATCTTCTCTGAACTTGAAACTTCACCATTTTTTATTTCAAAAGAAACTATAGCCTTTTGAAATTCCTTTTTACCAAAAGGTACTTCCATGGTGGCATAAAATCTTGCACCATTTTCTGAATATGCTCCTTTAGTATTTATAACGTAACTGGATTTATCAACTGAAAGCTTACTAATCTGACCCTCTCCTCCACTTATAGGAAACTTCATTACTTCTGTAGCAAAGTATTCATTTCTATCATATTTCTCAACAAGCAAATATCCATTTTCTGCATCTGAAGATAATGACATTGCACCATAAGTAATTTTGTCAGTTTTAATCATTTCTTTGATGAGAAATGGCTTTGATGCCTTTCCACCTTTAACTGTAAATCCTTTAAATAATTTCTCTTTTTCTAAGTAACATACTAATAGTTCATCTTTACTTTTATTGGCAGTAAGCATACTTAAATTTTTTACTGGTATTTCTATATTTTCATTTGATGCTGTGTTTACTACCTTAATTTTATCTTTATAGGCTAAAACTATATTTTTACTATCAATTTGTTCAGTAAATGTAATTCCTTCTTCTATCTCTCTTTTCACCAAATTTAACTCTTCATCTAAAACTAACTTTTCTAAATAATCTATGTTTGATTTATTAGAATTATAAATCAAAATATATCCTTTATCAGTTTTAGTAAATATTAAATTTTTAAGCAATTCTTCTTCTACAGCATATTCTTTAGTTTCAATTTCTTTTCCATCTAAATCCGTTTCACATACTTTAATCTTTTTAGTATCCTCATATGCTACTAATAAACGATTTTCTTCTTTTATAATTACTGGTGTATTCTTTCCTGATCCACTTCCAATTTTTACTTCTTTACTCCACTTTTCTGAAGGTGGCTGTTTCAATAAATTGTAGTTATTTAAATAATTACCAATTATAATTGTTAAAAATCCAATTATTATACTTAAAAATAATATCCTTTTTTTATTCATATTAACTCTCCCCCAAGGGTCTTAATAATTCCCCTTTTTTATCTATTAGTATAAATTATACTCTCGGTATACTGAATATTCAAACACTTTTTTGCAAATATTATCTAATATAATATTTTTTTGTAATAAAATATTTTTTTATGATGATGATTACTTTTACTTTTATATTTTAAAATTGTATTGTAAAATATACTTATGTTGTAAGTAAATTTAATTAATGAAAGGTATTTATATGCGAAAATCTGGTAAAGTAATTAATTTTGATGATGATAAAGTTTATATAGTAACAAATAATAAAGAATTTGTTACATTAGAGCGAAATGATAAAACTCCTATCAAAGGTAATATTTATGATGGTACTGTATATGTAGATAGGTCAAATCTTATAAAAATATTTATAATACTAATATTTATTTGCGCATTAGTATTAAGTTGTATTTATTTTATCTTCTTTTCACCTAGAGCTAATATAATCCTCTCTTTAGATTCCAATATCAAAATAGGTATAAATAGAAACAAGATAGTTAAAATTACAGATTCTAGTGGGTCTACTTTAGGATTGGAAAGTTTAAGTTCACTAAAAGGAAATGAATTAAATTTAGGCTTAAATCTTTTATTTGACTCAGCATTAAAAGAGGAGTTAATCCCCAAGTGTGATAAATATTCACCTGGCAGTATATATATATATATAACTAAGGATAACAAAAGAGAGCCTCTTAATTTTGATAATTTTAAGAAATATGCTGAAAAATATAATTATAAAGTTATAGTTAATAGAAATAATAATGCTCTTAATATTGATTAGTATATTGATTCTATAATTTGAAAACCCTAGTCAATTTATGACTAGGGTTTTATACTATACTTATTATTTATACACCGGTATTTCAAATTGTGGTTTAACATTAGAATGCTTGTCCATTATTAATTTAATATTAGTTACTTGTTTATATGCCCATACAATATCTGTAGCATATTGATGCCATGGACTATTGTAATTATGAACATTCCATCTCATTTCATATATCGTATCTTGAGCTGGTCTAGGGTTTTTTGCATTTTTATCTGAATGTATATAATTTTCAGCAATCCATTTAATACCGCCTTTAATAGCCGCCTCTGGTGAAGTCCATCCATTTTTATAGGCTGCTTCTGCTCCAGAGCTTACTGGTGAATTATCAAAGGCACAAATTCCAAAGAAATTATAAACCTTAACGGTAGTTCCATCTTCTTTTTTATAGTCTACTCCTCTCGCCAAGGTAGATGTACCATTTCCAGTCTCTAATATTGTATGTGCCACTGCATAGGCTTGATTTACATTATTGGTTTTACAAGCATCGTAAAATGCTTTTCCCATATTAGATAATGTACCCTTACCCATTAATACACTATTTAGTGTACTTACACTTATATCTTGTATGAAGTTTAGTTTCATAAACATATATATACCATTTTTATCATTTTTATATCTGTTTGGTTCTAAATATTGTACTATATCTGTTTTTCTTGCATCTCCAGGATATAAAGCTCTAAATATTGGTGGTTTCTTATTATATTGGATATTTGCAAAATTATCTACTGTAGTTCCTACTGAATATGTAGATATTGTACCTAATGCGGATACATTATGGTTTGATGGCACTGTAGAAAATTCTTTTACTACAGGTAATTCAATATATTTTCCTTCACTATCATATAAGCCAGATTTTACAATTATACTATAGGTGGTGCTTGTACTATATCCTCCAGAAGGCGGTGTTATTTTTATAGCCTTGTTAGTTGCATTGTAGCTTAACCCTACCTTTAATTCACCACCATTAGGTGAAAAAACTTTTACATAAGTACTAAGGTTATTTATTAAGTTTGGATGTAGTTTATTACTAAGCTTTATTGTCCAGGTTTTATTTGTTGGTATATTTATTTGATGGTTTAAATCCTGTATATTTACTGCTGCAAATGCACTACCAGTTAATGCTAACGGTGTCATACACATTATAATTACTATTAAAATACTAGAAATCTTCTTTACTACTCTATTATTCATAGTTCCCCCCATATCCTCTAAAATTTTATTTATATAATATCTGTCATATTGTATAATACTAATAACATTGATATTATGCTATAATTATACAATAAATTTAAAGTGAATGTAAGTAATTATATAATAACTAACATTCATTAAGTCTTACGCTAGGTGGTGATATAACTATATGGATAATAAAAACTTACTTAGACTTAATAAGTACATAAGCGAAAGTGGAATTTGTTCCAGAAGAGAAGCAGATAAGTTTATTGAATCTGGTAAAGTATATGTAAATAGTATCTTAGCTACCCTTGGAACAAGAGTTAGTCCTACTGATATTGTAGTAGTTGATGGAAAAACTATTAAACCTAAGTCAAATAAAGTATACATAGCCCTTAATAAACCTGTAGGAATTACTTGCACAACAGAAACTCATGTTAAGGGAAATATAATTGACTTTATTAACTATCACGAGAGAATATTCCCTATAGGACGTCTCGATAAACCTTCTGAGGGATTAATATTTTTAACTAATGATGGAGATATGGTAAATAAAATATTACGTGCAGGAAATAATCATGAAAAAGAATATGTAGTTTCCGTTGATAAACCTATTACAAAGGAATTTATTAATTCAATGGAAAATGGAATTCCTATACTTGGTACTGTGACAAAGCAATGCAAAGTTAGAAAAATTGGCAAATGTACTTTTAATATAATTTTAACCCAAGGTCTAAATAGACAAATTAGAAGAATGTGCGAATACTTAGGATTCAAAGTAACTAGTCTTAAACGTATTAGAATTATGAATGTATCCTTAAGTAATCTTCCTACGGGGAAATGGCGTTATCTAAGCTCTGAAGAAATGTCCACAATCATTAATCTTACTAAAAATTCAATAGGTACTATTTAAATTGAAATTCAAATATAAATAAAAAAGAAGAAGATATTTATTCTATCTCCTTCTTTTTTATTTTTTATTTTAATTAAAATTCACCTTTAAATAATTCTGCAAATTGTTCATGTGCAATTATGTCACTATTTTCTTTTACTTCTTTAAAAGTTATTTTAAAATCATCAGATACATCTGAATAAACTTCATATATTTTCTCTGCAGTATTATTCTCTCCATAAGTAATTACATATGCAACTTGATCTTTTTTGCCGTTTACATTTCTGTAATATTGATATATTTTCGCCTTTGATTTGTCTATTTTTTCATCAGTTAATACTTTATCAAGAGCAGTTTCTGACTTTTTTACATATGCAGCTTCATCTTCATCAGTAAGTAATTTTAAAGTGTTTGCTTCATTATAATAATATTCTTTGTTAGCAAAACTATTTAATAGTGATTCAAAGCTTTCATAAGTAACCTCTGATACTTCTGTGCTTTCTTTTTCTTTACTATCTTCAGTAGAAGCTTGCTCAGTAGTCTTAGCTGATGAATCCTCTGAAGTATTAGTTTTTGTTCCACATCCTACTAATGCTAAACCTATGGTTGCTGTTAATACTAATGCGATTATTCTTTTCATTTTAAATCCTCCATATTTCTTAATAAATTTAATACTTAGTAAATGATATACCAAATAGTATAATCTTTTGTATACATTTACATAACTAATACAAAATATTAAGAGTATTTCTACTCTTTGTAAATCCATATAAAATTATATCATATTTTGTAATATTTTCAATACTAAATTTCTACATATTATTTTATTAACATACATTGTTAATAAAATTTTGTCCATACTATAAAGAATAGTCTTATGTACTGTTAAACTATCAACTTGTCCTTATTATTAACATTATCCACAGGTATCCTGTTTATAACTTAGTGAATTCAATGTTAATACATAGATTTTCGTCTTATAATTCTATAATTTCTCTTCTGAACTCCATATACACCTTATAAACACGCGAAATTTTATCAACATTATCCACACTAATGTGAATAACTTGTTTATAACTTTTCATTTATACATCTTTACTAGAGAATTTAGATGTTACACACTTAAACTTTTTTTATCTTTCTAATAGATACTACTGATTAAACTGTGTTAAACTTAAGTTGACACATTATTTATTATTTATTGGAGGTTTATATATGCGAATTGGTTTAGGATATGATGTACATAAGTTAGTTCCTAATAGAGATTTAATTATTGGTGGAGTTAAAATACCACATACACTTGGTCTTTTAGGGCATTCAGATGCTGATGTTCTTATTCATGCAATTATGGATAGCTTACTAGGTGCTGCAGCACTTGGTGATATAGGAAAACACTTTCCTGATACAGATGCTAAATTTAAAGGCATTTCTAGTATTAAACTTCTTAATGAAGTTAGAGCATTATTAAGTAAAAATAATTATAAAATAGAAAACATAGATGCAACAATAATTGCCCAGCGTCCTAAAATGTCTCCTTATATTACATCCATGAGAGAAAATATTAGTGAAGCATTAAAAATTTCTATAAATCAAATTAGTGTAAAGGCTACTACTGAAGAAGGCCTTGGCTTTACTGGTATTGAAGAAGGAATTTCCTCTCAATCTATATGTTTAATAAGTAAAATATTAGCTATATAAAAATACAAGTCCAAGGTTGTTAAAATTCAACCTTGGACTTTTTAAAATGTTTATTACATATTCTCTATTATCTCTTCTAAATCTTTCTTAAGTTCTTCAAATGGCTTATTCTCCTTAAAAGACTTCAACAATTTGGCTATTGACTCATATACATATTCGTCATCACTTATAGCTATGGTTTTAGCATTAGAATAGATGTCATTAACTTTTTTTTCAACTTCCATTCGTAGTTCTGGAGATATATTATTGTAATTTTCCTTTAACTTTAATGCAACTAATACAGATTCATGGTTTATATAGGTTACTGAAGATTGAATTTCTGGAATCTCTTCTACGTTTACCATAATTCTCTCACAGGTGGATATAGCATTTCTAATTTCCATCTCTTTATCTATAGGTTCATCACTCATATCTTCAATAGTAGGACCAGCTCCCACAGTATCACTTTTCTTACTATTACACCCCATTAGTACCACAGTTACTATAATTAATAATACTACAATAAATAGTAATATATCATTTATTTTTCCTTTCATTTCATATCCTCCTATATATAATTATATTAATTTAGTTTCTATAATCTATAGAATTTATAATACATAACTATATATAGTTTGGCTTATAGGCATATTCCTATTCTAATTTTTGTATCAGTCTTTTACATTGTATCTGAATTCTCAAATATATCTTTTGTAATAACAAAATTCCCATTTCTTTCAACTAAGTCAAATTCACTTATACTTGTTATTCTTTCCTCCCTCTCAACATGAAATACATATCCAACTCTCCCATATTTCTCAAAGAACACTCTTGATGATTTTATAACTCTAAGAGGATTTTCATTTTTATCATATATAATACTAGGAACATCATTAATCATATTTACATTCTCCTTACACCGGTTGTTAATTAATGATATATAATATTATCCTATTGCATAATTTATGACTATAATTATTAGTTATAATATAAAATTTATTTTCACGATTTTCTATAAAAAAATCCACCTCACTACATAAAATCTATAAGTAAGGTGAACTCTATTACAACTTGGTTAATTATTCAATTATTTAATGTTTCTGCTACCTAGTTTTACATAAGGTATATCCTTTTTACATAGTGGGCACTCTTCCTTATCAAAGCTTTCTATTTCCAACTTACATGCACTATAAACCGGAAGAGTCAAAGCACAATTTTCAACTCGCCTATCAACTATACAACATACACCTACAACTTCTGCTCCTAACCCTCTTAGTACTTCTACAACTTCCATAGTAGATTTTCCTGTTGTAACTACATCTTCTGTAATTAAAACTCTTTGTCCTTGCTTAATTTCAAAGCCTCTTGTTAATGTCATTACACCATCTTTTCTTTCAGTAAATATCCCTAGCTTTCCAAGTTGTCTTGCTAACTCATAAGCAACTATTATTCCTCCCATAGCAGGACCTACTAACATATCTACATCTAAATCTTTAACTTTGTTTGCAACTACCTCCAATACCTGCGCTGCCTTATCTGGATACTGTAGTAATTTTGCACATTGACAGTATCTATTACTATGTTTACCTGATGACAGTAAGAAATGCCCTTCTAATAATGCCTCACACTGAACTAATATATCTACAACTTTATTTTCCATAATATTTTCCTCCTATACTATTCCTCTAATTTCACTAATATCTTTAATATTTTCTTTTATTAAAAAGTCTTCTATTCCTTTTATTATTTCTAATGGTGCAAAGGGATTTATAAAATTAGCTGTACCTATTTGAATCCCTGTAGCTCCTGCCATTATAAATTCTATAGCATCTTCCCAATTTGTAATACCGCCAAGACCAACTACTGGAACCTTACATGCCTTACACACTTGATGAACCATTCTTAATGCCATAGGCTTTACTGCTGGTCCTGAGAATCCTGCGTATATATTATCAAATACAGCCTTTCGTTTCTTGTAGTCTATAGACATCCCTTGAAAAGTATTTATTAATGATAGTGCATCAGCTCCTGCTTCTTCACAACTAAGCGCCATCTCTACTATATTTTCTGCATTAGGAGATAACTTCACCATCAATGGTTTTTTACATACCTTCTTCACTTCTTTTACTGCCGCATAGGCAACATTTGATTTTATTCCAAGAGCCATACCACCATGTTTTACATTAGGACATGAAATGTTAAGCTCTATGATGTCTACATCAACCTGGTTTAACTTCTCGATTATACTTATATATTCTTCTACTGTAGCTCCACCAACATTAGCTATTATATTAGTGTTATATTCTTTCATATTTGGAAGTTCATCTTTTATAAAGTTTTCTACTCCTGGATTTTGAAGACCTACACTATTAAGCATTCCACCTGTTGTTTCTTTGATTCTTACTCCATCATTACCTTGTCTTGGATTTAAGGTTAAGCCCTTACTACAAATTCCTCCAAGTTTTGCTATATCATAAAACTTACTATATTCTTCACCAAAGCCAAAAGTACCTGATGCTGTCATTATTGGATTCTTGAATTCCTTATTACAAATATTTACCTTAAGCATAATTTCTCCTTTAAAACTCTAAATCTAATCCATTAAATACAGGACCATCTTTACATGTTCTTTTATTTCCACTAACTGTTTTACATGTACAACCAAGACAAGCTCCTACTCCACAAGCCATCTTCTTTTCTTCTGATACATATATCTTTGTACCCACTTCCTTGCACATATTAATTACTCTATACATCATAACCTCTGGTCCACAACATAAAACTAAGTCATAGTTTTTAGGTTTAAATAGTTCTGTTACATATCCTTTATGTCCAACACTACCATCTTCTGTAGACACCTTTACTGATAAATCTAACTCACTTATTTCTTCTAACCCATAAACTTCATCTCTAAAACCAGCAAATATATGAACTTCCGAATCCTTTATGTTATCTACCAGGTATCTCATTGGAGCAACCCCAATTCCTCCTGATACTACTGCAATCTTGCCTTTTATCTCTTCTAAGTCAAAGCCATTTCCTAATGGACCCATAACCTTAACCTCTTGTCCTTGTATAAGATTACTTAATAATTTTGTTCCTTCTCCAACTAATTGATATAGAAATTCTATAGATTTTGATGTTATATTATGAATACTAATAGGTCTCCATAATATAGGTTCCTTTTCCCAGGATCTTAGCATATAAAACTGTCCCGGTTCTCCTTGAAACTTACCCTCTATAGATAATTTAAATATTCCTTTAGCAACTTCTTTATTCTCTATTACTTTACAAACTTTGTATTCATAATTGTCTTTTTTCATTCTAATCTCCTAATAATTTATTCTAATATAATGCCATACAATAAAGTTGTATGGCATTAACTGTAGTTATAATTTATTTTTTTAGATTTCCTATAGCTGTTAGAATTTCACTTTTCATTCTAATTGCCTCTTCTTTTGCATACTTAGCAAAGTTTTCTTCACCATCTAGTTTTCCTTTATATGCAAGCATTATACCCCTTGAAGAGTTTACAACTCCTCCATTTCCATCCTTAAGATAAAGGGCTACATCTTCTGCTTTCCCACCTTGGGCACCATATCCTGGTATTAAGAAGAATGTACTGTCTAAGGAATTTCTTATTTCTATACCTTCATCTACATGGGTGCATCCTATAACCCCACCTATAGAACTATACCCAGACTTTCCTATATAATTTTTCCCTAATTTATTTATAGTTTCACCTACTACATTAAATACTTTTCTACCGCCCTTAGTTTCTATATATTGAATATCCTTGCTGCCCTTGTTTGAAGTTCTTATCAGTACAAAAACTCCTTTTTCACTACTTTCAATATAAGGTAAGTATGGCTCTATACTATCTAGTCCCATATATGGACTTAGAGTTATAAAATCAGCTTCAAACTCTCCTGCAAAATGTGCTTTAGCGTACATTTCAGCCGTTTTAGCAATATCCCCTCTTTTTATATCCCCTATAGATATTGCTCCCTTTTCCTTTATATACTTTAATGTATTAGAATAAGCTCTTAATCCTTCCAATCCACATGCTTCATAATATGCTATTTGTGGTTTATAGCAAGCTACATGGTCTATAGTTTCATCTATTATAGCTTTATTAAATTCGAAAATTGCATCCCCTACCTTTTCAAATTTCTTCATAAAACTTTTTGGTATATATGATATATCTGTATCTAGTCCCACACATACATGTCCTTTTTCTGCAATTGTATCGAATAGTCTATCTATAATCATATGATACTACCTCACTTTTCTATTTTTTATAAACAACTTTACCACCTTTTATGGTACTTATAACTTCTCCATATACTTTCATACCATCAAATGGAGTATTTTTACCTTTTGATAAAAATTTTTCCTTACGTATCTCATATTCTTTTTCTAAATCTAGTATTACTAAATCTCCATCATAACCTATATCTATTTGACCCCTATTAACTCCTAGTATTTCACTAGGTCTCTTACTCATAATTTGACTTAGCTTACTTAAGTCTATATAACCTGGCTTTACAAGTTTTGTATAAGCTACTCCAAAGGCTGTTTCTATTCCTGATATTCCTGGAGCTCCTTTTTTCTTATCCTCTTCGGTATGAGGTGCATGATCTGTAGCAATGCTATCCACATATCCATCTTTTATAGCTTGGATTAAATATTCAATATCTTCCTTTTCCCTAAGAGGAGGATTTACCCTATAGTCTACATCATTGGTTAAAGCTATATGATGAGGAGATACTTCACAAGTAACTTTATGACCTTTTTCCTTCGCTTTAATGATATATTCCATAGATTCTTTGGTACTTACATGGGAAAAATGAACTTTACACCCTGCATATTTTGCTAAAGTTATATTTCTCCAAGTCATAGTATTTTCTGCCAGTCTCATATCTATATCAGATAGATTATGATTCTCACAATGGCACATAACAGTTATATCCTTCTCTTTAGCCTTAATCATAGCATTTAACATAACTTCGCTATGCATAACATCTTTTCCATCTTCTGATATTACTTTTATATCACCTTTTTTTAGCTTATCTAAATGGCTTATGTCATCTCCACTAAACTCATTAGTTATAGATATAACTTGATTAATATCTATAAGTCCTATTTCCTTCCCCCTATTTATAACATAATTAACTGTCTCCATAGTGCTACATACTGGATTTGTATTTGCCATAAGGTTTACCATTACATATCCACCTTTAACTGCAGCATGAGAACCTGATTGTATATCTTCCTTATGTGTAAGTCCCGGATCCCTAAAATGCACATGTAAATCTACAAAACCAGGCATTACTATCTTTCCTGTTGCATCTATAGTTTTACAATCCTTTATGAGATTTCTTCCTAGCTCACAAATTATTCCATCCTTTATATAGACATCTCCAATAAAGGTTCCACTCCAGTCAACTACTGTACCATTCTTTATGCAAATTTCCATAAGTATTCTCCAATCCTATCTATTAATATAATGAAGTTACCTTTTGTAAATCATCACAGTAATGACATCTATATTCCTTTGTTTCTTCATCTACTAAGTAATGTACATGCTTTATGTTAGGTTCTATAGATGTAACGCATCTAGGATTCTTACATTTAATAACATTTTCAACCTTTTTAGGAAGTGTAAGCTTAATTTTTTCCTTAATTTCTTCATTTTCTATTATATCTATAGTTATATTGGGATCTATTACTCCTAATATTTCAAAATCAATATCTATTCTAGTTTCTATTTTTATTATATCTTTTTTCCCACACTTATCACTATTAGCATTCATTATAAGGGCTACAGTGAAATCGGCTTTATCTAAGTTTAAGAAGTTAAATATTTTTATTCCTTCTCCAGCTTTTATATGATCTATTACTAATCCATTTTTTATACTATTTATAGTTAACATATTACTTCCTCCTTATATACCTTAGTAAATCCCTAATAGTTTTAGTATTAATGCCATTCTCACATACATTCCATACTTAGCTTGCTTAAAGTACACAGCTCTATTATCACTATCTACTT
The DNA here is from genome assembly GCF_002477055.1 of Clostridium sp. UBA7503. Lineage (NCBI taxonomy): Bacteria > Bacillati > Bacillota > Clostridia > Eubacteriales > Clostridiaceae > Clostridium > Clostridium sp. UBA7503. Next base: position 49,281 of record NZ_DLNT01000025.1, read on the forward strand.
CATATGCTATCTCATTTACTCTTGGTAATGGGTGAAGTACTATCATATCTTCTTTCGCAAGATTCATTTTCTCATTGTCTAATATATAAGTATCTTTAAGTTTTATATAGTCTTCTTCATTAAAAAATCTTTCTCTTTGTACCCTTGTCATATATAAAATATCTATTTCCTTCATAGCTTCTTCCATAGTTCTAACTTGTTTGAATTCTATGTTTTTCTTTTTAAGGACTTCTTTCTTTATATACTCTGGTATTTCTAATTCTTCAGGTGAAATTAGTACGAACTTGTTGTTTTCATATCTACTTAAAGCTTTTATTAACGAATGTACTGTTCTTCCAAATTTTAAATCTCCACAACAACCTATTGTTAAATTATTCAGTCTTCCCTTTAGGGTTCTTATGGTTAGTAAATCAGTTAAGGTTTGAGTTGGATGTTGGTGTCCACCATCCCCTGCATTTACTACAGGAATATCACTATATTGTGCTGCAACCTGTGGTGCTCCTTCTTTAGGATGTCTCATTACAGCAATGTCAGCATAGCATGCAACAGTTCTTATGGTATCTGCAATACTTTCTCCCTTAGCTACTGAACTAGCATTTGGTTCTGAAAATCCGATTATGCTTCCGCCTAATCTATTCATAGCAGCTTCAAAACTAAATCTGGTTCTAGTACTTGGCTCATAAAATAATGTAGTAAGCAAGTACCCATCACAAGCATGTATAAATTTTCTTGGATCTTTTATTATTTCATCTGCTAGGTCAAATATTTCGTCTAATTCTTCTAAAGTAAAGTCCATTGGTTCGATTAAATTTCTTCCTTTTAACATATAAAACACTCCTTTTTAGCCTCTCTGGGATAATTTAAAGGTATTAAGATTTACTCATAAAATTCAATAAAAAAAGCTTTCCTCAGCAAGGAAAGCTATAAATATCTGTAAATACAACTTTGTATATGAATATATTATTGTAAATTTTATCATATTACAAATGTATTCATACCAAAATATTATCTTCCCTTGCCGGCATCTCTGTACCGTTTTTAAAAGGATTCTCTATTAAATTTTTACTATTTTCATTTTACTTTAAATAAACTGTAATGTCAATATAGTTTATTATAATACTAAATTTTTTAACTTAACTTATTTATGTGATTAAATCACATATCTTTCTATATAAATATTGTATTATAAATTATATAAACAGTATAAGTTTTATTCGATGACTACCAGCTCTAGTACCTCCTCTTCTTCAAAGTGAGAGTAAGGAGCTACATCCCTGGTCTAAGCTCCAGTGGGAGTAAAAACTCCCTCTGAGGCAAAGAACTCTGTTTATACTAGTTTATATTAAGAAGTAAATACCAAGCTTATCAAATATTTATCAGCATAAATGTAAAACCACATGGTATACTAAATAAAAGTAAATTATAAGGAGGATATTAAAATGAAAATAACTTTTGATAACGAAACTAAAGATGCACTTTTAGAAAATTTAAGCAAACAAGGCAAATCTGTTGTTAGACTAGCTATTGCCGGTTTTGGTTGAGGTGGCCCTAACCTAAGCGTTGTTCTGGATGAACAAAAATCAAATGATAATGTAGAAACTGTTAATGGAATAACTTTTGCAGTTGATAAAGATGAAGAATATATTTTTGAAGATTGTATTGTTTCTTACAAAAAAACATTCTTTGGAAAAACTTTTAGAGTAATATCTAAAGCTATAGGTGAAAGCTCTTGTAGCTAATATAATCGAGTAGGAGCTGAATAATTATTTTATCCAGCGACCTCTCACACCACCGTGCGTACCGTTCGGTACACGGCGGTTCAAT
>NZ_DLNT01000019.1:0-30640 GCF_002477055.1 Clostridium sp. UBA7503
CTTGACTTAGGGTACATTTTATATTAACATTGCACTTTTATTTTAATATAAGATTTTACTTATTCATTAGCCGCAGCTACTACAACTTGAGCATCCGCCACCTTCAGCTTGCTTTTCAGGCTCTATAGAAAATCCACCTCTACCATTCTCTTCACCTGAAAGAATAGTGAGTGCTCCAAATTGTTCATTAACAGACTTATCTACTAAGAATGTAAGTCCTTCTACTGCTTCTGTATTATCAGTATCTTTTTTTTCATCTAAAACTAGATTAAATGCTGGGCCGCCTCATCCCATACCTGCAAAATGAATTCTTACTGTATCTGATGTAACTTCATTATCTTTTAAAAATTGTAAGAATTCAACGGTAGCTTTATCACTTATTTTAACTGTTGACATAATTTTTACCTCTTTTCCTTTTCAGTTTTATAGATACATTACTATTGTGTCAATGAATCTACATATTTATTACACTAATAAATATTACTATGAATGTCAATCGTATTTATCATTGGATTTATTAATAGGTTTTATTTGAAATAAATATACATACTAAAAAAGTGCAATATTAAACAAGTTTAACACTGCACTTTCAGTAATATAATTATTATTTATTAAATCTAACCGCAACTTGTGCAACCAGCACAACCGCCACCTTCTGGTTTTTTTTCTGGTTCTATAGAAAACCCACCTCTACCATTTTCATCTGCAGAAAGAATTGTTAATTCACCAAATTGCTCAGTAACTGCCTTATCCACTAAAAATGTGAGTCCTTCTACTACTTCTATGTTATCATTATCTTTTTCCTTATCTAAAACTAAATTAAATACAGCACCACCACATCCCATGCCTGCAAAATGAATTCTTACTGTATCTGTCGTAACTTCATTATCCTTTAAAAATTGTAAAAATTCAGTAGTAGCTTTATCACTTATATTTACTATTGACATATTTTATTCCTCTTTTCTATATATACTAACTATTATCTAAATATAATTAAATCTTTATAACATTAATTATAAATAATTTCAATGTCATTTATAATTATATAATATCATAGCCGTTATGTGTGTCAATAGACTTATTTATCACTCTTTTCTATAGAACTTTAATACCTATAAGATAATATAATAGTTAAATTTTTCTATACTATATTACTCTCTACTTGAAAAGATTCTATTGGTAAAATTTCATTTCCAAACATCCTATAATCATGGTATTTATATGAGCTTCTCATAATTTCTTCAGTAATAATTTTTCCTCTATTTACATAATCTAAAAAGTCATAGCATGTTAGTATATTTATATGTTCTTCTTCACATATATTAGATAAAGATTTAATAAATTCTTCAAATATTGTATTACAGGTGTTATTTAATATCTTTGCACCATCTATTATAAAGTCCCCTCCCCAAAATCCTGAATTTGAAGCTTTACCTTTAAGATCTCTAAGAAACTTTGATATCATCGTAGAGTTTATATTTTCATTATAGGATGAAATTAATATACTACTCATTTTAATATTTTCTATCATTAATCTTTCATTTGAATCTAAATTATTAGTAAGTAATTTATATATATCTTCATCTACATAAAGATAAACATAGTTATTATTTTCTATTTGCTGTTTTATGTATTTATATAGATTAATTACCAAATGATCCTCTCCATAATAATAAAAACAGATATTTTTACCGCAACAATTACTCATAATCTCTCTCCCCTTAATTAATACCATATTGATTCTATTATTATTATTCTATTACAATATTTAATTACCTTTTTTTTCCATAAAATAATTATCTAATTGTTTTTACATTTTATTACAATCATTTTTAAAGTTCTTGTCTTGGTTGAAAAGTTATCGAACTTATATAACTTTTCATGTAGAAATATGGTATACTATGTGATAGAAATAATAGTTAGGTACTACTAATTATATAATAATGAATATATTGATTAAGATAGATATATATTGTAAAATATTTTTATGTGTATAAACACTAAGGAGGATTATCGATGTGCGGATTTGTAACGTTTTTTAGCAATTCTAAAATACTAGAAGAAAAGAAAGAAACTCTTCGTGATATGAGAGAAGTTATTAAACATAGAGGACCAACTCAAGATGGAGAGTATATGGATGAAAATGTTTATTTAGGTTTTAAAAGACTAAGTATTCTTGATTTGGCAAATGGAATTCAGCCCTACTCTTATAAGGATGAATTAGAAATAGTTTTTAATGGAGAAATATATAATTATATATCTTTAAGAGATGAATTAATAAAAGAAGGCTATAACTTTACTACTAATTCAGAAGTAGAAGTAATAGCTACGTTATACACTCACTTAGGAGATAAGTTTGTTGAGAAACTTAGAGGAATGTTCTCATTTATTATTTGGGATAGAAAGAAAAAAGTATTCTTAGGTGGAAGAGATCCATTTGGTATAAAACCATTTTATTATATAGAAAATGAAACTGGACTTTATGTGGCTTCTGAGCTCAAGAGTTTTCATGCTAATCCTGATAGCGATTGTGTTGATATTGATAACGGAGCTCTTCATGACTATCTTACATTTCAATTTGTGCCAGAACCAAAAACTTTACTAAAGGATATAAAGGTTTTAAAACCAGGTCATATTATAAAGAAGGAATTAGGTAAAGCTCATGAAATAAGTTGCTATTATTCAATTAAGTTTAACCCTACTCCAGGACCAAAAGATGAAAAGATGGAAGAAATTCGTAAAGCCATAGAAGATTCAGTTGAACTACATATGCAATCTGAGGTGCCTGTTGCGTCTTTCTTATCAGGTGGAATTGATTCTACTGTTGTAACTGCTCTAGCAAAAAAACACATGCCGGACTTAAAGACCTTTACCATAGGCTTTGATCGAAACGGATATAGTGAAATTGATTTAGCTAGAGAATCAGCTGATAAACTAGGATTAGAAAACATAAGTAAAATAGTTTCTTATGAAGAATTTGCCAATGAATTACCTAAGATAATTTGGCATATGGATGAACCAGTAGCCGATCCTGCAGCTATACCACTTTATTTTATAGCAAAAGAGGCTGCTAAGCATGTTACAGTTATTTTATCTGGAGAAGGTGCTGATGAGGTATTTGGTGGATATACTATTTACCATGAACCTAATTCGTTAAAAATGTTTGATCATGCACCTAGTTTCTTAAAGAAAGTCTTAAAATCTGGTGCATCTCATATACCAGAAGGAACAAGAGGAAAAAGCTTTATTGACAGAGGCTGTACTCCTATGAGAGAGCGTTATGTAGGTAATGCAAAAATCTTCTTAGATGATGAAAAAGAAGGAATACTTAATAAGTATGAGTCAAAATATACAATTAAGAGGGCTATGAATGATATCTATGATAGAGCTGCTCAATATGACCCTATCACTCAAATGCAATTTGTAGATTTTAATACATGGCTTACAGGAGATATCCTTGTTAAAGCTGATAGAATGACTATGGCTCACTCTTTAGAGCTTAGAGTACCATTCCTAGATAAAGAAGTATTTAAAGTTGCTTCAAAGCTCACTGCTGATGAAAAAATTAATGGTCATGTAACAAAATACTTATTAAGAGAATCTTTTAAATCAGAATTACCATTCTTAACTGCTCTTGATAGAAAAAAACTGGGATATCCAGTTCCAATAAGATTATGGCTTAAGGATGAGCTTTATCAATGGGCTATGGACATAATAAAAAATAGTAACGCAGATGAATTTGTAAATAAAGCTGCTGCTATTAAATTAGTAGAAGATCATAGAAAAGGTCCATTTGACTTAAGTAGAAAGATTTGGACAATACTTATATTCTTAATTTGGCATAAAGTATATCTAGAAAAAGAAACTCCTTTTCTAGATTAAGATTAAAGACGTAGAATTCCTATAAGAATTCTACGTCTTTTTTTAATGTATAGGAATGTATAGATTTTACGTTTTATAGGTTTTAACGTTAGGAATGTGACGCATGCCTCATTTTTTATTTGTGTTATAAAACTATTTAACTACACTTATATTGTTTTCTTTTAACCAATCTATTAAATAATTAATTAAAAATTCATCTCTAAAGGTATAAAATTCATCTAATTTGTCTTTATTAATTAAAACTCTATTAAAAGTTAATAGAGGATTCGACCAATCAACCTTACTATAAATTTCATTTTTGTCATTAGGATTTAAAGTATCTAAGTAGCTTTTCATGGAACCCACTAATATACTTTCATTTACTAGTGGAATATAAAGATAATTGTCACTATAGTTCATAGTAACATCTTCTGCTTCTGTAGCTAATTCCTTTTCCCAACTTTCAAGTTTATCAAATTTAGATTCATCTCTTAATGCTTCTATAATACTTTGAGGAATATAAGAAAATTCACCATCATTCAAGTTTAAATAACATTCCCCTTCGCCTCTTGTTTCTGATAAGCTAAGCTCTAACATTAAGTCTAAATCAATATTTAAATTATTCATAAAATTTTCACCTACCTTTTAAATTATATATTTATATAAACTTTCTCATTTCACTGTATTAAGAGTATATGCTAATATAGGATTTTTTACAATATTTATTTAATAATTTCAACATTTAAATATAGATATTGTAATTATTTATATATAAAATAAAGCATTAGGTTGTATCCTAATGCTTTATTTTACTACTATTTATTATTTTTTAACATTTCACCAATAGCTGCTATACTTCCAAGGGAAGATAATGTTTCATTTGGTAATATAAGCTTATTAGCAGGATTATTAGCCATTTCTTTAAGAGCTTCAACTTGTTTTAAAGCTATGACAGTTTCATTAGTTCCTGATTGAATTATAGCTTCATTTACTCTTCTTATTGCTTCAGCGTCTGCTTCTGAAATTTTTTCAATAGCTTTTGCTTTACCTTCTGCCTCTAGTAATTGAGATTCTTTTAATCCTTCTGCTCTTCTTATATTAGCTTCTTTTTCAGCTTCAGCAGCAAGTATTTTACTTCTCTTTTCTCCTTCAGCTTTTTCAATTTCTGATTGTCTTGCTCCTTCAGCTTGAAGAATCATGGCCCTCTTATCTCTTTCAGCTCTCATTTGTTTTTCCATAGCTTGTTGAATTTCTGATGGAGGTACAATATTTTTAATTTCTACAGACAATAGCTTAATTCCATAAGCATCAGTAATATTATCAACGATTTGTAATAATTTTGAGTTTATAAGGTCTCTTCCTGCCAATACTTCATCTAGAGTCATATCACCTAAAATATTTCTCATATTAGTTATAGTGGAATACATTATACCTTGAACATAGTTTTCTATGTTGTAAACCGCATCCTTTGCACTTAGAACTTGATAAAATATAACGTTATCTACAGAAATATTAACATTATCTTTAGTTATTACGTTTTGTGGTGGTATATCTAGTATTTGTTGTTTAACAGATACTTTCTTCCTAATAAAGTCCACAAAAGGTATTGTTAAATGCCATCCAGGTTCTAAGACCTTATAAAATTGACCAAACCTTTCCATAACATAGTTATAACCAGTGTTAACTACTTTAACGGCTGAAATTATGATGATTAGAACTACAAATAGTATGACTAAAACACCAATTACTAATTCCATTTAAATCACTCCTTTTTTAATTATCAATTTATTGTTTTCAATTTTTAACACTTTAAAAGTATCCCCAATATTTATATCTTCACCTATATTTCTTGCTGTCCAGTAAACTTCGTTAACTTTTATTCTACATTCCCTATTACTTTCTAATTTAACTTCAGATACAAATTCTCTATCTTCATACTTACCAACCAAGGGTTTTTCGGTTGGTAGATTTACATTAATATATTTTTTAGACACCTTTAATCCAAATATAATCGCAATAGTTCCTAGTATCAAAGCGATCCATATTTGTGTAGTAAAGTCTACAAAATATCCTGCAATAAAAGCAGGAATAAATCCTAATCCTAACCATGAAAAGGTAAAACTACTTGTAGTTATATCCACAACTATTACAAAAATAAGTAATCCAAACCAAATCCAGTTTAAATCCATTAAATATCACCTCTCAAATTTAAATAATATTAATAAACATATATAAAATATTATATACGTGTGTATTAAATATAATTATACCACATTATAGTAAAATATTATATTTTTTTATATTATTTAATTAGGTATTTTTTCTACCTATATAGCGTATATATTATAAGTGTACATATAAACACCAGTAAGTTTGGAGGTATTTCCATGAACCGCGATTCTAATATGTTCAGTTATTTGTTTATAGGTATGTTACTAATTATAATATCAGGAATAGTTAAAATGTTATAATACTAAATGCTATAATAAAAATCATCCCTATTACGTAGAGATGATTTTTGTTTTAGTTATGAAACAATAATTTGTAATATAAGTTTTAAATTTCTCTAGTTTCTTTCTTTAAAAATTCTTTTTCTTCTGTATTTAGATAAGTTGATAACAATTTATATACTTCTTTATGATAATTATTTAAGAATAATTTTTCTTTTTCAGTAAGCATATCTATTTTTATACCATCTAAATCTATAGGGCAATAGGTAGCTACATCAAACTTCATAAATTGTCCACCATATTCTGTTTTACTATCTTTAGTAACAAATAGCAAATTCTCTATTCTAATACCGTGTTTACCTTCTTTATATACACCAGGTTCATTTGTAACATTCATTCCTTCTTCAAGGACTACTGTATTAGGAACTTGCGAAAAGTTTTGTGGCCCTTCATGAACATTAAGGAAGAATCCAACTCCATGACCAGTTCCACATTTATAATCAATTCCTGCTTCCCAAAGTGGTATTCTTGCAATAATATCTAAGTTAGATCCAGTAGCCCCATATAAGAACTTAGCCATAGTTAAAGCTAAATTACTCTTAACTACAAGAGTAAAGTCTCTTCTTTCTTCTTCAGTCAATTCACCAAGAACTATAGTTCTTGTTATATCTGTAGTTCCATCATAATATTGCCCACCTGAATCTACTAAGAATAACCCTTCTGGTTTTAAAGTATAATTACTTTCTGAAGTAGCAGAATAGTGCATCATAGCAGCATGTTCTTTATAGGCAGCTATAGTTGAAAAACTTGGTTCAACAAAATACTCTTGTTCACTTCTCAATTTAATTAGAGTATCTGTGGCTGACATCTCAGATATTTCTTCTTTACCTACATTTTCTTTTAAGTACTTTATAAACTTAACCATGGCTACTCCATCTTTTATAGTACAGTTTCTAAAGTTATTTCTTTCAACTTCATTCTTTATAGCTTTTAAATCTGTAGTTATATTTCTTTTTTCAATTTTAGAAATAGATTCATTTAATGAGGTAAGAATTTTCACAGTCGTTTTATTTGGATCAAATAAGATAGATGTATCTTTAAGTTCTTTTAAGTTATTGAATATCTCATTATATCCTAATATTTCTACAGAAGAAGCCTTCAGATTAGATTTAATTTCATCAGTTAATTTATTATTATCTATGAAAAACTTAACGGAATCCATGCTAATTAATAAATATGATATTGTTACAGGACTGCTTTCTACATCATTTCCCCTAATATTTAATGTCCACGCTATATCATCTAAAGAACTTAGTACGTAATATTCAGCCCCTATTTCCTTCATCTTATCACAAATAATAGCAAGCTTTTCTGATGATGATTTACCTGCAAATTTAACATCATGAAGAAAAACCATTGTATTAGGCATAGCTGGCCTATCATTCCAAACTGGAGATATTAAATCCTTTTCTGGATCTATTTTTATATTTCTACTTTTAAATGTTTCTGTCATAGTTTTGTATATTCCAATAGGCATTACAGAACCATCAAACCCAACTATATCTCCTGGATTAAGCTCTTCTTTAAGAAATTCTGTGAATGTAGGAACCTTAGGTTGTCCCATTTTAAAAAGTTCTATTCCTGTATCAGATAGCTGTTTCTCAGCTTGAATATAATAACGACCATCTGCCCATAATATTGCTCTATTAAGAGTTACTACTACAGTACCTGCTGAACCTGTAAAACCAGAAATCCATGCTCTAGCTTTGAAGTATTCAGCTACATATTCACTTTGATGAGAATCAAAACTAGGAATAATGTAAGCTGATAATTGATTTTCCTTCATAGCCCTTCTTAGTCCTTCAATTTTTTCTTTAACATTCATTCATATTCACCCCTATTTTCCACTAATAAACATCTAAACCTATTATACAGCTAAAATATTATACATTCAATGATATAATTTATAGATATGAATTATATTTTGATATTATTCATTATACCAAACTTGAAATTATATTTAAAAATTGACGTATAAAAAAACCCATTGCAGTATTACAATGAGTTTTTATGTTAAATCTATTTATTCTTGAATCCATTTACTTGCTTCTAATGCATAGTAAGTGATAATTAATTTAGCACCAGCTCTTTTTATTGAAGTTAACATTTCAATAGCAGCTCTTTTTTCATCAATTAATCCATTTTCTCCTGCATTTTTTATCATAGCATATTCCCCACTTACATTGTATGCAGCTATAGGCATATTAAAAGTCATACTGGCCTCTTTTATTATGTCTAAATATAATATAGCTGGTTTAACCATGACTATATCAGCTCCTTCTTCAATATCAGCTTCGATTTCTCTCATAGATTCCTTCCCATTGGCAGGATCCATTTGATAGCTACTTCTATCTCCAAATTGAGGAGTTGAATTTGCAGCTGCTCTAAAAGGACCATACATAGCAGAACTATATTTTGCACTATAACTCATTATAGATATATGTCCAAGTCCATTTTCATCTAATATATCCCTTATGGCTTTAACTCTACCATCCATCATATCTGAAGGTGCAATCATGTCAGCTCCAGCTTTAGCATGAGAAAGTGCAATCTTAGCTAAATACTTTAAGGTTTCATCATTATCTACTCTCTCATTTTTAATAATTCCACAATGACCGTGAGTAGTATATTGACACATGCATACATCGGTAATAACAAATAATTCCTTAGAGATTTCCTTGACTTTTCTTATTGCTCTTTGAACTATACCATCTTCACAAAAAGCTGAGGATGCAATTTCATCTTTATCATCAGGAAGTCCAAATAAGATTATACCCTTTACTCCTGCAGCGATAACTTCATCTATAACTTCATGTAATCTATCTAAAGACCAGTGGTAATTCCCTGCTAGAGATGAAATCTCTTCCTTAATATTTTCTCCCTCAACCACAAAAATTGGGTATATAAAATCATTACTATTTAAAATAGTTTCACGTACCATATCTCTTATTGCACTAGTTTCTCTTAATCTTCTATATCTTTTGAACATAATAAACATAGCCTATTAATGCAAGGCCATGATACACCTACCTTTCAGTCTTTAAAAAATTTATTTTATTAATGTATCTATAATACCTTGAGTTCCAATTTTATCACATTGTGTATAGGATAATTGATGAATGTTTAATGCCTTTGAAGTAATAGGCCCTATTGATATAATTGATTTTTCTTTTATTTTATCTATTCCAACCAAAGTAATCATATTTTCTACGGTGCTAGGACTAGTAAATACTACTGTATCACAGTTTTCAAAGGAAATTAAATTAGGATTTTCACCAATAACTGTATCATATACTGGAATATCATCTACCTCAGCTCCAATGTTTCGAAGTTCATTTACAATATAGTCTCTCCCCTTCTTAGAGCGAGGAATTAATATTTTATCTCCTGAGGAAACCTTTAGTTCTATTGCTTTAAATAAACCTTCACCAGTAAATTCCTTTGCTGTTAAAGTTGGAATTATCCCTTTATCTTTTAAAGCTTTAGTAGTTGCATCCCCTATAGAAACAAACTCACCTTTAATCGTCCTTATATCTATATTGTTATGATGTAATGCATTAAATAGCATTTCAACTCCATTAATACTAGTTAATAATATATATTTATATCCTTCTAATTTACTTTCAACAGCTTTAATATTTTCAGGCTTAGGTTCTATTGCTATAGAATTTATTTCTGTAACTGAAGCTCCTAATTTAGATAGTTCATCACTAATTTCCTTACTTTGAGCCTTACCCCTAGTTATACAAATATTTCTTCCAAATAGAGGTAACTTTTCAAACCAATTCAATTTATCATTAAATTTAACTACTTCTCCAACCACAATGATAGACGGATTTGATATGCCCTCTTCCTTTGCTATTTCAGTTATATCTTTTAAAGTTCCTACTGCTTTCTTTTGATTAGAAGTAGTTCCACTCATTACAAGAGCTACTGGAGTTTCTTCTCCTAATCCAGCAGTAATAAGACCATTGCAAATACCTCCTAATTGTTCATAACCCATCATAAAGATTAAAGTGCCCTTTAATTTAGCTATAGTTTCAAAATCTAAATTTAAACCAGCTGCACTTTTAGCCGTAAATACATGAAAACTTTGGGCAATTTTTCTATGAGTTACAGGTATACCACCATAATTTAGTGCTGCAATAGGTGAAGTTATACCCGGCACTACTTCAAAGTCAATATTTTCATCTATTAGAGCTAAAGCTTCTTCACCACCACGACCAAATATGTATGGATCTCCACCTTTAATTCTTCCAACAATATGTCCTTCTTTTGCTAATTTAATTAAGATATTATTAATCTCTTCCTGAGTTTTATAGTGACACCCTGGCTCTTTTCCACAGTAGTAAAGTTTTGCATCTGTATTTACATATTTCAATATTTCAGAACCAGATAATCTGTCATAAAGTATAGCTGTACATTCTCTTAAAACCTTTATAGCTCTTAATGTTATTAAGTCTGGTGATCCTGGACCACCTCCAATTAAATAAACCTTTCCCATAAATCCTCCTATTCAATATCTACTTATTTAAGATAACTTGAGATAATTTTTTTCCTAAGTTTAAATATTCTTCTTTATTTCCTATAATAGTGTCTTTCACTAATTTACCATTGACTTCATATATACCCATAATAGTCATTACATCATCTTCTATAGAAGCATATGCACCAATAGTAGAATGACAATCACCCTTTAACTCTCTCATAAAGCTTCTTTCAGCTTCTACACAAATTCTAACCTCTTCATTATCTAGGGCCCTTAATTCATCTGCATATTCACAACTCTCATGAATCTCTATACCTAAAGCTCCTTGTGCAATAGCAGGAATTATTTCATCTGTTTCAAAATAATTAGTAATGATTCCTTCTAATCCTAATCTCTTTAACCCAGCAGCTGCTAATACTATTCCGTCTAAGTTCTCATTTTCAATCTTATTAATTCTTGTCTGAACATTACCTCTTACAGGAACTATTTCAATGTCTGGTCTTAAAAGAAGAATTTGTTCACTTCTTCTTTTACTACTAGTACCAACTCTGGCCCCCTTAGGTAAATGAAAAAATGAAACACCATTCATGGAAACAAAGGCATCCCTTACATCTTCCCTTATTGGTGTAGCAGCAATTGAGAAACCATCTGGTAGCTCATAGGGTACGTCCTTCATACTATGGACTCCTCCATGTGCTTTTCCATCAATTATTAATTTTTCTAACTCTTTTATAAAGACTCCCTTTCCGCCTATTTTATCTAGTGTTACATCAAGTCTTTTATCTCCTAAAGTATCTGTAAGAACCTTTTCACATTTTATATTATGTAGCTCTCTAACCAAATCCATTACATAATCAGTTTGAACTTGAGCAAGCTTACTTTTTCGTGTAGCTAATTTTAAATTCAATTCTACTCCTCCATTCATTGTATAATTTAAATCTATACCCATTCATTTATTAAATCCGAATAAAATAATTGCAAAATCTCAATATGGTATCCATGGTTAAAGAAGAAAAGAAAATCTTCAGAACATATAAAATTTAGAATTTCACTTTTATTATTTAAAGTTGTTACATTATTTCTAATATGAGTTATAAATTCTATATAATTGTCAAAGTTCTGAAGATACTCCTTTGCCTTATTGCATAAAAATACTGATGCTTTAGGATTTTTTCCTTTAATTCTCAGCCCCAAAGCAATATTTTCACTTCTTCCTGTAGCACAAAGAACAGCTTTAGAATTCTCCGGAATGGTAGTATCAATAAAGATTTTATTTTTACTGTTGCATATATTCCTAATATTTTCGTTGAATTTAGAATCATTTGTACAAATTATAATTAAATGATAATCCTCCAATAATTCATTAGTAAAAGTTTTATCTAGAAGTTTCAAATTACCATAAGCACCATCTAATAACTTAAATTCATTTGTAAATTGTTCTGAGATGCAATGAACCACAAACTTACTATTTAAAAGAGTTTTAGTTTTTATTAGAGCACTTTTTCCTCCTCCCAATATTAAAACTTTAGTATTCATACCATTCAATGAAATAAATACGGAATCATTAAAACTATCCATGAGAATCCTATCCTTTATTTTAATATTTATTTAGCTACTAATTTCACTTAAAGCTTTTATAATACTTTCATTCATATCTCTAGTTTTTATAGCTACCCTTATAAAACTATCATTAAGACCAGTATAGTTATTACAATTTCTAATTAAAATCCCCTTTTCCATAAGCTGTTTTAAAAGTTCTGAGCTTGTAATTCCTTTTATCTTACAAAGAAAATAATTAGCATTGCTTTCATATACCTTTTGTACAATCTTTATATCATTCAAAGATTTTTTCATAAATGTTCTTTCAGATATAAGCCAATTTTTACTTTCATCTATAAATTTTTCATCAAATAATGCATACTTAGCAGCAACTTCTGCAAAACAATTTACTGTCCAAGGATTTTGATTACAAATAATGAAATCTAGTAATTTATTATTTCTACTTATGGCATAGCCCAATCGAACTCCTGCCATGGAGAAAAATTTTGTTATAGCTCTAACAATTACAATACAATTATAATTATGTATATAATTAATTATACTCTTATTATTATCTAATACAAATTCTATAAACGCTTCATCAATAATCACTAATTTATTATGAGCTTCACAATAATCTAATATGTTTTTAAATTTACAATAATCAATAATACAACCATTTGGATTGTTGGGGTTAGCCAATATTAACCCCTCAGTATTTTGTATCTGCGTAAAAATATCTTCATAATCATATTCCATAAACCCATTTAAAAAAGAATAATTGATATTCAATTTATGTTTTTTACTAAAATCTTCGTATTCTACAAAGGAAGGAACAACTATGGTTATAGAATTCAAGTAGCTTATAACTAAATCTAAAATTTCAGCTGCCCCATTTCCTACTATAATATTTTCAATACCTATGCTATTAAAATACTCTTTACCATAGGCATTTTCATTAAAATACTCATTACTTTCAAATAAATAATTTAATAGGTTATTTTTTAATTCTCTATATTTTATATCTGGATACAGAGGTACCTTTTCTAAAGCTTCTCCTATATTTTCCTTAAAATCCTTAGATATGGATATAGGATTTACATTTGAGCTAAAGTCTAAAAGTTTTCTTCCAATTAAGGTACCTTCAGTATATATATCTCCTCCATGTTTCAAAATATATATACCACCTTTCATCTTAATATGTGCAAGTATATATAAACACTTACCTTTAACTAAAGTATAATTACAGATACTAAACTTAATATTATTAGTAAAATTTCACTACTATACATTAGTACTATAGATTTCTTTATGTGTTGATGACTTAAAGCTTCTATATCATCACCAATAGTTGGTTTTTCTACTACTTCTCCAAAGTAGGTATTAGAACCACCTAGTTGAATATATAAGGCTCCAGCAGTAGCTCCCTCAGGATAGGCACAATTAGGACTTTTATGATTCTTTCTGTCTCTAATCATAATCTTAAGGGATTCAATTATCCTTCCCTTAACTATCCATGCTGTAAGACACATTAATACTCCAGTTAATCTAGCAGGAATAAAGTTAAATATATCATCAACATTTGCTGGAAAAAAACCTATATTCTTATATTTTTCATTTAAGTACCCTACCATGGAATCCATAGTGTTAATTCCTTTATACATCATAGCAAGGGGTGCCCCTCCTATGATGGAATAAATTATAGGTGCAATTATACCGTCAGAAGTATTTTCGGCTATAGTTTCTACATCACCTCGAATTATTTCATCCTTACTTAAAGAAGTTGTATCTCGACCTACAATATAAGAAAGCTTAACTCTAGCTTCTTTTATATCATCCTGAACAAGAGCATTATAGACCTGAATTCCGGCTGTATGAAGACTCTTAGCAGCAAGCGTTGTCCATATTATTAAAGTATTAACTACTATAAAAACAATATTATTTATTATAGATAGCTTAAGTAATAAATACGGAATAGTGTATGAAATTACACAAACCATAAACACCATAAATAAAGAAGCCCACTTCAATTTAATATTATTAGGGAAATGTTTTCTTAGACACTTTTCTATAGCTCCAATAAGTTTTCCTATATATATAATAGGATGTGGTAGCCAATTAGGATCACCTAAAATAAAGTCTAAAATA
The DNA here is from genome assembly GCF_002477055.1 of Clostridium sp. UBA7503. NCBI lineage: Bacteria > Bacillati > Bacillota > Clostridia > Eubacteriales > Clostridiaceae > Clostridium > Clostridium sp. UBA7503. The sequence goes on from NZ_DLNT01000019.1 coordinate 14,548, forward strand.
ACTGCTAAAGATACACAAAGTATATTTAAGGATATATGAAAATTAATCATTATAACTTCTCCCACTATCTACTTAAGCCCATTATTTTATATATTTTATTCATATCTATAGAGGCTCTTACAAGGTCAGCTAGTTTATCTAATTCCTTTTCTCTTAAGTGCTCATAAGGCACAGAAATCTTCTCTTCAATTCCCTTATCTCTTCTTAATTCATTAATAATGTGTTGTCTAAACTCAACCCCATCAAAAATTCCATGAATGTATGTTCCCATCACATTTCCTTTATTATTTACTACTCCATCTAAATGATTAGCTTCTTCATTATTACTCTTATTTATGTTAATAAGGCTTTTACCTTCATCTAGAAGTGTAGTTTTTCCCATGTGTATTTCATACCCATATATACTTAAAGGAGTATCATTGTTTATTAAATCCTTTGCTATGATACCATTAACTCTAGTAGTAATCTTTTTCTCTTCAAAAACTGTTTTTATAGGTAAAATATCTAATCCATTCATAGACTCTAGTGTAGTTTCGACTCCATAAGGATCCTCTAATACCTTCCCTAGCATTTGATATCCTCCACAAATACCTATGATTTTCCCCTTAACTTCATATTCTCTAATTTTGTTATATAAACCTGATTTTTTTAAATATTCTAAATCCCCTAGGGTATTTTTAGTTCCAGGAATTATAACTAAATCAGGAGTTTTAAATTCAGTTACAGTTTCCACATATCTTACAGAAACATCTGGTTCTATAGATAATGCATCAAAATCAGTAAAGTTTGATATATGTGGTAACCTTATAATAGCTATATCTATTTTATCTGTGATATTTTTATTAAGGTCAACAGCTCCATCTTCATCCTCTAAGTCTAATTTAAAATATGGAACAACTCCTAAGCAATCCCTATGAGTTAACTCCTCTAAACTATCTACTCCAGGTTTAAGTAAGGATATATCTCCTCTAAACTTATTTATAATAGTTCCTTTAACTCTTTCCTTCTCACTATCACTAAGGAGCATAATAGTACCTAGTAAAGAAGCAAATACGCCTCCCTTATCGATATCACCTACAAGTAAAACAGGTGCATCTATTAATTCAGCCATCCCCATATTAACAATATCGTTGTCTCTTAAGTTTATTTCTGCTGGACTTCCTGCCCCTTCCATAACAATAATATCAAATTGATTTTCTAATTTTTCAAAAGCAGACTTTAAATCATCCTTAAATTTAACTTTTAAATTGTGGTATTCCTTTGCATTGGAGTAACCATAAACTTCTCCATTAAAAATTATTTGACAATTTTTATCTGTAGTAGGTTTTAGTAGAATAGGGTTCATATATACCTCTGGTTCAATTCCCGCAGCATAAGCTTGCAAAACTTGAGCACGACCCATCTCTTTTCCATCCAAAGTTATATATGAATTAAGAGACATATTTTGTGACTTATATGGACATACCGAATACCCATCTTGTTTAAATATTCTACATAATGCAGTAACTAGTATACTTTTTCCTACAGAAGAAGCTGTACCTTGAATCATTATTTTAGCCATTTATAATACCTTCTTTCTATTTAAATAAAATAAAAAAGCAAGAAAGAAAAGCTTCCTTGCCAAATAATTTAAATTCCCATCTTAGTAAAATAAAAAATATAAGTTTAAATCTAAGTAAGATAAACTTACCAAAATCTTCAATTTTACTTATACATATTAACTTAGTCACTAAAATAGCTCATTTCCCTCCGAAAGCTCATATTTAGGCAGGTCTCCTGGCTTATGAATCACTCTAACCTCACCTTCCCCTATTAAGAGTGGTATTTGAGGGTCGTCATCATTTACAGTAGCGGGGGCTGCTATGGATTTTAACCATATTCCCTTTTCACTTTTAAAAAGCACCTAAAATACTATTTAATTTTCACCCATAATTATAAGAGGTTTAAACACATAAGTCAATATAATGTAAATTTTACTTTGCATTCATTTTTATATTCTATAAAAAATGTAAAGACCTAGCAGTGAAAATGCTAGGTCCTTAGTTATTACAAATATTTTACTTATATAATGGAATTTTATTGCAAAGAGCTTTAACTCTTTCCTTAGCAGGTGATAAATCACCATCCCTATTATCAATTGCCAAATTCATTATATCAGCAATTTCAATCATTTCTTCTTTTCCAAAACCTCTAGTAGTAGTAGCAGGAGTACCTATTCTAATACCACTAGTTACAAATGGGCTTTGGGATTCAAAAGGTATTGTATTTTTATTTACAGTGATTCCAACTTCGTCTAATAGATGCTCTGCTGCTTTTCCTGTAATATCTTTATTTCTTAAATCCACAAGAATTAAATGATTATCGGTACCATCAGACACTAATTTAAATCCTCTTTCTTTTAATGCACTTGCAAGAGCTTTAGCATTTTCTAAAACTTTTTGCTGATACTCTTTGAAAGATGGGTCTAGAGCTTCTTTAAAGCAAATAGCTTTAGCTGCAATAGTATGCATTAATGGACCACCCTGTATTCCAGGGAATATAGTTTTATCTACTAGTTTTGCATACTTTTCTTTACAAAGTATTGCCCCACCCCTTGGTCCTCTTAAAGTTTTATGAGTTGTTGTTGTAATAAAGTCTGCATATGGTGATGGGCTAGGATGTACCCCTGCGGCAATAAGTCCAGCTATATGAGCCATATCCACCATCATATATGCACCTATCTCATCACAAATCGATCTTATTTTATCAAATTCTATTATTCTTGGGTAAGCACTAGCTCCCGCAACTATCATTTTAGGTTTTTCATCTAAAGCTACAGTTCTTAATGCATTATAATCTATAAATCCATTTTCACCTACTCCATAAGATATAAATTTATATAACTTTCCAGAAAAATTAACTGGACTTCCATGGGTTAAGTGTCCACCATCAGATAAATTCATTCCTAATACTTTATCTCCCGGTTCTAATACACTCATATAAACCGCCATGTTAGCTTGAGAACCTGAATGAGGTTGAACATTGGCATGGTCCGCGCCGAATAGTTTACACATTCTATCTCTAGCAATATTTTCAGCAACGTCTACACATTCGCAACCACCATAATATCTTTTTCCTGGATAGCCTTCTGCATATTTATTTGTAAGAGTGGACCCCATAGCTTCTCTTACAGCCTCACTTGTAAAGTTTTCTGAAGCGATGAGTTCAATTTTACTTTCCTGCCTAGCAGTCTCAAGACAAATTGCTTCATAAATTTCCGAATCAATGTTTTTAACATGTTCTAAGTTCATACATACTCCTCCTGCAATTAAAATTAGTTGTTTTTGGTGGAACCATGTGAATAGCTTTTTAACAAGTTTTTTATTTTACGTTAGTAAAGCTTTAGTACTTAGTTTTGCAGCACAGATAGCAACAATATAACCACCAGAACCTTTACACATTATTATACCATTTATTTTCATGTTAACCTACTCAATTTTTTAATTATTCTTGAAATTTTTTAATTATATATTATTATATGACCTTATGTATACAAAAACAGCCTTAAGTAATTCCTATATATTTAACTTTTTAAAATACTATTTAACTTAATTTAATAATTCCTTTAGCTATATTATTGAATAAATCATCTACGTTGTTATATAATCTACTTAATTAATAACTACAAGGAGGAATTATATGGAAATTTATATATTTCTAAAACGCAAGAAAGAAGCTGAAATTTTTAAGGGAGATAGAATTGATATCCTTGATTTCGAAATGGGTGGAGTTAAATATAAACAAGTGAGATACTTTAGAAATGGATTTAGTAAAAGTGAATTAATTGAATCTAATATAATTGATAAAATAATTAAAAAGTAGAGGGAGTTTTTTAATACCTCTACTTTTTAATATATAATATTATTTAGTTCAATGCTATTTTTTGAATTATGGTCCCCTCTAATGTTTTTATATAGAATACATCTCCATCTACAACTCCATAGCTATGAGGATTATTTTCCTTTGGATAAGAAATAGAACCTGGATTAATTATAGAAATACCATTTTTATTATTAAGACCTAATATATGTGTATGACCATGTAGCATTATATCTTCTGTAGCTATATTAGGCATATTATTCTCATTATATATGTGACCATGTGTTAAAAAAAATCTTTTGTTATTATATAAAACTACAGAATAATCTCCCATGCATGGAAAATCCAGTAACATTTGATCAACTTCCGAATCACAATTTCCCCGTACTGCAATTATTTTATATCTATATTCATTTAGTATCTTTGCCACCTCTTTAGGATCATACTCTTTCGGCAATGGATTTCTTGGCCCGTGATAAAGTATATCTCCAAGAATTAATAAATAATCCCCCTGTTCTCTATTAAATGCTTCTATAGCTTTTTTTGTGTATTTTGAAGAACCATGAATATCAGAAACAACTACTAATCTCATTTTATATCCTCCCATAATAAATTTTATACTTATTATTTACATTACTTTTGTAATATTGTCAAATGTATAACAACATGTGATTGACGGTGTTTTACCAAAGTTCTATAATTTATTATATAACATATATACATATTAGGGAGGGGTTTTATTTTGATTGTTAAAGTTTGTGTTGGAAGTGCTTGTTATGTGAGAGGTTCTCATAATGTTATAAGCCGAATTAAGAGCTTAATAGAATTAAATAATTTAACAGATAAAATAGAATTAAAAGCTTCATTTTGTCTTGGCCATTGTACTGATTCGGTATGTGTTACTGTGGATGATAACATTTATACTGTAAATGAAGATGAAGTAGATAAATTCTTTGAAGAATATATAGTTAAGAAGGTGAATCTATGCAAGTAATGAATTTTTCCTCCGCTAACTGTAAAAATTGCTACAAATGTGTACGTACTTGTACAGTTAAAGCTATAGAAGTCTTAAATGATCAAGCTAAAATCCAAGAAGATAGATGTATTTTTTGTGGTCATTGTTTAGTCGTATGTCCTCAAAACGCTCGTCATGTGCTTTCAGATATTGATGATGTCAAAGCAGCATTAAATAGCAATAAAACAATAGTTGCGCAATTAGCACCTGCTTTTAGAGGGGTATTCTCTCACCCTCCTAAATTGATAACTGCTCTAAGAAAATTAGGTTTTTCTTATATTGAAGAGGTTTCCATAGGTGCAGAATTAGTAACTCAAGAATATGAATATATGATTGATTGTAGTTTAAATAGTGAATTTATCACAAGTTGTTGTCCTTCCATAGTAATGTTAATAGAAAAATATTATCCTGAATTAATTCCATTAGTTTTACCAGTATCTTCTCCCATGGTCGCCCATGGAAAAAGCATTAAAAATAGATATGAGGAGCCTTATACTGTTTTTATAGGTCCATGCGTATCTAAAAAATATGAAGCTTTATCTGAATCTAATTTAGGATTTGTTGATTCTGTGTTAACCTTTGACGAAATCATCGACTATATAAAAGAGAATGGTATTGAATATTCTGAACTAGAAGATGGAGAAGTAGATTTTAGCGGTACTACAAGAGGTGATCGCTATCCTGTAGTTGGTGGAATATTAAATGCCATAAGACCTACTATTGATAAAAAAGATTTAAATGTAATTAGGGTTCACGGTCTGGAAAATTGTAAAGTTATTTTGGAGGAACTTAAAAATAATACTTTAAAGAATGTGTGTATAGAATTAAGTGCCTGTAATGAAAGTTGTCTTGGCGGTCCAGGCACACTATCTGATAATGAATCTGTATACACTAGACTCCAAAGAATTCAAAATTACTTAAAAACCAAAAGTAATAATTCAAAAGTTATTAATATAAATAAAGATAATCTTAATCTTACAAGAAACTTTGAAAATAAAAAAATCCATATGCTAACGCCTAAAGATGATGAAATTAAAGTTCTTCTTAAACAAATGGGAAAATACACTAAAGAAGATGAATTAAACTGTGGCGCTTGTGGATACAACACTTGTGTTGAAAAGGCTATTGCTGTTTACAATGGAATGTCTGAGGTTGAAATGTGTGTACCTTATATGAGATCATTAGCAGAAAATATGAATAGTGAAATATTTAAAAATTCGCCTAATGCTTTAATTATAATTGATGATAACTTATTGATTAAGGACATTAATCCCTCTGGAAGAAGGATGTTTTTAAATTGTGAAAAAGAAAGTATAATAGGAGTTCCTATAACAGAAATTATACACGACTTAGACTTTAAAAAAGTAGCCGACACAAAAAAGAATATTCTAGGTAAAAAAGTTTTCTACAGTAAGTTAGATTTTCATGGATATAAAAGTGTAATTTATATTAAAAATCACTCATCTTTATTGATAACATTTACAGACATAACTGAGGAAGAAAATAGGAAATTAGAATTGACTGAATTGAAGCGTAAATCTATTGATGTTACCCAAACAATTATAAACAAGCAAATGATGGTTGCTCAAGAAATTGCTAGCTTACTTGGTGAAACTACTGCAGAAACTAAAGTTGCTATCCTAGAATTAAAAAAAGTATTAGAAGAGGAAGACTAATATGAGAAAATATTACTTAGATGTAGCTAATATGAGTATGAATAAACAAGGTGAAGAACTTTGTGGTGACAACGTTGAAATTGCTAATACAGAAGATGGAATTATTGTAGTGATGTCAGATGGTCTTGGCAGTGGTGTTAAAGCTAATATACTAGGAACTTTAACATCTAAAATTGCAGTTACTATGTTAAAAGAAGGAGCTACTATAGATGAGACTATAGATACTATAATTAATACATTGCCTGAATGTCAAGTTAGAAAGTTAGCCTACTCCACTTTTACAATTGTGAAAATTAAAAACAGTGGTGAGGTATATATGGTAGAGTACGATAATCCACCTGTTTTTCTTTTTAGAAATAATCGAAGTTGTGACATCAAGAAGAATCGACGTATAGTGAATGGTAAAGTTATTTTTGAAAGTAGATTTTATATGAATGAATCTGATGCTCTAGTTATTATAAGTGACGGAGTTGTACATGCTGGTGTAGGTGGACTCTTAAATCTAGGTTGGGAATGGCCTCATATAAATAGATATCTAACTAATGTACTCCATAAAGAGGTTATTGCTCAAAACATATGTAGACAACTATTAGAAGTTTGTAAAGACTTATATGATAATAAACCTGGGGATGATACAACAGTAGTAACTATTAAAATAAGAAAGGAACAAAACATCTCTCTCTTCACAGGACCGCCTAAAAATAAAGATGATGATGACATTCTTATAAATCTTGTGAAAAATGCTACAGGTAAAAAAATTGTATGTGGTGGCACTACCGCAAATATAATATCTAACGCATTACATACCCCTATAGAGATAGACTTAAAACATTATACTTCAGAAGTCCCGCCTATGGGATTTATGAAAGGTATAGACTTGGTTACAGAAGGTATACTAACTTTAAATAAAGTAAAAGATTTATTAAAAAATTATCTAAATTCCATTAAAAAGAATGCTATACCCTGTGCTATAAATGGCTCTGATGGAGCTTCTAGAATTACTAATATGTTAATTAATGAAGGTACATCCATAGATATATATATAGGGCAAGCAGTTAATCCAGCTCATCAAAATCCATCTTTTCCAGATGAATTTAATTTAAAAATTAAAATTGTTAAAGACATATCCAGATTACTAATTTCATTAGGTAAAAAAGTAAATGTAAATTATCTTTAATTTCAAAAAGATATTAGATTTTTTCTAATATCTTTTTGAAATCTTTTTATTATAATTGTAATATAACACATATAATACTATTCCAATGACTATGCAAAGAATTCCAATAGCGCCAGCACATAATGAAAAAAACTCTTCAGGTAGTATGTTTATAATAGGATCTGTGTTGGGATCAAAAATCCATTTATCATTATCAAAAAAAATTTTATGGAATATTGTAAAGAAAAAATTAAAATTAATACTTACAACTATTGAGATTATAACTGGAGTTATAATTGATATAATGGAAATATATTTTATATAAATGTAGCTCTTATAACTGCTAGTATACAGTACAGATAATATGGCTAACGTAATTATTAAACTTAATATAGTAATCTTAACTAGTTTAAATAATTCCTTTACTTCTTTAAAATGAAAAGCACCAGCTTCTGATGATCCTAAAGATGGTAGTTCAAATTTGTCGTTGTTATTATATAACAAATAGTCTATTACATAAGAATAATTTTTTTTCATCTCCGCAATAGATAAGCTTGTTCTCTCCTCCATATTAAATTTATTAATACTGTAAGTATAAATAGGTTTTATGCTTGTTACTATTAAAATAGAAATAAGCATAATAAAAACAAAGCCTGTAATAGAAATAAAGATATTTAGAATAAACTTTTTCATAGCATTACCTCACCTTTTAATTGTTAGAAATTAGTAATATATACAATTCAATTTTATTATCCTATTTTATCATTGTCAAAAAAATTTTCATATAGTATAATTTTCATGTTACAATATATGAGTTATAATGTGCTCACTTGTAGTGGGTTTTAAATTTGATTAAATAAAATTTAGTAATTTCATAGATTTGGGGGTAAAGATGATTCATTTAATTGGAATAAAGAAAGAACTTGATTTAATTTTAAGAGCTAAACTAGCAATATCCCAAGATAATATAGATGGAATATTACTAAACATGAAAGAAACTCTATGCGAAGAAGTTGTTATAATTAATACCTGTAATAGAACAGAAATATACTTAAAATCTTCCCTATCTCAAAATATCATAATACAAGAAGTATTCAAAACGCTTAATTGGGATGAGGAATTTATTAAATATATATTTTACTCTAATGATAACAAGGCTATAACTCACTTACTGGAAGTTAGTTGCGGGTTTCATTCAAAGATTTTAGGTGAGGATCAAATCTTAGGTCAAGTAAAGGATGCCTACTCAAAAAGTAAAGAATTAAAAGTTATAAAAGCTTCTTTTGATAAGCTATTTTCAATGGCTATTAGTTGTGGTAAAGAGTTTAAAACCGAAAGTAAACTATATAAAACACCTGTGTCCTATTCATCTATAGCTGCTAAAAAAGCTATAGACCAAGGATGTAAAAATATATTAATATTAGGTTTTGGTAAAATGGCTCAATTAACTTTAAATTATCTTATAGGAAAACAAGATATCTTAGATAAAATATATATTGTAGTAAGAAATACAGATAAGATTATTAATAATAGTACTATAATAAAAAATATAAAATTAATGGAAAATAAAAAGATTGAAATTATATCCATTGATAATTTGGTAGATACTTATAAATATATAGATGCTTTAATATGCTGTACTTCTTCCCCTACTCCAATTGTACTAAAGAAAGATCTCCCTTTCCAACCAATTTTAATTTTTGATCTTTCCTTGCCAATTAATGTTGAAGATTCTTGTAGTGAATTAAAAAATATATGTTTATTTAATTTAGATAATCTTCAAAATGTAGACAGAGAAAATAAGATTCAGCGAAGAAATATTATGAATTCAAATAAATATATAATAAAGAAATACTATGATGAATATGATAATTTTTTAAAGTTAATGTCCTTAAGTGGTATAATTAAAGATGTAAAAGAAGAGGGCCAATTACTTGTGGAAAACAATCTTAAAACTTTTAAGAATAAAAAGTACACTAAAGATAATGACAAGCTTGTAGCTACCCTTTTAAAAAGTAGTGCTAACACATATATAAATCGTGCCATTGAAGTTTTAAAAGAAGAAACTTTAAAGGGGGATAATAAGGACGCCTATGAGTTAATTGAACGTATTTTTCTAAATAAAATTAATTAGGAGGAAAAGCTTAATGAACAATAAAACTATATTTGAAGAAAGCAAAAAGTATATTCCCGGAGGAGTTAATAGTCCAGTAAGAGCACTTAAGGATATGGGTATCACCCCTCCTATTATAAAATCTGGTATGGGTTCTAAAATATATGACGAAGAAAATAAAGAATACATAGATTTTGTTGGAGCTTGGGGACCTATGATTTTAGGGCATTGTAATTCTAGAGTTGTTGATGCTATAAAAAATACTTCAGAAACGGCTATAGCCTTTGGTGCACCAACAAAATTAGAATTAGACTTAGCAAAATTTTTATGTGAAACTGCCTCAATTGATATGATTAGGATGGTTAACTCTGGTACTGAAGCTACTATGAGTGCAATTAAATTAGCAAGAGGATATACTAAGAGAAATAAAATTGTTAAATTTGCCGGTTGTTATCACGGTCATTATGATGGATTTTTAGTAAGTGCAGGTTCTGGTGTTATGACTTGTGGCATACCTGGCAGTGCTGGTATACCTAAAGAACACATAGAGCATACAATTGTTGCTAATTATAACGACATAGATAATTTAAAAGAAATATTTACTGCTTATAGTAATGATATAGCATGTGTTATTATCGAACCTATTGCTGGAAATATGGGTGTTATTAAGCCTTCTGTGGAGTTCATGAAAAACTTAGATAAACTTTGCAAAGAAAATGGTGCTTTATTAATATTTGATGAAGTAATGTGTGGTTTCAGAATTGCATATAAGGGTGCAAGAGAGCTATTCCCGAATGTTAAACCTGATCTTATTACCTATGGTAAAATTATTGGAGGCGGCTTGCCTTGTGGTGCTTATGGCGGAAGACGAGAAATTATGGAACTCCTTGCTCCATTAGGCCCTGTGTATCAAGCAGGAACCATGTCAGGTAATCCTCTTGTTATGGCTGCTGGAATAGCAACAGTTAAAGAATTGTATGAAAAACAAGATATATATACCCATATAGAAACCATAGGAACAAGATTAGAAAATGGTATTAAAGAAATTTCAAAAGAAAAAAATATAAATGTAGTAGTTAATAGAGTTGGTGGGATGATGACTGTATTTTTTACAGATTTAAATGAAATTAATAATTACGATGATGCTAAAAGTTGTAATACAAATTTATTCAAAAAATATTTTATGCATATGTTAGACAATGGAATTAATTTGCCACCATCACAATTTGAAGCAATGTTCTTTTCAATTTCTCATAGCGAAGATGATATAAATAAATTTCTTACAGCCTATAAATCATTTAATATATAAATGTATAATTATAATATTTTTTATAACTCTGAGCACAAAAATTCTTTTGTGCTCTTTTTTAACGAGAATAAATTGAATATAATATTTCAATAAATTTCATAATCTAATAATAAAAGCTATTTAAATCAATATTTTTTCTCCGAAATGCATGATATTAAAAATTATTTTTTAATTCATAAATTTTCTGAATAGTATTGCAATTATAATTATACTGATATATAATTTATTTAATTATTAAAATTGGAATTTAATATAGGAGTGTGTTGTTAATGAAAGAAAAAAAACAAAAATCTAATAAGATAGCTCCCCCACCTAGAAAACCAAAAGTTTGGCAAGCCCTTATACCTATTTTAATTCTCATTGTTTCTCTATCTATTGCAATTATATTTTATGAATCAAGTCCACATATTCCTTTAATAATTGCAGCTGCAGCTGCAACTATCACAGCTTTATGTATTGGATTTAAATGGGAAGATCTTGAAAAAGGATTTATTGATACTATTCAAATGTCAATGCAAGCAATTATAATACTTATGATAATTGGAGTTTTAATTGGTGCTTGGATATTAAGTGGTACTGTACCAACAATGATTTATTACGGTCTTAAAATTTTATCTCCTGGTATATTCTTAGTAGCTACATGTATAATATGCGCTATAGTTTCATTAGCTACTGGAAGTTCGTGGACAACTGCTGGCACTGTAGGTATAGCACTTATGGGAGTTGGTATAGGCTTAGGAATCCCTACTCCGATGATAGCTGGTGCTATTATATCTGGTGCATATTTTGGAGATAAAATGTCCCCTCTTTCTGATACAACTAACTTAGCTCCTGCCATGGCTGGTTCTAATTTATTTGATCACATCAAGCACATGTTTTATACTACAACACCAAGTTTAATAATTTCTCTTATACTATTCGCTATCCTTGGAATGAAATATGCAGGTCAAGAATTAGATGTTTCTAAACTGAATATACTATTTGATGGTTTAAAAGCTTCTGGGGCAATTAACCCTATTCTATTACTACCTCCAATAATAGTAATAATACTTGTAATTAAAAAAATGCCTGCAATTCCTGGACTACTAATAGGTGTTGCTACAGGTGTACTTTTAGCAGTTTTAGTACAAGGCGCTAACTATGGAGATATAGTTAATGTTTTAAATGATGGATATGTAAGTGAAACTGGAATTGAAGTGGTAGATGAACTATTAACCCGTGGTGGACTACAAGGTATGATGTATACAGTTTCTTTGATTATGTGTGCTATGACCTTTGGTGGTGTAATGGAGAAGGCAGGATTCTTAAATGTAATTGCTGAAAAATTGCTTAAGTTAGCAGTTAACACAGGTTCCCTTGTACTAATTACTATAATCTCTTGCATAGTTATTAATATATTAGCTGGGGACCAATATTTATCTATAGTTATTTCAGGTAGAATGTATAAAGATGAATATGCTAAACGTGGCTTAGCACCTAAGAATTTATCTAGAGCTTTAGAAGATTCTGGAACATTAACATCACCATTTATTCCATGGAACACCTGTGGAGCATTTATGTCTACTACTCTTGGTGTTTCTTGTTTCTTATATGCACCATTCTGCTTCTTGAACTATATAAATCCTATAATATCAATAGTTTACGGATACACAGGATTCTCAATGGAAAAACTAGAAGACCCAGAAAAACTAGACAAACCAGTTATAAAAGCTTAGTATGGTTTGAAAAGGTCATATATTAAATGGCCTTTTTATCCTTTTAAAATATTTTCTAATGTGAATAATGTCAATACCACTTAGGCAATAATATAATGAATATTATTGCAAGGAGTTGATTTTCTTGGATAAAAAATATATAGTTAATAGTTTAAACGAATTATTACATGGCATATATATTGATATAAACACTTTTGAAGATTATATAAAGCACTCTAAAAATGAAAATGTTATTTCTCAAATATCTAAAGTTCGAAATGATTACCAAAAACATGCATATAGAATATGTAAAATAATAACTGATTTAGGTGGTAATCCTATAGAAATTGATAATTGTATTGATATAAATCCATATATTAATATTGATGCTACAGTTATTGACAGAGATCTTTTAAAAAAAACTTGTGAAGCTGCAAATAATGTATTAAATTTAGGGTGTAAATTAATATCAGATCCTAATTTTATTAATCGCGAAAGCTATACTACTATAAATTTAATGAATAAAGATTATCAAAAACATATTAATCATATTGAAAGATATGATTTATATAGTGGTAGTTTTCAATAAAAATCGTAAAATAATTTCAATACATTATACTTCCTAAAAATATTAAAATGCCCTATTAGTNNACTAATAGGGCATTTTAATATATATTATCTTTTTTTATTAATCTTTTTACCAATGATGTATCCTATTAAAAGTCCAGTTCCTAATGCAATAGCAGACTTTACTTTTTCAAATTTAATTTCAGCATCTGAAATAGGTTTTACATTGTTAATTATAACTGTATCCTGTTCTATAATATCTTCATTTGGATATATAAAAGCTCCTACTAAGCACAAATGGTTAAATCTTTCTTCTGAAAAATTATTTGATAAATCTTGAATAGTTTTCAAAAAATATTCTTTAGTCCACTTATTATCCTCTTCTAGTTTTGCTCCATCATGAATTTCAAACAATCCCTTAATGTTTTCTTTAGCATAATTTAATGCATTTATAATTTTTTCTGAATTTTCCGGTTCAACTCTTATGTATTCAATTAATGCTTTCCTAACTTCCTCAATACTATTGGATTTAACTGCTTCTTCTATTAAATTTAAACTTATTTCCATAACTAATCTCCTTCTCATCATGGTTATTATTGAAATCTTCCGACATTTTTAAATTACATCATTTAAAATAGTTTACTATACTATAATTCTATTGTTAGTATATACTAATTATATAGTTTTTTACATAAAAGTTCAACTTATAAATAGTAATTATTAGTATATATAATATAATCATTGTGATAATTATCAAATATAACTCATTTAGTATAATATAATATTAAGTAGAATTATATTTAAGTTAATTTTACTTGTCAAAGGGGTGTTATAACGCTTGAATAGTTACGGATTAGTATTAGGTGGTGGTGGTTCTAGGGGCGCTTATGAAGTTGGAGTGTGGAAAGCTTTGATAGAATTAAATATAGATATATGTTCAGTAGTTGGAACTTCTATTGGGGCTATTAATAGTGCTTTTATATGTAGCAATAATTATAATGATTTAGAAGAATTATGGCTATCAATAGATTTTTCAACTTGCTTCAATATTGATGATAATTTTTCTATAGATGAAAATCTATCATTTAAAAATCTTGCTAAATTGATGAAAAATATTATATCTAATAGAGGGTTAGATCATGCACCTTTAAAAAGATTACTACAACGCTATTTAAATGAAGATATAATAAGGAATTCACCTATAGATTTTGGTATTGTTACCCTTACTATGTTTCCCCTAAAACCTATAGAAATATTTAAGACCGATATTCCTTACGGAAAAATTATTGACTATATAATGGCAAGTTGCTCTCTACCTGGTCTAAAGCACATGGTTATTGATGGTGTCACTTTTGTTGATGGAGGTATGTATAATAATATTCCAACCAGCATGCTTTTAAATAGCCCTTGTTCTGCTATAATCCAAGTGGATATAGATGGACCTGGGTTCAGTCAAAAAATTAATAATATAAATGATATACCTATAATAGAAATAAAATGCAGTGAAAATCTTGGTCCAATTATTAGTTTTGATAGTGAAAGAATTAAAAGAAATATAAGTATAGGCTATTTAGATACATTAAAAACTTTTAAGCAATTAACAGGCCAAAACTATTATTTTTTCAAAGATGAGCTACCTAAGGGATTATTAGTAAATATTAATGTCATTGAGTTTAAACTTATAATGGATTCCTTAAGTTTTAACAATTCCATATATAGTCATTTAAAACTATTAAGAGCTATAAAAAAGATTGAAAACTTTTCAGGAATTATAACAAAAAGTCGTGTTAATATTATCATGGCTATGGAAATTACTGCAGAAATTTTAGAAATTGAAAGATGTAATATATATAGTTATGATGAACTTTTAAATAAAATTTTACAAAAAGTAAATATATACAAAGAAAATATGAATAGTAAGGAACTTTCACCAAAAGATTATTTAATTTTTAAAAATTGCAATCTTTTAGATACATCTAAATCCATAATAGCCTTTAGAAACACTTTAGCAATTACATTTCCTAAAGAATTTATTGCTCATATGTTTTTGTGTTTAATAAATTATAGAATCAACTGATAGCTTTACATGTTCTTAAATTATTAAAAACTTTACTCTCTTTTAGTCTGAAAACTATGTTATAATTAAAGTATAGCTTTTTAGTTTACTTATTGAATATTGATTTATTGGAGGATGATAAAATATGAACATTGCCTTTTTTCTAACTCCTAAAAGCGAAGTAATTTTTGAAAAGGTTAGTTCTACTATGCGAAGAGCAATGGAGAGAATGGAATATCATAGATATACTTCCATACCTTTAGTGGATGATAAAGGAAAATATGTAGGTACTTTAACAGAAGGTGATCTTCTTTGGAAATTAAAAAATTCTTCCGAATTAAGCTTAAAGGATACAGAAAATGTTTTAATAAAGGATATACCAAGACATTTTAAGGATAAACCCGTATCAATTAATTCTGATATTGAAAGTTTAATACTTGTTGCTAAATCACAAAATTTCGTTCCAGTAGTTGATGACTCAAATATATTCATCGGAATTATAAAAAGAGGAGATATAATATCATATTGTTATAAGAAATTATTTGAGGTAGATAATAGTGATGAGTTTAGCGAATTTAAAACCATGTCAAAAATAAGCTAATAATTATCACTTAAAATCGAGTAGGATCTGAATAATTATTTTATCCAG
>NZ_DLNT01000040.1:0-16178 GCF_002477055.1 Clostridium sp. UBA7503
ATGCTGGGCGCACTTAAAAAATAATGCACTCTTTGAAATAAAGAGTGCATTATTTTTTTAATATGTTAATCCCCATGACTAAAAACTCTATTTATTTAAAGTACTTACTTATTTCCTCTATTGAACTATTTAACACTGCTGCTATATTTTCTAGTTCCTTAGAATTATTTAGATTTTCATGAGATATGGTTGAAGTTTCTTCCGAACTTGCCATGGTTTCTTGAGCTATACCTGATAGATTTGTAATGTTATCATGAATTTTTTCACTGCTATCTAAAATTGCAGATACCTTAGAAACCACACCCATCATTTCCTCTTTTACTGTAGACACATTTTTCTGAATAGTTGAAAATGCTTTATTTGTATCTTTAACCAATTGTTGTTGTTCATCATTAGCATGAACTAATTCTTCTACCTCTAAAACTGATATATTAGTATCTTCCTCTAGAGACTTCAGTATATTTCCTATTTCTAGTGAGTTATTTTTACTCTCAGCTGCTAATTTCTTTATTTCATCTGCTACCACAGCAAATCCTTTTCCACTTTCACCAACCCTAGCTGCTTCAATTGCAGCATTTAATGCTAGAAGATTAGTTTGCTCTGAAATAGATGATATAACATTAGCTATTTCTGCAATATTAGATGATTTTTCAGCTAGTTCCTTCATAATGTCACTAACCTTTTTATTTTTACTCATAATATATTCACTTTTCTTAGATAATTCATGAACAATTTTTATTCCATTGTCTATCACCTCATCAGCTTCCTCAGAGAATTGTTTAACAACAGTAGTTACCTCTTCAGTCTCTGTTATCTCATGCTTTATATTATTTACTAAATTAGTCTGACTCTCAATTTCTTTGCTAGTATTAGTTGCCCCTATTGCTATTTCATCTATAGATGAATTTACAATTTCTGTACTTTGGCCTATTAAAGAAACAATTCCTCTAAGCTCATTAGATTTTTCTTTAACTGCATTATATACATTGGATAAATCTATTAACATCTTTTGTTGTATCTTACTATTTTCATTTAATTCTTCTACATTTTTATTTATATCTTTATTCATTTTAGAAATAAATTGTGTAACTATTACAAGTGTTGGCAAAAACATTATAGTAGTACCTAAAATCCCGCTTAACTCAGCACTATTTCCTAACTTTACCTGCATATATGCATATATTAGTATAGATATTAAATTTATTCCACCAACAGTAGTTATTAATTTTAAATCCAAGTATAAAACTAAGCTTAGTATAAATGGAAATCCAGCTGCAAAAGCAGATGCACAGGATGATGTGAGTAATATATATGTATCTACTAATAAAAATCCTATAGCCAAAACCCATCTCATTATGTTATTTGATGAGTTTTTCATATATAAAAATATGGCTATAACATAGGCTATACCTGCTACTAATATATTATATATTGCAAATCCAATCCTTCTATCTCCTCTATAAACTTGTAGAACTGAACCTGCTACTGTAACAAACATAATGCTCAAAAATACAATTAACATTAATTTATTTACTTTAGTAATATAATTGTTATAGTTATCTTTATGTTCATTTTTCCCCATAATAATCCCCCCATATTTTTACTTGATTGAATTATCGTACCATTGTATATACATCTTAATATATATTTTGAAAATAAAACCATAAAACAAACTACCTAAGTAATTCGCTTTATGGTTTTATATAAATAATTTAGTTTCTATCTTTTTTTCATAATCCGACCATGTATCATGTATTGTTTTATCTTTTACCTTTGATACCTTATTCATAGTAGCATCAAGATAATCTGCATAATGCACTATAAAAGCCTCTTCCGTATTTGGCCCTTTAGGAGATCCATACTCCGGTTTTCCATGATGTTGAACAATACATCCTTTAATTCGATTTTTAAAGTCCTCACTATAAAAACCAGGATTATTTTTAAATGCTTCTTCTATCATAGTTATGCCTATAACTATATGACCTTCCATTTCACCTCTAATGGTTGGTTTAAACCTTCCAATTGACGAATATTCATATATCTTTCCAATATCATGAAGTTTTGCTGCTAATATAGCAATTTCCTTATATCTACAATTATACCTATATGCAAGTTTCTTTGCCCAATAAGTTACGTTAAGAGTGTGTTCTGCAAGCCCACCTATATATGTATGGTGTTCTAACCCTCCAATCCCTTGAGAAAAATTATTTATAAATTTCTTATCATAAAAAAAATATTTATCTAAAGACATAACCTCTTCACATTTAAATTGTTGAGTTGTCATTTCTTCTAATTCATCTAATATAAATTTTACATCTCTTTTTACACAGTTCATAAAATCATTTAAATTATAACTAGATTTTGATAAATCTAGCTTCACTATACTATTATCTTTTATACTAACATTTACTACATCACCTATATTTAATACATTATTGTAATTATTTTTAACTTTAATCCTTAATTCGCCTGTAATATCTCCTAGGGTATATATTATCTCATCTTTATATATTTTTTTATCTTTAATCATAAGTAACAATTCTACTAAATCCTTATTAATACTATTAGCTACTTGAATCAAATAGATTGATTTCATAACCTCATCTCCTTATAAAGTCATCTATTATGTATCTTTTCATAAGAAGATATTTTTATTCTTTGATTCATATAATATTTTACTTATATTTATCTCCAAATTCTTCAACTAATGTAGTAACTAGTTTTTTTATATTACTTGCATGAGCTACTAAAATCATAACTAACAAGAATATTAGTATTCTTTCTTTATCTTCATTATTAAACTGGTACTTTTCCAAGTGCCTTCTAATTATTTCTTCTAAATCCTTCTCTTCCCCACTAAAAAATAATTCTATATTCTTTTGCTGTAAATCGCTAAATAATTTAAAGGTATCTTCCCATGAAAGAATATCATCCTCCCTATTATTTATATCATTAAAAGCTAATCTAAATACACTTTTTATTTCATCTGTTGTCAAAATTGGCCTCATATATCCTAATAAAACTAATTGAACTAAATGCAGTTTAGTATATCCTCTTTTTTTACCATCTTCCGGCTTAGAAATAACTTCACTCTTTATATAATTTTGAAGTATGCTATTAGTAAATTTATCATGCTTAAACTTATCGTTAAGATAATCTTTAACTTGTGATAAGAATAAATCATACTGTGGTAATTCATCATACTGTATGATACTTTTTTCAGTATTCTCACCTATCATCTCCGAAAATTTAGATACCACCTCTTGAAAAATAGTTCCACTATCTCTTTCTCTATCATTCATCTTCATCCCTCACTTCAATAACCTTTTTAATATTTAACATATTCTTGTCTTAATACTAGTTAAATATATCATAATGTAAATTTTTGTACACTGCTTCATATTAATTATAAAAGATAATGTCTATATTTACAAATATCTATAAAATAAAAGTCGAATTATTTATTCATAGATTATGAAATTAATATATATTATTCATTCAAATATAAGCACATATCAATATTATTAACAATAATCACATTTTACTAACATATTATTATAAATAATATCAACATTAGTTGTTGATTAATATCTACATGTTAATTCCTATAATTCTACTAACTTTACGCATATATATATATTATCCACATTATCCACAGATAGGTTGTGCATAATATTTTTTATTTTCTGTCTAGAACGCTGAATAATATGACTTTATCTCCTTCAAATTTTGATATTTTTTGTAGAATCAATTCACAAAGCAAATAAAATAGTATTGAAAATAAGCTTCTTTATGTTAAAATATTAAATTATAAGTTAAATTATTCATCTTTTCCTTATTATGTGATTAATACTACTATAATAGACCATATATTAATGGCATATAATGTAATTAATATATTTTTTTTATCATTTTTTATTGACTTATGATTTTTCTTGTATTATAGTTATTATATGGTATTAAATATAATATCTGCTAGCTAAATTTTATTTGATTACATAATCAAAAATATAGGAGGAATTTATTATGAAATCAACTGGTGTTGTAAGAAAAGTAGACGAGTTAGGGAGAATAGTTATCCCAGTAGAATTAAGGAGGACTTTAGATATTGACGTTAAGGATGCTCTTGAAATATACGTAGATGGTGAGCAAGTTATATTAAAGAAATATGAACCTGCATGTATCTTCTGTGGAGATGCTCGTGATGTGGTTAACTATAAATCTAAAAACATCTGTGAAAAATGTCTAAATGAATTAAAGAATCAACAATAAATAATAAAAACGTTACTNNAGTAACGTTTTTATTATTTATATCGTATATACTATATAAATCTATCTATTCACCATAAAATAAAAGACCAGTAATTAAATTACTGATCTTATCTTAAGAAATTAATATCTTCTTGCCCCTATATAATCGTATCTACTCATAGGTGATATCTTTACAACCTCATTATCTTGAGGAGCATGAAGGTAAGAATTATTACCTACATATATACCAACATGGTATGCAGATCCACCTGAACCAAAGAATACTAAATCTCCTGGTTGAGGATTAGAAACTGGCGTTCCTGCGTTCATTTGATCCTGAGCTACTCTAGGAAGACTTATTCCATTGGCAGCATAAACATATCTAGTTAAGCCTGAGCAATCAAAAGTATTAGGGCCGTTTCCACCCCATTGGTATGGAACTCCTAAAAATTTATATGCATAACCAACTATAGAGCTTCCTGAGGCATTTGGAGGTGCTATCACATTTGAGCCACCACTACCTCCTCTACTTGGTCTATTAGAGCTACTAGTATTACCATTACTAACATACTCCCTTATTTGTCTCTCCGTCTCCTTTATTTGAGCTTCATTCTCCTTCACAGCTGCGTCAAATAAGTCTCTATTCGCTTCTGCTTTAGCTAAAGCCTTTTTATGTTCTGCTCTTTTTTCTTCCAATTGAGCTAATTTTTTATTATTTTCTTCTTGTAATGCATCTAGCTTTACTTTTTCATCTTCAACAACTTTTTTATCTTTTATAAGAATTTCTATTTTTTCATTTAAACTACTAACAATTTCTTTATCAGAGCCTATCATTATATTTATGTTATTTAATCTACACATGAAATCTGATATACTCTTTGAGTTTAAAAGCGCCTCAACATAACTACCCATACCATTAATGTACATCGCTCTCATTCTCTCACTAAACATTTCATTTTGTTCTTTTATATCACTTTCAGTAGCTTGTACCTTCTTGTTGCTCTCTTCAATTTTGCCTTCTGCTTCAAGAATTTCAGCATTCAACTCTTCTATACCTATAGATATATCTTCCATCTGAGAATTTACTGACTGTATTGAAGCTTCTATCTCATCGACTTGCTCTTGAGCACTTTTATAGTTGTTTTTATTTTCTTCTAACTTTTGCTCATATGTTGACCTATCACTGTTTGGATCTGCAAATGCACTAGTTCCAATACAAGAAATAGACAATGCTAAAGCAAGTACTAATGATATACTCTTCTTATTCAAAAAAATTCCCTCCCCCTCATTTATAAATCTCATTTACCATTATAACACTATAATGATTGTTATCTCAAGTAATTTAGAAAAAAAATGAGACAACCATCTATTTTTTAATAGATATACAGTAAATATATTCAATATAAATTATCATATTCCTTCTAATTTGAAAAGTTTTTCAAAATGCTTTTGTTTATATATCAATTCCAAACTTATATACCTCTGATTTGTGTAGGTTTCTTTCCTTTGCAACTTTTTTTATTGCTTCTTTTTTATTTAATCCTTGATTTATATAATCTATTATATGCTCCTCAATACTCATATCTACCCACTTAGACTTCATTTCTTCCATAATCTCAATCTCACTTTTTCCTTCTAACACTAGTACATATTCACCCTTTGGCTTATTTTCTTTATAATGGTCTATACACTCTTCTAATGTTCCCCTTAATATAGTTTCATGAAGCTTTGTAAGCTCCTTGCATATTGCAATATTTCTATTACCTAAGTTATCTTTTAAGAAATTTAAAGTGGACTCTAATCTGTGCGGCGCCTCATAGAATATTAAAGTTTCTTGCCTATCTGTTAACCCCTCTATAACTTCTTTTCTATCCTTATTCTCTCTAGATAAGAATCCTATAAATAAAAATTTATCTGTATTTAGTCCAGAATAAACTAGTGCAGTAGTAATTGCTGTTGCTCCAGGATACACTTCAAATTCTATATTTTCTTCAATACATCTTTTCACTATAATAGCACCTGGATCTGAAATTCCTGGAGTGCCTGCATCGCTTATTATGGCTATATTTTTTCCTTCTATTAATCTATTTATTATATCCTCACTTTTCCCATTCTCATTATGTTTATGATAACTTATCAATGTTTTTCTTATGTTAAAATGATTTAAAAGCTTTAAACTCTGTCTTGTATCTTCACATGCAATTATATCTACACTTTTTAAAGTTTCAAGAGCCCTAAGAGTTATATCTTTTAGATTTCCTATTGGAGTAGGTATTAAATATAATTTACCACTCACTTTTACTCACCTCTTCTATTTTTTGTCTTATTAATCTAACCATTGTGAATTATACATTGCTTTAATTTCCTCTGAATAAGAATCATCCTCCATATGTACATATAATGGGTCTTCTATTTTTAAGAATGCTCCCCCATCCCTTTGTCCTTCTACTAATAATATATTAGGCGCCTTTCCTGGTTTAGGATGAATAAATCTTATTCTCTTTGGTTCTATTTTATACTTTCTCATAAGAGTAAATATATCTACTATTCTATCTGGTCTATGTACCATAAAAAATTTCCCATTATCCTTTAATAACGTCCTAGCTGCCACTATAACATCTTCTAATGTGCAACATACCTCATGTCTAGCAATGGCATTCTTATCACTTTCATTGAGTATTCCAGAGCTATATAACTTATACGGTGGATTTACAGTAACTATATCTACTCTACCTAATGATTTTAAAAGTTCCTTATCCTTTAAATCCCCATCTACGAACTTAATTTCATCACTAAAATTATTATACATAGCACTTCTATTTGCCATTTCAGCAAACTCGCCTTGTATCTCTACACCCTTTATTACTCCACATTGACTCTTCCCTTTAATTATAAATGGAATTATTCCTGTTCCACTACACAAGTCAATAACAGTTGCATTTCTTTTTACCTTAGCAAAATTGGCTAAAAGTACTGCATCAACTCCAAATCTAAATCCCTCTTTTTTTTGTATGATATGAATACCCTTTAATTGTAAGTCATCTAACGTTTCATCTATGTTTATTAAACTCATAATATAAAATTCCTTTCTAATACCCAAATTACACATATCTTATTATATAATAAGTTGCTATGTTTTTCATCTTATCCATAATATCTATAATATAACTACTAATTATCCTAAAATATACTTTGAAAATTACAAAATCCCCTTGAATAGTTATAAATTTTTAACCATCAAGGGGAAACATTTTTATTTTTACATACTATAATATAGGGGGATGCAATATGTTTTTTTAGCATTTTATAAATAATATATGCTAAATAAGACATATTGCATTTAGGGTTTATATTTATGATTTAATTTGTCATTTATCCAATGACTACTAGCTCTAATATATCCATCTTATTCAAAGTGGGAGTAAAGAACTACTACGTCCCTG
The DNA here is from genome assembly GCF_002477055.1 of Clostridium sp. UBA7503. Lineage (NCBI taxonomy): Bacteria > Bacillati > Bacillota > Clostridia > Eubacteriales > Clostridiaceae > Clostridium > Clostridium sp. UBA7503. The sequence continues at coordinate 7,695 of NZ_DLNT01000040.1, forward strand.
GATAACGATTTCTAGAGCTTCAAAGAAGCTAAGAACTCTGTTTATATTATTACCAGTATCAATAGGAATATACAGTTATATTTAATTTATTACTTAAGTAGTAGTAATAACTAATAGTTTAATTTAATATAATACAATAATCATTCAGTATAATCAATTAAGAAAGGTTTGCATTATGGAAATATTATTTTACCCCTTTTCATCAATAGATTTTCAATCAAGTACTTCTATATTGTTAGATGCATCATTTCTGTTAAGTCTAGTTTATGATGATGATATAAAACATACTGAATGTATAGAAGTATTCAGAATATTACTCAATAACCAGTGCAAACTTTTAGTTACAAATATAATTTCTGCTGAAGTTTTAAATCAAATTATGTATAAAATATTTATGATAGATATACGTCACAAAATTGATAAAGAAAGCGCGTTTAATTCTCAAACAAATATAAAACAAATTATATCATCCTTTAGTAAATATGACAGAAAAATTATAAAGGATAAAAGAATAGATAAGCTGAGAGAAATTCCATATAAAAAGTATTTTGATAACCTATCTAAAAACAGTTCTAAAAGAGATCTTCTAAGTATTTATTATAAGACTGCTGTAACCATGCACAATCAACTTGAAAACACCGTTAAATACGAATATGTTGAAATAAATAAGCTCTGTATGAGTAAGACTAAAGAAATAATGATTAAAAACCTATTGTCTATAAATGATGCTACTCATATAGCTACTTGTATATGTCATAATATACATTATTTATTAACTCTAGATAGTGACTTTGTTTATGCCAATTGTGATTCTGTTAAAATATTAAAAATATAGCCATGTAGTATTTCTACATGGCTATATTTCAGCCTATAAACCCTTAAAACTGTTTTATAGGCTATGGTATTACTTCAGATATCTCCTTAATCTAAAGTTAATTTATTCATATATTATTTATTAGGTATACATAACGTGTCTTCAACTTTTATTGTATTCTCATTTAGGTTATTATGTGCTTTAATTAATTCAATTCCATCCATTATATCCATATTGGATAAATACTCCTTAGATATGCTAAATAATGTATCGCCTGATTTAACAACATACTTAATGTGATCAGTATGTTCTGCTGCATTAGCTGAAGCTACCTCTTCTGATTTTTGGTCTGATTTTTTTTCTCCTGTTACCAATGAAGTTTCATAAGATATAATAAGTTTTTGTCCTGATGAAATAATATCATCTTTACTCATATTATTCCTTGTTAATATTTCTGCTACTACTTCATTTGGGTCAGAGCTTGGCATATAAGTTCTAGCTATACTATAAAGTGTATCATTAGCTTTTACTGTATAGTATCCTTCTTTTACTTCTTCCATACCTGTATCTTTTTTATCTTCTTGTTCTAGTGTAGTTTTATCATTGACCTTTGTGCTATCAGTATTCTCTTTATTTTCATTTATAGCTTCATTAGTCTTTGAGTCAGTGGTTGTAGCTGGTTTGTTACTAGTTTCTTTATTTTGATCTTTATTTCCTATATAGCTTACAGAAAAAAATATTCCACCCAAAACAATTGCACAGCTTATAGCTATTATTATTTGTTTTTTAAATTTCATAATTAACACCTCTCTATATTTTAATACTACTATTTAAATAATTAACAAATTTATATAAAATATACATGTTTAATTAATTTTGCTTATTTTTATGAAAAAAAATCCTTGTAGCTTTATATCTACAAGGATTCTGAGTAATTATATAACTGTGTAACCACTATTCTCTATGGATTCAATTATATCCTCTATGTTTATAAAATAATTGTCATAAACAATTTCTACTTCTTTTTTAACTTTGTGTATTCCACAGGCTATAACCCCTTCATTGGCGGATATGGCATTCTTAACTCTTGTAACATCTTTACTTGTAACCATATCACAAACTTTAAGTGTAGTCTTCATATCCTTCCTCCTAATTTTCTTTAAATAGCTCTTTAATTAACGTAGGGTCTTCAGCTTGATTTTCTAACTCCTTTAAATCAATTTCATTAATTATATCTTCATAGCTACCAGATATTAATGTTAAATCATTTATACTAACTACTTTAATATCATCTTCACCATCTTTTATGTTTACTTTTACTTTTACCGCCTCTTTAACTACACTATTAGAAACTACTTCTCCTTTTCCATAGCATGTATCTACTATAGAACCTACCTTCGGCAATCTTTTTCTTATTCCTTCATATGTTTCTTGTTCATAATTTAAACAACACATAAGTCTTCCACATATTCCTGATATTTTAGTCGGGTTTAAAGATAGGTTTTGTTCCTTTGCCATTTTTATTGATACTGGGGCAAATTCACCTAAAAATGTAGAGCAACATAGACTTCTTCCACAAGGTCCAAGACCTCCAGTCATCTTAGCTTCATCCCTAACCCCAATTTGTCTTAATTCTATTCTAGTTCTAAAAATTGATGCTAGATCCTTAACTAATTCCCTGAAATCTACTCTACCATCTGCTGTAAAATAGAATATTACTTTATTATTGTCAAAAGTATATTCTACATCTATAAGCTTCATAGTTAAATCATGAGCCTTTATTTTCTCAAGACATATCTTAAAAGCTTCTTCTTCCTTTTCTTTATTAGTTTTATTTGAATTTATATCTTCCTCCAAAGCTTTCCTTATTACATTCTTTAAAGGAGCTACAATTTCACCTTCTCTGAGTTCCTTCATGCCAACTACACACTCACCAAACTCAATTCCTCTTGCGGTTTCAACAACTACAAAGTCACCCTTTTTTATATCCAAATCACCAGGATTAAAATAATATATCTTACCTGCTTTTTTAAATCTTACTCCTATTACTGTTATCATATTTAAACCTCCTGCATTCTCAAAACCATCGTTATAAATGCCAATGACGAGTTTACATTATTTTTTAAAGTTTTTCTTGTATCATCTATAACTTTAATCATACCATTTAATTTACTTAATGAAAATATATTAACTAAATCTTTAATATCTGATATTTTATCAATATTTATTATAAGCTCTTCATCTCCAACTTCTTTATAAATAATTATATCTCTTATTATAGTTATAATTACATCTAAAATTTCCTCTTCCATATTTCTATTATCATTAAAAAACTTTTCATACAATAAAGAGGTTTCATAATCTTTATCCTTAATTTTATATATAAGTTCAAAAATTGTATTTCTTATTAAACTAAAATCCTCATTTTCTATTAAACTCTCTGCTTTTCCTGGTATTCCTTTTGCAAAAGAAATAGCCACTAACATCTTATTTTCTTCAATTTCTGTGTATCTATTCTTAAGAAATAAAATCATCTCTTCCTTTGATAGTGGTTTTAGTTTATGTATACCACACCTGGATTTAATTGTATCCAACATGCTTTCTAATTCTTCACACAATATAAATATATAAACATTAGCCGGTGGTTCTTCTATAGTCTTTAAAAATGCATTTTGTGCCTGAAATGTAATCTTATCACCGTTGTCTATGATAATAACCTTTCTATCCCTCTCAAAAGGTTTCTTATTACATTCTTCTATAATACTCCTAATAGTATTCACTCCTATAGATACTTTTCCCTTATCTAAAGACCAATTAATTATATCTACATGTTCTCTTACTTCATCTATTCCTAAGAGCTTTGATGCTATAAATTTAGCTAAGACACTTTTCCCTATACCTTTTTCTCCAACTAGTATATGAGCATGAGTAAATTTATTATTATTAATTGCTTCAATTAAGCTATTTCTTATATTTTCATGACCTATCATACTCATTTGCTCCTTCCTATATAATAAATAATGTACAATAAGTTTAACCTATTGTACATTATTTTACTTAAATATATTATACTCTTAAAAACTTATCTACATCAACAACAAATATAGTAGCACCACCTATATTTACCTCTACAGGATACGGAACATATACTCCTGTAGATCCAGCAACCGGAGAAGGTGATGATATAAGTTGTTTTCTAACTTTGCAGATTTCTTCTATATATCCTAAAACAGTATCAACTTTCTCTACCTCTACACCTATCATTAATGTGGTATTTCCAGCTTTTAAAAATCCACCTGTAGTTGCAAGCTTTGTAACCCTTAACCCATTCTCTGTTAAGATATCGATTAAATCCATAGCATCGTCATCTTGAACTATCGCAATTATTAATTTCATATAATACCCCTCCTAAATATTTATTTATGCTCTATATAGGATTCAACTCTATTTACTATGTCCCTATGAATATTTTCTATAGAGTCATCTCCATTTATTAATTCTATTTTATCATAAATACTACTAATTTTTGAATATCCTTCAAAAACTTTTTTATGAAAATCCATACCAACATTCTCAAGTCTATCTAATTCCTGTTGATTTTTCTTTCTTTCAATTCCTTTATCATATGGAATACTTATCATAAATACTAAATCCGCTTCAAGTCCGCCTAAAGCACAATCATTTATAGATTTGACAGTATCTATTCCTAAATCTCTAGCAATTCCTTGATAAACTATAGATGAATATACAAATCTATCACATAAGACTACCTTCCCTTGAGCAATTGCAGGCTTTATTACTTCTTTTATAAGTTGAGCCCTCGCCGCAGCATATAGTAAAGCCTCACACATGTTATCCATTTCTTGGTTAGCATTATCTAAAATTACCTCCCTAATTTTTTCGCCAATTTTAGTTCCTCCTGGTTCTCTCGTTCTTATAACTCCAATACCCTTATCCACAAAATATTTCTCTAATAATTCTATTTGTGTAGATTTTCCACTACCATCTGGACCTTCTAATGCTATTAATAACCCTTTATTCAAAAAACTTACCTCCAAACTTATCTTTTCCTATAGTTTTTATCCGATGACTCTCAGCTCTAATCCCCCTCTTCTTCAAAAGTGGTAAAGAGTTGCTACGTTACTAGATAACGATTTCTAAGCTTCAAAGAAGCTAAGAAATCTGTTTATGCTACTTTATTATAATTAAGTTATTTTCCTTCACTCCTAATAATGTAACATTATTATCTATATAATATCCTATTGTATCAATAATATCTTTTGTAATAATCTCTCCTGGCATTATTAGTGGTACCCCAGGTGGATATGGGACAATAGCTTGTCCGCACACTTTATTTATGGAATCTTTAATACTACACTCAACTTTTTTCATATTTAGAGTTTCCCATGGTAATTTATCTATTAGTGGAATTTCAAACTGCATCGGCTTTACATATTGATCTATTAAAGTATCCTTATTGCACTCTTTTAGTATTCTATAAAGTTTATCAAAATCATCTCTTGTGTTTGAAGTAGCAAAAATCAATACTACATTTCTTGAGTCACTCATTTCACATTGAATCTTATTAGCTTTTAAATAATCTAGTAATAGATGTCCACTAAATCCTTTAGGTACATTTATAATATATCTAGTTTTATCTATATATACCTTATTTCTTGTTGATAAACTTTTCTTAATTATATCATGCTCATCTATTATATGATAAAAACCAATGTGATTTATTTTTTTTCTATATTCCTCACATAAATTAATTAATATACTGTAATCCTTACTTCCATACTTCTGTAAATAATATCTACTATAATCCATGCTGGCAAGAAATAAATATGAAGGACTCGTTGTCAAAAACACGCTAGTATAGAAGTTAACCTCATCTAAAAGCTCATCACAATTAACGTGTAAAAATGATGTTTGTGTTAAGCTTGGTAATGTTTTATGAGCACTTTGAACAACCATATCACAACCTAGCTTAAGCGGATTATCAGGTAATTCATCTATAACTCCAAAATGTGCTCCATGAGCACAATCTATTAATACCTTCATATTATATTTCTTGGCTTCTTTTACTATTTCATCTAATTCTGTACATATGCCATAATAATTAGGGTATGTTAATAATATTCCCCTAGCATCTTGATTTTCCTTTATTAATTTAAATAGATGCTTCTTATTAATAGAAAAAGGAGCATCATATTTTTCACTTACCTCATTCATAGCATATATAGGCTTTAATTTACGTAATATTATACTATTGAATACTGATCTATGACAGTTTCTTTCTACAATTATTTTATCGCCTTCTTTAAATGTAGCAAATATCATAATCATGTTTCCTGATGTACTTCCATTAACTAAAAAGTAAGATTTTTTACTCCCATAGTAATTAGCAAGTTGTTCTTGTCCTTCTTTTATTATGCCGGTAGGATTATGAAGATTATCTAAATCCTCTACCTCAGTAATATCAAATTTAATGAAATTATCTAATAAAATCTTTCCTTCTTTTGTATCTTCATATGCTTTTCCCATTTTATGTCCAGGCATAGCAAAATAGCTATTTTCTTCTTTTTTATATTTCAATAGTGCGTCTACTATCGGTAATCTTGGCACTTATCATTCACTCCTCTTGGTATAAGTTGAACTATATTCTTTTTAATACAGTTCTTATAAAATTCATAAAAATCTGTACTAGCTTCTATTGTTAATAATCTTCTTTCACAGTTCTCACAAATTCTTCGTCCATATATAAGTATACCATTATCTAGAGGCTTTCTGCATATAATACATTCCTTATTCATATTTTTCCCCCTCAAAATTTATCCAATAGAAATTGTTATTCTATTATTATATCGTCTTTGAATAAGTCAACTTAGTTAAAATAGAGTAATCCTTCTAAGTTTTATTCATGTTAAGACTGTCTTAATTATCGCCCCTTATAATATATTTTATTCATAAAATTCTTTTTTTTATTTTGTCCAAAAAAAAAATTTCATCTTATAATTCATACTTTTTCTACTTTAAATAACATCAAGTATACTGTTAATAAATTAATAAACCCATATACCTATTAATCTACATAAATTGTCTAATTCCCTTGTATTTATAAATACTTTTAATAAAAAACTTATTACAAATATATATACTATTAAAATACTATTTATCTATAAATTTGTTACTGGATAATATAGAGATATGTGCACATACTAATTACATAAGGGTAGATATTGATAATATTAGTATCTATAAAATTGTAGGGAGGGTTACAATTGAAACAAAATGTTCTAAGCTTTTTATCTACTATAAAATCTGAAATCCTAGGTATTAATAAATTTTTATATGAAAATAGTGAAAACTGTTTTAATGAATATAAATCATCAGATTACATTATAAAACTATTACAGAAATATAATTTTAATATTGAAAAAAACTTCATAGATATTCCAACTGCATTTCGTGCCAGAATTGGACACAATCATCCTGAGATATGTTTTATATGTAAATACAGTAGTGGAAGTGATGATGGTCATGTTTTTGGTAATAATGCGAATGCTACTATGTGTTTAGGCGCAGCCATAGGTTTATCTTCTATCATTGACAAAATAGGAGGTTCTGTTCTAGTAATCGGATGTCCAGGGAAATACTCTAATGGTTCAGAAATTATAATGACAAAAGAAAATGTGTTTGAAAATTGTAGTGTAATTTTTGCTCCTCATGTGGATATTATCACATCTATTAATAATACTTCACAAGCATGCACAACCTTACAGCTTGATTATAATAATTTACTTGTTTCTAATGATAATGCTAATCAAAGTTCATTAGATGTTTGTCTACATACAGTACACTTTATAAACGAGTTAGTTAAAAACATCTCAAAAGAATGTTATATAGATCATTTAAATCTTACTTGTGATAATGCATTAATTGAATATCCTTCATCTGCTAAGGTTAAATTTGAAATAAAATCAAAAAATAATAAATTATGTCACAAAATCGAAGAAAATATAAGAAGCTATATTAAATGCATAGAAGATATTATAAATATAGATTGCTCTATTAAGTTAATTGAGCTTCCTTGCAAAGAACTTTTAGATAATAAAGTAGTAAATAAATTATTTGAAAATAACTTAAAAGAAACCGGATTAATTGAAATGAACTACGGAAAAAAAATGCTATACCCCTTGGGAATTGGTACTGTAAGTCATACTACACCTACTATATACCCGTCTATATCAATAGTAAATGATCCATCAATTCATTGTCCATCAAAAAAGTTTATGGATTTAACATTAACAGAATATGCTCAATGTAATATATGGAAGGCTGTTGAAGCCTTAATTTTAACTTCTATAGATTTAATTGAACGCAAAGATTTAATCCATGAAAGCACTACCTCTCTCTCTAAAAACATTTCTAAACCTTTATAATGTAGTAAAAGTAAATTCTGATGTAACATAATATATAAAAATTTACATACTAAATCTAATAATTATATAATATAATTTAATGCACAAAATAAAAAGACTTGTAAACATATTATTTACAAGTCTTTTTGGAGGCGCCACCCAGATTTGAACTGGGGATAAAGGCTTTGCAGGCCTCTGCCTTACCACTTGGCTATAGCGCCAAACTGGTGGCTCGAGCAGGAATCG
>NZ_DLNT01000009.1:0-109056 GCF_002477055.1 Clostridium sp. UBA7503
TATTTTGCGACGCCCCCTTTTCTTTTGAAATATTTTTATCTTCCTTTTTCTTCGTTATATTGTCGTTTATAATTCTAATATAATCATCAATAAATATATGGTTAACTTTACTTACATCAAATTTAAATAATGTAAAGGCGAATTGAACAAAATATCCTAATCCAATTACCATAATTAAAGTACCAACCCCTACAGTTCCACTTAATATATAACCTATTACTAGCACTGTTAACTCAATACTATTTCTTATGAAACGAACAGATTTTTTAAACTTTTTTGTTAAAGCAACCATGAGACCATCTCTTGGTCCAGAACCAAGTCCAGCACCAATATAAAAGTAGGTACCTATACCTATAACAAACATTCCGAGAGCTAGCATTAAAAATTGGGCAAATATATTATTGACTACAGGAATTAAGTTATTAAGCATTAAAACATCCATAAAAATACCTATGAAAAGCATATTGCAAATAGTTCCTATACCTAACTTTTCACCTAATATCCAATCAAGAATTACAAATATAAAACCAACTATTATACTTGCTTGCCCCATAGTAATACCAATATGGTTAGAAACTCCTTGATGAAAAACTTGCCAAGGAGAAAGTCCTAAATTTGCGTTTATTGTCAAAACTATTCCTGCAGCATAGAGAAAAAGACCTAAAAATAATCTCCCTAAAGTTAACAATAATTTCTTCATAATAAAACCTCCTACATATATGATTTATGATGTAATTATAAAACAATACAGTGTAGAACAGTCAAGTGTTAAGTGTAACAGTTCTGATGAGTTATAATCATTTTCAATTTAGTTCTTTGATTTTTTTATACAGTGGTATAAAATATGATTATAAATATAAAATAAGTACTATAACAGTATATAACACTTATGGAGGTTTAGTATGAATATTAAAATTGATAAAAATAGTATAATCACAATAACGCAACAATTAATACAGTTATTTTCAGATAGAATTTTATCTGGATTTCTAAAAGATGGAGAGAAACTTCCATCAATTAGAAGTCTAGCAAGAGAATTAAATGTTAGCCCTATGACTATAGTAAAGACTTATAATGAACTAGAAAAGTGTGGACTTGTGACAACAATACAAGGAAAAGGAACTTTTGTAAACAAAAGAAACAATGCAAGAGAAGAGCAAATACAATTGGAGAAAGATGACTTTCAATGGCAAATCTCTGTAACTGATTATTTAGCTAGATCTCAATTTAGAAATAATCCTAATTTATCTTATAACAGCAAGTATTTTAATCTTTCAATAGCTTCAATAAATTATAAATTACTTCCTACTGCAACTATTTTAAAGGATTTTTTTAAAAATTTTAATCTTAATGAGAAGGAACTTTCTACATATCCTCCTATACAAGGAGATTGTGAACTTAGGGAAGCAATGGCAAAATATCTAGGTTTGAAAGGGATAACAACTAATAGAGAAGATATATTAATTACTAATGGAGCACAACAAGGGATAAGTCTTATAGCAAGTACTTTTGTAGGTCCAGGTGATGTTGTAGTTATGGAAACACCTACCTATCCTGGATCTATAGATTTATTTAAATGTAGAGGAGCTATAATTCTAACGGTGCCTGTGGATAAAGAGGGCATGAGAACGGATATTTTAATGTCTCTATGTGATAAATATTCACCGAAGGTTATATATACAATGCCGAACTTTCAAAATCCTACAGGCTATTCCATGTCTATGAAACGTAAATTTGAACTTTTAGATATTGCAAAATACAATAATAGCATAATAATAGAGGATGATCCATGGAGTGAAATTTCCTATACAAATAATAGTGTAAAATCACTAAAATCAATGGACAAAACTGGACATGTTATCTATATAAAAAGTATGAAAAAAATTCTGGGACCCACAAATAGATTAGCAGCAGTTGTTGCTGAAGGCTCTTTAATTTCAAGATTAATAGTAGCTAAGGCTAATCACGATTTAGGAACATCAATTTTAAGTCAAAAAATAATTTTAGATTTTATTAGGACAAATGAGATTACAAGGTATGTTGCAAAATTAAATAAAGAATTAGTGAAAAGGAGAGACACTGTAATAAAGTTATTAAAAGCGAATACACCTAAAGGTACAATTTGGACTATGCCAGAAGGGGGAATAAACATTTGGATTACTTTACCGGAAAATGTTAATGTGGAGAAGCTTTTATTTCACTCGATTAATAGTGAAAAGATTTCTTTTTTACCAGGAACTATATGTTATCCCAATGAGGTAAATTTTAATACTTTAAGAATTTGTTTTGCTTATATACATGAAGAGTATTTAGAAATCACAATTAAAAAACTTTGCAAACTTATGAGGGAATTATCAGATTTAGAAGACAATAAAAACTATATACCAATTGTATAATGGTAGTTCTAAAGGGTAAGATTTGGAATTCTTTATGGAGAAAATATTATATAGAAATATAGGTATTTTTTCTTCTGCACGTTTTCTTTTAGATTCTATAATTAGTAAGGATAAATATCTTCTAGTAATCTAATATAATTGTTTTGTTTAATTACAAATGAATAAAGATACCGTTTAGTACAAACGAATATTATTTGGTAGTCATTACCTCAAACCCCAACTAAAAATAATATAATTAATTACTTGCAAGACTTATAGATGGAGGAAAAATGTTAACAGCTGAAGTGAGAACTGTGGATTATTACTTTGAAAAATTACAAGAGGTGTGGATAAGAATATTTTTAAATTTTAAATTATGATTTCGAAATATAGGTATTTATGTTAAAATTAATCATGTAAACGATTTTATTATTTATATTATAATAAACTAATCGTATTTGAAAATAAACGGTTAGCTTAAAGGTTGAGGAGAGATAAAATGGGGGAAAGGGTAAAATCTTTTATTAAGGAAATACCTATATTAACATTAGGTATGTTTATTGGAGCATTAGCTGTACACTTCTTTTTGATTCCAAGTAAATTAATTGTTGGATCTATTACTGGCTTATCAATAGTAATTAATTTACTTACATCCATTCCATTGCCGGTATTAATTTTTATTATAAATTCATTTTTATTAATTTTATCTTACTTTCTTATTGGGAAAGAATTTGGCATTAAAACTGTATATGCAGCTTTGATCTTGTCACCGCTCCTTGCCATATTAGAAAAGTTATGTCCGATAAGCCAATCATTGATGCAGGATCAGTGGTTAGATCTTATATGTTTTGTGTTACTTTTGAGTTTTTCCCAAGCAATTTTATTTAGACGCAATGCATCAACTGGGGGTCTAGATATTATAGCTAAAATTGTAAACAAATATTTTCACGTTGATTTAGGTACATCAGTTACTATTGCAGGAGCAATTATTTGTTGTACCGCAATTTTTGTGTATGATGTAAGAACGGTAATCATAGGATTAATTGGAACTTATCTCAATGGATTAATATTGGAGCACTTTATGATAGGATTTAATTCTAGAAAAAGGGTTTGTGTTATATCTAATGATTATCAGTTAATTCGTAAATTTATAATAGAAGATATGAAGCGTGGAGCAACACTATATCCAATTAAAGGTGGATTAGAAGCTGAGGGCAAGTATGAAATTGAAAGTTTAATGACACGAAATGAATTTTCTTATCTTATGGAATTTATCAAAAAAGAACAAATTGATGCATTTATTACCGCAGGAACAGTTAGCGAAATATATGGTAATCTTGGAATAAAGGGAATTAAAAGTAAACCAAAAGTATTACTGGAAAACAAATAAAAATTACTGGAAAACAAATAAAATAATTAATAATTATAGCTATGTAAGTTTAAACTTATGTAGCTATTTTTCTATTAATGAGTTCTTATAAAATTTTTTCTTGGAAAGTAATTTTTCTGTATATCTACTATTTCTAGGAGTAAGGAAATTATAAACTCAATACAAATATATACATGAATGTTAATACTGGTTGATAGACATTGAAAGGTAAGAAAAATATAATAAATATGAAAGGTATGATAAATATGATTAATATAAATTTGAAAAGATTAAGGAAAATCAATCAATATACCCAGGAGGATGTAGCTGAGAAGATTAATGTTTCTAGGCAAGCTGTTGCTAAATGGGAAAATGGAGAGTCAACTCCAGATATAAATAGTTGTATTGCCCTTGCAAAATTGTATAACGTTACTATAGATGATTTAGTTAACCATTCAGAAGAAGATTCAGGTGTTGTTGTGCCACCTAAGGGAAAACATTTCTTTGGGTCTGTTGTGGTTGGAGAACGTGGGCAGATTGTTATTCCTAAAAAAGCTAGGGAGCTATTTAATATTAAGTCTGGTGATAATTTATTAATATTAGGAGACGAAGATAGGGGAATTGCCATTGTACATCAACGTGACCTTATAAATTTTGTAGGACAAATTGGTGTGGTAACTAAGGAGTAATAGTTTTAAGCAGAGGGGTTAAAGGGGGAGGATTATAATATGAGTAAGATAGTATTTTTTTGCATTCCTGCACATGGACATACGAATCCTACTATTGAGGTAGTGCGTGAATTATCATATAGAGGCCATGAAGTATGGTATTATTCTTTTGATGAATTTAAAGAAAAGATTGAAGGAGCAGGTGCAAAATTTATTAGCTGTAATAAGTATCTTCCAGAATTAAAGCCTGGAGATGAGAAAAAAATTGGGAAGGATTTTGCTGCTTTAATTGAGATGATAGCAGATACAACTATAGCTTTAGATGAAAAAGTATGTAGTGAACTTAAAGGGTTTAATCCAGATTGTATTGTATCAGACTCTTTATGTTTTTGGGGTAAGCTATTTGCAGAAAAATTGAATATTTCCTATGTATGTTCTACAACAACCTTTGCATTTAATAAGTATACAGCAAAGATGATGAAGAAAAGCTTTAAGGAAGTTATACGTATGATTTTAGGCATGAGTCGTATTAATAAGAAAATAGAGCTTTTGAGAAACCATGGATATAATGTTAAGAATTTTGTTTCTATAATTCAAAATGATAATGATACAAATACAATTGTATATACTTCAAAGGAGTTTCAACCAATGATAGAGACTTTTTCAGATAAATATTCCTTTATAGGTCCTTCAGTATCTAATGTTAAGGCTGGATATGAAGAAAGAAAGCGTAAAAAAATATATATTTCCTTGGGAACGGTTAATAACAAAAATATAAAGTTTTATAAAAATTGTATAAAAGCCTTTGAAACTTGTGATTTTCATGTGGTTATGTCAGTTGGAAAAGATACTGTAATTGAAGACTTAGGCTATATACCAGAAAATTTTCAGGTTAAAAATAGTGTGGAGCAAATTATAGTGCTTCAAAATACAGATGTATTTGTTACTCATTGTGGTATGAATAGTGTTAATGAAAGTTTGTATTATGGAGTTCCTATGGTGTTATACCCACAGCATGAAGAGCAAGGAATGGTAGCGAAACGAGTTGCTGATTTGAAAGCTGGGATATTTTTAAAAGGTAATAATCCTAAATCCATAAAATATGCAGTATTGCAGGTTATGGATAATGATGATTATAAGAAAAACGCATATAAATTAGCAGAAGGTTTCAAAAGTGCTGGAGGTTCAAAGAAAGCAGCTGATTCTATATTGAAGGTTATAGATGCTATAAATTGACGGTTATAATCACACATTGTATAATAAAAAGTGTAAGATAAATAGTGTAAAAAACTTTACACTAAGGATAAAGGGTAGGGGGAGAAAAAATGATAGATAAATATTGGGAAGGTAAGCATTATGCTTTTCATCAAAATAAGGAATGTGAATATTTCCCTTGTCACAAAACTAATAAACCTGAGGAGTTTAATTGCCTATTTTGTTATTGCCCACTTTACGCATTAGCTGATAAATGTGGTGGTAATTTCAAAATTACTGAAGACGGAATAAAAGACTGTAGTGGATGCATGGTTCCACATGTTAAAGATAACTATGGGCTTATAAATAGTAAGTATAGTGAAATTGGGAAATTAGTTAAAGAGCAATTAGAAAAAAGTAAATAAGCAGATAATAAAGAAGCTAAAAAGCTAGATNNATCTAGCTTTTTAGCTTCTTTGTTTAGTTATAATATTAAGGTCGAAAAGAGATAATATTATTTATAATGTGAACTATTTCTTTGGGAGATTCCTTTAAATCATTATCTAGCCATGTTTGAACAACTGAAACAACTCCTCCTACAGAGTATTTTATAAAGTAATCTAAAAACTTATCATCAACTTTTGAATTTTTAACTAGCTTATCAATTTTAGATTTATTTGCTACGTAAATAATGCGGTCCATAATGTTGTTTTCCATTTGTCTACTGAATAGTATCTGGCATAATTCTTTATTTTCTTGAATTAATTCAAGAGCTTTAAGTAATAAAATATCTTTGTATCCTTCAACTGGGGTTTCTTCGATATATTCTAAGACTTGATTAAATAGTTCATCCTCTAGAGATTTAAGTAGGTCATAGGTATCTTTGTAATGGGTATAAAAAGTTCCTCTATTAATATCTGATTTTTTGCAGATATCAGTAACAGTAACTTCATGAATTTTTTTATGTTTAAGTAAGTCAATTAAGCTTTCTTTTATTATTTTTTTAGTATATAAAATTCTTCTATTTCCTTTAACGCCTGCCATTTAACTCATCCTTTTTTAGTATTTATTAAAGCAATTATTAATTATATGTTATTAAATAAACAAAATTCGTTAAAATGTATATTTAATAACACTATAAAAATATGTGATTATTGTAACTAATCCATATATTATTTATACTTGAATTATAGCATTAACTAAACAAGGTGTCTATTTAATGACATTGAGTATTTAAAGGTAGTATTGATTAGGGAGGGCAACATGTCATACATAGAGATAAAAGATGAATATAAAAGATACAAGGTTGGAGAAACTACCATTGCAGCAAATAATGGTATTAATTTTTCCATAGAAAAGGGAGAGTTTACTATTATTCTAGGACCAAGTGGTGCAGGTAAAACAACTGTGCTCAATATACTTGGAGGAATGGATACTTGTGATGAAGGTGAAATAATTATTGATAACGTTGATATATCTAAGTTTAACAAGAGACAGCTTACTAAGTACAGAAGACATGATGTGGGGTTTGTATTCCAGTTTTATAATTTAGTTCAAAATTTAACTGCAAAGGAAAATGTGGAATTGGCTACACAAATTTCAAAGGATGCTTTAGATGTAGATAAAACTCTTGAGTTAGTGGGACTTGATCATAGAAAAAACAATTTTCCATCTCAATTATCAGGAGGAGAACAGCAAAGGGTTTCTATAGCAAGGGCTATAGCTAAAAATCCTAAGTTGCTTTTATGTGATGAGCCAACTGGAGCCCTTGACTATAAAACAGGAAAACAGATTTTAAAGACATTGCAGGATACATGCAAAAATACTGGAACAACAGTAATTGTTATAACCCATAATTCAGCCCTTGCACCTATTGCAGATAGAGTTATAAAAATTAGGGATGCAAAGGTTACAAGTGTTGAAGTTAATAAAAACCCTGTTTCAGTTGAAGACATAGAGTGGTAGAGGGTAGAAGATGAAAAATGGAGCATATAAAAAATCAATAATAAGGGAAATATTATCTTCTAAAGCAAGGTTTATATCAATACTTGCTATAATTTTTTTAGGAGTTGCATTCTACTCTGGAATTAAATCCAGTGGACCAGATTTAAAAGAGTCCATAAATGAATTTTTTAGAGCGCAAAATTTAATGGATAGCAAGATAGTATCTAGTATAGGGCTTAATGAAAATGATTTAAAGTTATTGGAGAATAAGGATGAAATTTTAGATTACTTTGGAACATCTAGTATAGACGTAAATTTAACTAATATAAATAATGTGGTTAAATTTATGGAATATGATGAGAAGGACTCTAGTAATATAAATAAACTTATTGTTACAAAAGGGAGATTACCTGAAAATAGTGGTGAAATAGCTTTAGATGAAAATGCTTTAAAGGAAGATAAAAATTTAAAGATAGGTGATACCTATACTATAGAATCTGATGAAGAGCTGGATGAATACTTTAAGAAGAAAACTTTTAAAATTGTTGGATTTGTACAAAGTCCCATGTATATAGAAAATATATCTAGGGGAACAACTACCGTTGGAAAAGGAAGTGTAGACTATTTTGCAATATTAAATAGCTTAGATATATCCATGGATGTGTATACGGAAATATATGTACGATTTAAAAATGTAGCTAATCTTGGTGCATATAGTGATGAGTATAAGGATAAGATGGAGGAAAACAATAAGTATCTTGAAAGTTTATACTCCAATAGAGTTGTAGAAAGAATTGAAGAAGTAAAATTAGAGGCAGAAGAGGAGCTTAGTAAGGCTTATAAAAAAATAGAAGCTGGTGAAAGAAAGCTCAAAGATGCTGAAAAAGAAATAGAGGAGGGTAAGGTGCAACTTCTTCAGGGTAAAAATCAATATGAAGAGTTTGCAGAAAAGTATCAGCAAGAAATTAAAGCTGGTGAACTGAAATTAATTGAAGGTGAAAAAGAGTTAGTTGAGGGTCAGAAAGAACTTGATAAACAAAAAGAGCAATTTTTACAGGGTGAGAAACAGCTAGAGGTAGGAAAAATTCAACTTGATAATGCTAAGGAAGGATTTTTAAACCAAGGAATTGATCCAACTAAAAGCACGATAGAGTATGAAAACCAAATAGATAGTTTAGAAGTTTTAATTGGGACATACAATACACTTTCTAGTGATATGAGAGAAACAGCAAAGAACCTTAAAGAAGGTGAAAAAGTTTTAGAAGAAAAAATTCAGTATTGGAAAGGTGCTTTATCTAATCCTGATTTAGGATTAGGTGAATTAAGTAACTTAGTAAATAGTTTAGAAAAAGACCCAACTAATATTTCTTTAGTGATTAGTATGGCACAAGGAGTAGAAGGTGCTAGTAAAAGTGCAAGTGAGAATAAGTCTAAGGTAGAAACTTTAGTCGCTGGAATAACTCAGTATCAACAAGGTGTAATTGCCTATGAAGAGAAAGTTAAAAGCTTTAATGAAGGGAAGATAAAACTTGAAGCAGCTGAAAAGCAAATACTCATAGGGAAAGAGGAACTTATCAAAGGCAAAAAAGAACTTGAGGAAGGTAAAAAACAAGGACAATTGGAACTTGATAAGGCTAAGAAGGAACTTGAAGCTTCAGAGAAAAAACTTCTTCATGGAGAGAAGGATATCAAGGAGAATAAAGCAAAACTTGCAGATGGGCGAAAAGAGATAGATAAAGAAAAAGAAAAATTAAGTGATTTAGATAATAGTAAATATTATTTCTTTGATAGAAATGATAATCCTGGTTATGCAACTTACAAAGGTTCAATTGATAGCTTAGATAAGATAGCTTCAGTATTTCCTGTGTTCTTCTTCCTAGTTGCAGCACTTATATGCTTAACTACAATGACTAGAATGGTGGAAGAAAATAGAGTGGAAATAGGAACACTAAAGGCTTTAGGCTATAAGGATTTAGAAATAGCTAGGAAATTCATAGTTTATGCAGCGCTGGCTAGTATTGTTGGTAGTGTCCTTGGTATTGTAGTTGGAAGCAGTATCCTTCCATATATAATAAGTAAAGCTTATTCATCTGCCTTTGCATTACCAAAGGTAAAAATACACTATTATCCATCCTATATAATTCAGTCTTTAGTAGCTTCAATACTTTGTACAGTAGGAGCATCATTAATTGTATTAAAAGAGGAATTAAGAGAAAATCCTTCTGATTTAATGAGGATAAAAGCTCCAAAGGTTGGTAAAAAGATATTATTAGAGAGAATTACACCTTTATGGAGAAGACTGAACTTTAATCAAAAGGTTACCTTTAGAAATCTTTTTAGATATAAGCAAAGGATGTTAATGACAATACTTGGTATATCAGGATGTATGGCTATGCTTGTTGCAGGGATATCTCTTGAAAAATCCAATTCTTCAGTTATGGATATTCAATTTGGGAAGTTATTAAAGTATGATGCTATGGTAGTATTTGATGATAATAATAGTAAAAAAGAAGATACAGAATATGAAAGTAGTTTAAAAAGCTTAAAAGGATATGAAAGTAGCTTAAATATTCATCAAGATTCAGTAACCTTCATAAAAGAAGGTGTAAGTAAGCAAAGTGCTATTATGTATGTACCAGAAAATATAGATGAGCTAAATAAATATATTTTATTAAACCATAGAGAAACTGGAACTAATTACAAACTATCAGATAGTGGAGTAATTATAAATGAAAAACTTGGAAATATTTTAGGGGTATCTGCTGGAGATTATGTAACTTTAACAGATTCAGATAATAATTCTCATAAGGTTAAAGTAGATAACATAGTAGAAAATTATGCTGGACATTATATATATCTATCACCATCCTATTATAAAGAGATATTTAAAAGTGCTCCCAAATATAATGCACAATTATTAAAGTTAAATTCTAATAGAGAAGATGATAATAAAATATCTACTACCCTTATGGACAATGATAAAGTAGTAAATGTTACCCTTGCTTCAAAGCTAAGAAGCTTAAGTGAATCTGCTGATTTAGGCTTAGTTATGATAGTAATAATAGTTGCTTCTGGAAGTTTAGCATTTGTTGTATTATATAATTTAATTAATATAAATGTATCTGAACGTATAAGAGAGATATCTACCATAAAGGTACTAGGCTTTTATGATAATGAAGTTGCCATGTATATATTTAGAGAAAACATAATACTAACAATATTAGGTATACTTGCAGGGTCAGTTATGGGTAAAATATTATATGTATTTTTAGTGAGTACAGCAGAGATGGATAATATGATGATGATACCAACTGTAGACATGAGTAGTTATGTAATCTCTGGATTAATTACAATGTTTTTTGCTATATTAGTTATGATAATGATGCATATAAAATTAAAAAATATAAATATGATTGATGCACTAAAATCCATAGAGTAAAGTTTAAATTGAAGGGAGTCGCAAATTGCGACTCCTTTTTTCTGCAAAATATTATTTAAAAGAATAAGAATATATTGAAAAACAATAAAAACAATGGTATTATATATAAATAAAGAGTAAAATATTGTTAAATTACTACTGACTTGCTACTCTCAAAAAAGAAAGTAGTAATAGATATTTGTTACTATGATAGCTTTTGAAAAGGAGACAATTTATTGTGAAAATAAAGTTTATTTTACCTGCGTTAGAAGAGGCAAAAAGTCCATATTGGAGGCCTATAAAATATTCACTGTTTCCTCCTTTAGGCTTGGCTACTTTAGCATCATTGTGTGATGACTCAGATGAAATAGAAGTAGTTGATGAACATATAGAAGAAATAAATTTAAATGATGAACCAGATTTAGTTTGTATTGAAAGTTATATAACTAATGCTAATAGAGCTTATGAAATTGCAGATTTTTATAGAAAAAGAGGAATAAAGGTTGCTATTGGTGGAATTCATGCAACATCATTACCTATAGAGGCTAAGAATCATGCAGATACTGTATTACTTGGTCTTGGAGAAAGAAGTTTTCCTGAGTTTTTAAAGGATTTTAAGAAGGGGAATATTAAGGAGTTTTATGAGCAGGGGGAGGTTTCATTAGATAATCTACCGCTGCCAAGAAGGGACTTATTTAAACAGGAGAAGTATTTAGTTCCAAATTCCATGGTATTTTCAAGAGGGTGTCCTAATAAATGTTCCTTTTGTTATGTTAGTTCATTTTATAAAGGCGGAAAATCTTTTTTTGCATATAAAGTGGACAGGATATTAAAAGAAATTGAAAGTATGAAAGGGAGGCATTTATATTTCCTTGATGATAATATATTTGCAGATAAAAAGTTATCAAGGCAAGTTTTCAAGGAAATGAGGGGAATGAATAGAGTTTTCCAAGGTGCAATAACTGTAGATTCTATTCTTCGAGATGATACAATAGATTTTGCATATCAGGCTGGATTTAGGAGTGCTTTTATTGGGTTTGAGAGTATTAATAAACAGAACTTAATTCAAGCTAATAAAGGGTCTAACATAGGAAAAGATTATAGTAAAGCAATAAAGAAATTAGATGAATTAGGAATAATGATAAATGGAAGTTTTATTTTTGGACTGGATAGTGATACTTTAGATGTTTTTGATAGAACTACAGAATGGGCTATTAATAGTGGTATAACCACAGCAACTAATCATATTCTTACTCCGTATCCTGGTACGGGTATATTTAGTAAAATGGATGAAGATAAGAGAATTATTACTAAGGATTGGAGACTATACGATACTAGGCATTTAGTATTTAATCACCCTAATATTACAAAAGAAGAAATGGAAAGTGGATATAATAGAGCTTATAAGGATTTTTATAGGTGGAGAAATATATATAAGGCATCAAAAGAACATGAAAATCTTAAAATGAGATTAAAACATTTCACCTATGCAGGGGCATGGAAAAAATTTGAGCCAGTATGGAATTTTCTAATTAAGAATGAACTTCTTTCAAAGAGTAGAAGTTCATTAGTAAGAACATTAAAGTAATTGAGTATTTAAATTAGATGGTTTTATTTTTGAAAAAGTTGAGACGTATACTACTTAATGTATTATAATTAAATAGTATATATTTGTTAACTTTTAATATAATTTGGAAATATATTTTCATGGGTAAGATATAAAAATTTAAAGGGGTGTATAAGAATGAAAGCAGCGTTTCTAATAATTGATATGCAAAAGGGATGTTATGACTTTTGTAAATGTCAAAGAGAATTTGATGATGCAGTAGAGTATATAAATGAGGCAGCACGTATGTTTAGAGAAAAAGGATTGCCTGTTGTTAAAGTATTGGATATAGAAGTGGGAGATGGTCCTGGTTCTGAGAAGTTTGAATTTGTTGATTCTATTAATGAGAGTACAGATGATATTGTTATACATAAAGAGTATAATAATGCATTTTTCAAGACAGAGCTTCATGATAAGCTTCAAGAACTTGGAGTTGAATTTCTTGTTATAAGCGGATTTGCAGCAGAGTATTGCGTATTGTTCTCTTATAATGGAGCAAAAGAGATGGGATATGGAACATCATTACTTCAAAATGGTATTGCAGGTGTTGAATATGAAGAAGTGAAAAAAATGCAACTCTTAAGGCCAGTAATTAGTCTTGAGGCATTAGAATATTTTTTAAAGTAAGAAAAGCTTAGTTGCTAGGCACTAAGCAATCCTAAGAACAAAAGTAGATAATCCAAAGCTTTGATTTGGTGTAAGTCACTTTCGCAGCGTGCTTATTTTGTTTTAGAGCTATTGGATTATATATATGCTGTAAACTATGAATCTTAGAGAAAGTGCTAATCTTTGCGGTATGGAGCACTTTTTCTCATGTATAGAACTTATACACTGAGATATAGTCAGATGGATGTATAAGACCCTTGGTCTCCATCATGAAACCCTCGACAATACGGAAATGTGTTGTAGAGGGTTATTTATTTTTTAGAATAAAGAATAATGAACAGTATCATAAATAAATGATATTTATAGCAATAACTATTAGTATTACATAGTTAAGGTTGTTTTTATAAGTTAAAAGATTTTCTAAAATCACTAGGAGTAATTCCATGGACATCTTTGAAGGCAGCGGCAAATTTAGCTGGATTTTTGTAGCCACATAGTTCAGATATGCCACGAATACTTAGATGGTCAGCAGATAAGAGTTGCATGGCTCTTTTCATGGTTTCTATTCGAATATATTTATAAAGAGGAATTCCATAATGATTTTTAAATGATTCGCGAAGTTTACTTTCGCTCATTTCAGCCATTCTGCATAGTTCAATTGTATCTGGAGTATTTAAAATATCTTCATCAATCTTAGTCTTAACTTGATAAATCTTCTGCTCATTTTCCCAAGTAATGTAGTGGCGGCGGCTGCTTCTTCTTTTAGGGATATCAGGAAAGTTTCTAGTGATTGCAGATAAAAGATGTAAAGTCATCCCCTCAAAAGCAAGTAAAGGCATGTCTGTATTTCTTACAGCCCATCTAATTTGCTCTAAAATAAGCATTATATCAGGAGTGTTGTAATGTTGAGTTTTCCAAAGTTTTGCATCCTGAACACTGATTTTAGATGCATGGATGCGATCTTTAAGAAAAGGTTTTATAAAGTCATCAAAAATTAAAACGCTGGTAAAACAATAGTGTACGTCTTTAGAGAAAGTAAAAGTAAATTGTTTTTCAGGGTTAACAATTAAATTAGTTATTGGAGGAAGAGCTTGCCTCTTTTTCCCTTGATGTGAATAGACTATTTCTCCACAGTCAACACAAAAGATAATCATAAAAGGCTTACTTGAATTTATTGTATGTACTATCTGTTCACTTGGGGTAAACCAAGCACTTGAAACAAATAATCCTTTAGCAGCATTTATTTCTGCAATCCATCCATTTGACCAATGAGGAGGAAAATCGTAAATATGTCCATTACCATAAGGCCTTTTAACTAAATTATATTTATCTGCTAAAGCACTCCAAGAACAATCATTATATTCATCCATAAAATTTTTACCCCTCTCTTTTTTGATTTAAAGTAACAATATTATAGCATCATTTGAGAAAGATTTTCAATAAGAGCATAATCCATTTTATTTAAATTACAATCCATAATGATGAGAAGTATTTTCATTTAACTCTTATAAAACAATAAGTTACTCTCATTTTAATAGAAAATGACTTCTGAAAAGGGGGTTTTTAAGCCATTGACAGTGGAATTTATAAATGCTACGATTTAAAAAGTTAGACTAGTCTTACATTTGTATATAACGCAGGTGCTAGCGTTATTAGATTAATATAAAATATTTATAAGGGAGAGGTATAAAATGAAAAAATTATTGTTATTATTTTGTGCAATATTTATGACTACTATGATTTTTGTTGGCTGTTCTTCATCTAAAAATGCAGAGCAAGAAGAAGCCACTGTTCGTACTATATCTACTGTAAAAGGGGATATTGAAGTTCCTGCTAATCCTAAGCGTGTTATTGCTAATTGGTATGTTGGAGATGTTATTACTTTGGGATTAAATTTAGTTGGATATAAAGCTTGGGAACAAGAAAGTATGCCTTTTTATGATACTCTTAAAGCTTCTACAAAAATTGAAAAGTGGGAGCCTGAAGACGTTATGAATTTAGAACCAGATCTTATTATTACATATGATGAGGCAGACTTTGATAAATTCAGCAAAATAGCTCCAGTTCTTGTTATTCCAGAAGGAGATATGGATTCTCTTGAACGTATAAAAACCATAGGAGAAGCTACAGGACGTAAGGCTGAAGCAGAGAAGGCAGTTTCTAACTTTGAAGAAAAACTTGCGGATGTGAAGAAAACTTTTAAAGGCGATACATTTGCAGGTAAAACTTTCAGTATTTTGGAAGATTGGGGAGCTACTGGTGAGTGGAGCGGTATATATTATGAGACTGGTTCTAGAGGTGGCACTTTAGTATATGAATATCTTGGACTTAAATATCCAGACAAGCTTAAAGAACTTATAGAAAAATCAGGAGAAGGACGTGGACATATAAGTTATGAAGTAGCCAATGAGTATTTTGGAGATTATATACTATGGTGTAGACAGGAAGGTAAGGAATCTGATTATGCAAAAACAGATATTTGGAAGAGTATCCCTGCAGTTAAAGAGGGAAGGGTTATAGAAATTCCAGCAAAGTATCAAGGGCTTTTCTTTTACTCTGATATCTTAAGTCTTACTGAACAACTTGACTATATGGTTAATGCAATAAATTCATTAGCTAAATAATTCTAATTAAGAAAGGAAAATAAATATGCAAAATACCTATAATAAAAAGCGACAATTAGGGGCTTTGAATTTTACAATCTATATGATTGCAGGGGTGGTTTTGCTGGTGATTATGTCAGCAGCATCAATTTCTTTTGGTGCTGCTAATATGAGTTTATCTACGGCTTGGGGAGCCATTTTTAATTTTGACTCTTCTTTAACTGAACACCAGATTATTCAAACTCTTCGACTTCCTCGTATAGCAGCTAATATAATTGTTGGGTCAAGCCTTTCCATATGTGGTGCTATAATGCAGGGAACCACAAGAAATCCTCTTGCTGATTCTGGACTTATGGGTATAAGTAGTGGTGCTTCTTTTGCTATAGCTTTTTGTATGGCATTTTTACCTGGTGGAAGTTATGGACAGATGATGCTTTTTGCATGTATTGGTGCAGCTGTTACTACAGGTATAACTTATTTTATTGCGTCTATTGGCAGAGGAGGCATGAAACCACAGAGACTTGTTTTAGCAGGTATTTCTATATCAATGCTATTTGGTGCTTTTAGCCAATATCTTTCTATAAAATATAGACTTGGGCATGCTTTAGCTTATTGGACGGCTGGAGGAACAGCAGGTGCTAAATGGAGTGAACTTGCTATAGTTTTCCCATTCTTTATTGTGGGCATAATTATAGCTCTTATTATATCACCTTCAATTACTCTTTTAAATCTTGGAGATGATGCAGCTATAGGTCTTGGACTTAATACTAAGAAGGTTAAAGCTATTTCTACTGTAGTTGTTTTAATACTTACAGGGCTTTCTGTAATTGTTGTTGGACCTGTTGGTTTTATAGGATTAATAGTACCTCATATTGTCCGCTACCTTATAGGCGTAGATTATAGATACATAATTCCAGCTTCAGGATTATATGGAGCTTTGATTACTGTGGCAGCAGATTTAGTTGGAAGGCTTATTAATAAGCCTTATGAAACTCCCATTGGAATTATTTTTGCTGTAATAGGGGTTCCGTATTTTCTTTATCTTACAAGGAAGCAAAGGAGGGAATTCCAATGAAGAAAAAGGGTTACTCAGTTTCACGTGGCTTAACTATTATTTTAGTACTTACCATTGTACTGCTAGTTGTGGCAGTAATAAGCGTGAACTCAGGTAAAATGAATCTATCTCCTTCAGAAGTCTTTAATGTTCTTCTTGGAAAAGGTACAGCTAAACAAAATCTTATAGTATATGATTTTCGTCTTCCTCGTATTGTATTAACTATTCTTGTAGGTATTGGTATGGGAACAGCTGGATGTGTAATGCAGAGTTTACTTCGCAATGATATGGCTAGTCCTGGAACTTTGGGAATAAGTTCGGGTTCAGGATTATTTGTATTATTGTTTATAGTTATTTTTAAGGTAGATAGTGTATCTTCAGCTATTGCTCTCCCACTTTTAGCTTTTATAGGTGGAATGACAGCAGCAGTGCTTATATTTTTACTTTCATATAAAAGAGGAAAAAGCATATCACCTACAGGATTAATTTTGACAGGTGTAGCTGTTGGAAGTGGATATAGTGCTATTACTATGATGCTTACTTTAAAGCTAGATGAGAAACAGATGGATTTTATTCAAAGATGGAGTGCAGGAAGTCTTTGGGGAGACAATTGGACGTATATTTCTATTCTTGCACCTTGGATATTGATTCTATTTTTATATGCACTTTATAAATCTCGTACTTTGAATACTTTAAACCTTGGTAATCAAACTGCAACAGGATTAGGAGTAGCAGTAAAGAGAGAATTTATAGGTTTAGCTGTAGCAGCTGTTGCTCTATCGTCAGGTAGTGTGGCCTTGGGTGGTAACTTCTTTTTTGTTGGAATGATTTCTCCACATATGGCAAGGAAGTTTGTAGGCTCAAATCATAAACTATTGATTCCTACCGCATCTCTAGTAGGCTCAATAATTATTCTATTATCAGACACTATTACTAGAACTATAAGTCTTGGAACAGATGTTCCTACAGGAATTATTATTACTGTATTAACTACACCTTACTTCTTATACTTATTAGTAAAGTCAAATTAAGGAGGTTTGTATGAAAAGTATTGAAACTAAAAATTTAGATATAGCTTATGATGATACTCTCATTGTAAAGGAATTAAATATGCAGATACCAGAGGGAAAGATAACTTCTATTATAGGAGCAAATGGATGCGGTAAATCAACTATTTTGAAAGCAGTTGGACGTATATTAAAGCCTAAGAAGGGTGTAGTACATCTAAGTGGACAAGATATAAGTAAATTACCTACAAAAGAAATAGCTAAAAAGATGGCAATACTTCCTCAAACTCCTACTGCACCAAGTGGACTTACTGTAGGTGAGTTAGTTGCATATGGACGTTTCCCTCATCAAAAAGGTTTTGGAAATCTCACAGAGGAAGATAAAAGAATTGTTAAATGGGCTTTAACTGCAACTAAGTTAAGTGAGTTTGAGAGAAGAGAAGTTGATGCTTTATCAGGAGGGCAAAGACAGAGAGTTTGGATTGCTATGGCTCTAGCACAGCAAACTGATTTAATTTTATTAGATGAACCTACTACTTACCTTGATCTTGCTCACCAATTAGAGGTTTTAAAGCTTTTATATGAGCTTAACCGTAATCAAAAGTGTACAATTGTTATGGTACTTCATGATTTAAATCTTGCTGCAAGATTTTCTGACTATATTATTGCTATTCAAAAAGGCGATATAATAAAACATGGAGCTCCTGAGGAAGTTATGACTTCAGAGGTGCTTAGAAAAACATTTAATATCAATGCTGATGTTGTTATTGAACCAAAGAGTAATCGTCCAGTATGCATTACCTATGATATTGTAGATGAAAATGAGGATGTAGAGTTGAAGGAAAAGGAGGTAATAGGAATATGAGAACTACCTTACGTATTTTTATGGGAGCGAGAAAATATTGGATTTATTTAATATTAGCATTAATAGCCATTATTATTTCTACCATAGCAGGATTTTATAATCCATGGGCCCTAAGAGAGCTTACAAGTATAGCAACAGAAGGAAGCGCTGATTTTGGAGCTCAATCTTTACGAATAGGATTAATGCTTTTAGTTGCAACTGTATTTCAATCAGCTGGAAGTTCTATTTCAGGATATCTAAACCATCATGCAGCTTTACATTATGTTGCAGATATGAGAACAGAAATTTACTCTAAACTTCAACATATGGGGCTTAAGTATTTTAATAAAAGTCGTACAGGAGATTTAACTAGCAGAGTTATTAATGATGTTATGGAGGTAGAGATTCTTTTAGCTCACGTAATTCCTGATTTTGTTGTTAATATATTGACTTTCGTAGGTGTTGGGATACTATTATTTTCTATTAATGTAAAGTTGGCTTTTTTAAGTCTTGTTACTATTCCTTTTCTTATTATGATTACCCTTTGGCAGAGTAATCATCTTTCTCCTATATGGAAGCAGAATTCTATGGTTAGGGGAGAACTTTCTGGTACTGTTCAAGATAATTTTTCTGGAATTAAAGAGATACAGATATTTAATCAACAGGAAAGAGAAGAAAAAAGGATTAAGAATCTTTCTGTAAAACATAGTAAAGCATACTTAAAGGCAAGCTTCTTTTTTGAAACGACTTTTCCGCTTCTTGCATTTTTCACTGCTCTAGGTTCTGTTATAGTTATAATATTTGGTGGATTTATGGTTTCAAGAGGAGAAATTAACATTGGAGATATTGTAGGATTTTCTATGTATCTAGGTATGTTTTATGGACCTATAAAAAGCTTTTCAAGACTTATGGAAATGTCAGGTAACGCACTTGCAGGGTGTAGACGCGTTTTTGAGGTTATGGATGAAGTTACAGATGTCAAAGAGAAAGTTAATGCAAAGAAAATGTCTAAGGTTAAAGGAGAAATTGATTTTAAGGAAGTTTCTTTCTCCTACAATGATGAAATAAACATTTTGCAAAATATAAATTTAAAAGTAAATCCGGGAGAAACTATAGCTTTTGTTGGGGCAACTGGAGTGGGCAAAACCACAATAGCCAGTCTTTTAAACCGCTTTTATGATCCTCAGAGTGGAGGCATTTTAATTGATGGAATAGATATTAAAGATGTAACTTTAAAGAGTCTTAGAGATAATATAAGCATGGTTTTACAGGACACCTTTTTATTTAACGGAACAATTTATGAAAATATTGTTTATGGCTGGAAAGAAGCTACTAGGGAGCAGGTTCTTAAGGCTTCAAAGGCGGCTAATGCTCATGATTTTATTGAAAATTTAGAAGATGGTTATGATACCATAATAGGAGAGCGTGGAGTACGTCTTTCTGGAGGACAGAAACAGAGAATTTCCATAGCTAGAGCAATCCTTAGAAATTCACCTATTCTTATTTTGGATGAAGCTACATCAGCTCTTGATACAAAAACAGAGAAAGAAATCCAAGCTGCATTAGATGAAATTTCAAAAGATCGAACAACTATAGTAATTGCCCATAGATTATCAACTATCCGTAATGCAGATAAAATTGTAGTTCTAGAAGGAACAAGCATTAAAGAAACGGGAAACCATGATGAGCTGATTCGTTATGGAGGAACTTATGCTATGCTATATAGAAGTCAGGTATCTTAAATGTAAAAAAATTAACGATTCAAAATCGCAAAAGCAATTTTGAGTCGTTGATTTTTTTATTTATTATTATGTTCTGAAAGAAATTTTTGCATAGCATAAACAGAATCTGAACTAATAACGTGTTCTATAGCACAAGCGTCTTCATCTGCAATAGAACTATCGATGTTTAGAATTTTTATAAAGAAATCTTTAATAATGTGATGCTTTTTAGATGTAGATCTAGCTATTTCTAAGCCTAAAGGAGTTAAAAATATTTCCTTGTATCTTTCATTAGTTATAAGTCCTTTTTCAGATAAAGTTACCATAGCGCTATTAGTGCTGGCTTTAGTTACTCCAAGCTTTTCTGCTATGCGAGTCATTTTAACTCCTTTACCTTCTTCTGATAACTCATAGATAGCTTCTAAATAATTTTCCATTACAAAAGTAAGTTTTTTCATACAAATCTCCTGTGATTTTTAAAGTTGATTTCATTCACTCTACATTAATAAAATGTCTTTTAATAATAATAACATATTTTATATGGAGTTCACAGAATAGAGATATAATATATTGATCCAGAAATGTATTAAATATAGTACATTTCTGTATAGATTTTAGAAATAACTTTTAATTTAAAGTATAATTTATTATGAAGAGGAGTGATTTTTATGAAGATTTTAATAGTTGAAGATGATATAGAGTTAAGGAATGAGCTTAAATTATTGTTAGATGATACTGGATATGAAGCTATGATTTTACCTTCTTTTTATAATGCTAAAGAGGAAATTTTAGCTGTTGATCCGGACTTAGTTTTGCTAGATATAAAGATACCAAATATTAATGGTCAACAGCTTCTGAAGGAAATTAGAAAGGAATCTGATGTACCAGTAATTATGGTGACTAGTAAGGATAGTGAGTTAGATGAGGTTTTAAGTATGAGTTATGGTGCTGACGATTATATTACAAAGCCATATAATCCAGCATTACTACTTCTACATATTGAAGCTTTGTTTAGGAGAATGAACAAAATTAATAATATCCAAAGCTACAGAGGTGTTAAGGTGAATACATTAAAAAGTACACTAGAGAATGGTGATAAGCAGTTATTGCTTTCAAAAAATGAAATGAGTATATTTTACTTCTTATTAAATCATCAGGGAGAAATTGTTACAAGGAACCAAATTATGAATCACCTTTGGGGAGAGGATAAATTTATTGATGATAATACCCTTACAGTTAATATAACAAGATTGAGAAAGAAGCTAGAAAGTATAGAGCTTAAAGGTGTTATTGAAACTAGAAGAGAGCAGGGGTACATTTTAATATGAAGCTAAAGGATTATTTAGGTGATAAAGCTATAATTATTTTAATGTATATATTTCTTATGGTTCTTATATTATTTTTTCTCATAATGTTCAAGGTGCCAATAGCATTAATAACATCTATTACAATTGTGCTTTTTATTTTTGGAGCAACGATGATAGTCTATGATTATTTAAGTAAAAGAGCCTTTTATAATGAGTTTCAAAGGAGACTAGAAGGTCTTGATAAGAAGTATTTAATAACTGAGATGGTGAATAAGCCCAACTTTTTAGAGGGTAGGCTACTTTGTGAATTCCTTTATGAAACAGATAAGTCTATGAATGAGGATATTGAAGAGTACAAAAGAAGTATAAGAGATTTTAAGGAATATATTGAGCTTTGGATTCATGAGGTTAAGTTGCCTATTGCTAGTTGTGTTTTAATTTTACACAATAATAAGGTTGATGCTAATAAAAAGGTGGGAGAACAGCTTCAACGTATAGAGAATTATGTGGAGCAGGTTTTATATTTTGCTAGAGGAGAAAATTCAGAGAAAGATTATCTAATAAAGAGATGCAACCTTAAAGATATAATAAATACTGTGATTAAAAAGAATAAAGATACTCTTATTTTGAAAAATATAAGAGTTCAAATGGAAAATACAGAGGTACAGGTGTTAAGTGACAGTAAGTGGCTTGAATTTATTATAAATCAGGTACTTAGTAACAGTATTAAGTATTGTAGTGACAAATATCCAAGTATATCCTTTAAAGTTGTAGTGGAGGGGACTCAAAGTACCTTATATATTGAAGATAATGGTGTTGGAATAAACGAGAAAGATATTTCAAAGGTCTTTGAAAAGTCCTTTACAGGGGAAAATGGAAGATTAGTTTCAACTTCTACAGGAATGGGATTATACCTAGCACAGAAGTTATGTAAAAAGCTTGGTCATAGTATAGATATAGCCTCAGTAAAGGAACAGTTTACTAGAGTATCAATTATCTTTAACAATAATGAATATTATGAAGTTTTGAATTAGGTATCTTCAAAAAATAAATAAGTCAGAATGCTCGTCTATTTTGTTTTATACTGCGTCAACACAACCCTTAGATAGTGCTACTATCTAAGGAACCTGTTTCCTTGTCTAACTCAAAATATACTTCCCATCTTTGACTTATTATTTATTTTCAGATTCCTTAGTATAGGTTACAGCGGC
The DNA here is from genome assembly GCF_002477055.1 of Clostridium sp. UBA7503. Lineage (NCBI taxonomy): Bacteria > Bacillati > Bacillota > Clostridia > Eubacteriales > Clostridiaceae > Clostridium > Clostridium sp. UBA7503. Next base: position 22,928 of record NZ_DLNT01000009.1, read on the forward strand.
GTAAGGTAATGTAATATACTTCGATGTTTATGTACCTAGTCTTTTTATATAATTAATATTGTGATAAACGGTTGTTATGGGTTAGGAGAAGTATTGAATCCAATATAAGAAAGGTGGGATACAGAATGTCAAAGGTATTAAAAATTGAGGGCATTAGTAAGTATTATGGAAATAAGTCTAATCTTACTAAAGCTATTGATGATATTTCATTAGAGGTTGAAAAGGGAGAATTTGTTGCCATTATGGGAGCTAGTGGTTCAGGAAAAACTACACTTCTAAATGTAATTTCCACTATAGATAAGGTGACAAGTGGTCATATGTTTATTGAAAATGAGGACATTACAAAGCTTAAAGGAAATGCTCTAAATAGATTTAGGAGAGAGGAGCTGGGCTTTATTTTTCAAGATTTTAATCTTCTTGATACCCTTACAGCCTATGAAAATATTGCTTTAGCACTACAGATACAGGATGTAAAGTTTAAGGAAATTGAAGAGAGGATTAAGAGTGTAGCGGAAAAGCTAGGTATCACTGAAGTGTTAAATAAATATCCTTATGAAATGTCTGGAGGACAAAAGCAGAGGATAGCAAGTGCTAGAGCTATCATTACAAATCCAAAGCTGATTTTAGCTGATGAGCCTACAGGAGCCTTAGATTCTAAAAGCTCTAAGATGTTGTTAGAAAGACTTAAAAATTTAAATGAGGATATAAAGGCTACAATTCTCATGGTTACACATGATGCTTTTACAGCTAGTTATGCTTCTCGTGTAATATTTATTAAGGATGGAAAGATATTCAATGAATTTATAAGAGGCAATGACACAAGAAAGGAACTCTTTAATAGAATTATAGATATGGTATCGTTACTTGGAGGGGATGCAAATGATGTTATTTAGGCTATCCTTGAAAAATATAAAGAAAAGCTTTAAGGATTATCTAATATACTTCTTTACTCTTATTTTAGGAGTAGCTATATTTTATGTTTTTAACTCCATTGATGGTCAGAATATTATGCTTACCATGTCTAAATCAACTAGTCAAGCATTTCACATGATTAATAATGTATTATCATCAGTAAGTGTCTTCGTTTCATTCGTCCTAGGCTTTTTGATAATTTATGCTAGTAGTTTCTTGATGAAGAGAAGGAACAGGGAGTTTGGCATATATATGACATTAGGAATGAGCAAGGGAAGAATATCTAAAATCTTATTTTTTGAAACTCTTTCCATTGGAGCAATATCCTTAGTCATAGGTCTTGGAATAGGTATTGCTTTATCACAGATTATGTCTATTGTTGTAGCTAATATGTTTGATGCAGATATGAGTAAATTCACCTTTACTTTTTCATCTTCAGCTATGGTGAAAACTATTATTTATTTTGGTATTATGTACATCATTGTTATGATATTTAATACAATACAGGTAAGTAGATGTAAGCTTATTGATTTAATTCAAGCAGATAAGAAGTCAGAGAATGTTAAAATGAAGAATCCATATCTATGTGTCATAGTGTTTTTGTTTTCAACAGTGCTTCTTGGATATGCCTATTATAATGTTACAACAGGAGCAAGTAACTTAGTGGAATTTTCAGATGTATCAAAGCAGATAATTTATGGTGTAGTGGGAACCTTTTTAATCTTTTGGTCTTTATCAGGCTTTATATTAAAGGCTGTAATGTCTATGAAGAATTCTTACTATAAAAAGCTTAATAGCTTTACCATAAGACAGTTTAGTAGCAAGATAAATACAATGGTATTTTCCATGACAGTTATATGCTTAATGCTATTTTTAACTATTTGCATATTCTCTAGTGCAGTATCCGTAAACACTGCTACTAAGGAGAATTTACGACATAACGTTCCAGTAGATATTCAGATTCAAAAGATGGCAGATTTATCAACAGCAGATGTAGATGGTGATGGAAATCCATATACTGAGGGAAAAATAGAGGATTCTAAAATTTCCATTGAAGAAACATTAACAAGGATGAATTTTAATGTGAAAGATAATTTAAAGGATGTCTTTGAATTTTACAGCTACAAAACAGAGGAGGTTACCCTTAAGGATACTCTAGGAAGTACTTTCTCTAGCATTGAGGAGATTTTTCCAGACTTATATTTTTCAGACCTACAGGAGTTAGTAAAAATTAGTGATTATAATGAGATGGCGAAGCTTTATGGATTGACACAGTATGAGCTAGGAGATAATGAGTACATGGTTCTTTGTAATTATGACAATATGGTGAATATTAGAAATGAGGCCTTGAAGACTGGAGCTACAATTACTATAGATAATCATAAATACACTCCTAAGTTTGATCATTGTGAGGATGGATTTATAACTATGACTTCAGACAAGATGAATATGGGAATTATCCTTGTACCGGATAATGCAGTTAGCAAGGCTATGAAAAATCGAAGTTATTTAATTGCTAACTATAATGCTACCAACAAGGTGGATAAGCAAAAAATCCAGGATAAAATCTTAGATTTACACAGTAACAGCTATGCACCGAATTCTGGATTGTACATTAACACTAAGATATCAATTAATGATAGGAGTATATGCAGGGCAGCTATGGCTGTATTCCTTGGAATATATCTAGGTATAGTATTTTTAATTTCTAGCGCTGCCATTTTAGCCTTAAAAGAGCTATCTGAGTGCTCAGATAATATAAAGAGATATAGCATTCTTAGAAGACTAGGTGCAGATGAAAGGATGATTAATAAATCAATATTTAAGCAGATTGGTGTATTCTTTGCATTCCCATTGGTTTTAGCAGTTATACACTCCATATTCGGAATACAGGTGAGCAATCTTATACTTCAAACCTTTAGAAAGGCAAATATACTTCCATCAATAATAATGACAGCAGGTTTTTTAATAGTAATATATGGAGGATATTTTATCATTACCTATTTATGCTGTAAGAATATAATTAAAGAAGATTGATTTTTCATATCATAAAGCATGTCTTAAAAAACTAATGATAAAGTATTATTTTATTTGGATATTTTTCACTTAATATAAATAGTCCAATAGTTATGGTTTTTAGATTATGAATTTAAGAGGCAAAAGTACTATTCTTTTCAGGAGTGGTGCTTTTGCCTTTGCTATTAAGTTCTAGTTAAATCCAAGAAGTTTAAGCTCAGAAGATTTATAGAACAAAACTATAGCAGTTCTTCTATATTTGATTTTTTCTAATCTATAAGTTTCTTGAAATTCTTTTGTTTTAGAGAAAATTTAACTTAAGCTTTCATAAAAGAGGACTACTAATTATATGTTTGTTGGCACATTCCTAAATACTCAGTTCAGCCACATGTAGAAATAGTTAATCTATTGATTTCATTTTATTATATTATAAATATTATCACAATATGAAATGTATAAAAATATAATAAGTACTATTTAATTGGAAATTAAACAGCAGAATTAAAATGTTTAAATAATAAATAAAGCTATGGAAGATTAACAGCTTATTAGCTAGTGAATCTTCCATTTTTGCGTCTACAAAAGTGATTAAATGATACTGTATAAATTCTAGTTGGTAAAGGAAAGTATATAGGGTGTAAGGAGATGAGTAAATATGATACATGAAATATATAGAGTTGCATTAAGAGCCCTGATTTCAGTAAGTATATTGTTTGTATTAACTAGAATCATGGGGAAAAAACAAATTTCGCAACTAACATTTTTTGATTATGTTGTGAGTATTTCAATTGGTTCGATAGCGGCAGCATTTGCAGTAGATGATTCAATTGGATATATCAAAGGATTGACAGGTATGGTTGTTTATTCTATTTTCCCTATACTTCTATCTTTTGTTAGTTTAAAAAGTTATCTTGGAAGAAAAGTTCTAGACGGCATACCAACAATTTTAATTGAAAATGGTAAAATTGTTGAAAATGGCTTAAAAAAGGCTGAAATGAATATTAATGATTTATTAGAGGAGTGTAGATTAAAAAATGTATTTGATATATCAGCTATTGAATTTGCGATCATGGAAACAAGCGGAAAATTAAGTATCCAGCTTAAGTCATCCAATCAGCCACTAACACCAAAGGATATGAACATGCTAACTCTATGTAAGGGGCTGTGTATAAATCTTATTGTTGATGGAGAAATACTTGAGGGTCACTTGAAAACAATAGGTAAAGACATAAACTGGCTGAATACAGAATTACAGAGTCAAGGTATTAAAAGTTCTGCTGACGTTTTGCTTGCTTATCAGGATAATTCAAACGTACTTATTACTTATTTGAAGAATAGCGATCCTCCCGTTACACCTATACTTTAAATGTTAAACCAACATTAATAAATGATATTATCAAGGACAATAAAAATAATTTTAGCCGTATCTATTTTTCTATTGAAAATTATAACAATATAATGTAGATAAATTGAAAATTGATAGGTTGTAATTTAGTTCAAGGATATTACTATAGCAGACCTTTGAATAAAGATGATTTTTATAAATATATTAGTAAATAATCTTTAAAAATATTTGTTATAAGGTGAAATTGATAATTTATACAAGTATATAAGTTATATTAAAAGCAATAATACAAAAAGGGGATATCAACAGCGGACGTTACCTAAAAATACCCTAGTAATTTTCTGTAATTTAGGATTAAATAAAGATATATAGAATAAATGTATTAGGAGAGTGTTATGGTAAAGAGTAAAGAGCTATTGTTAATGAGATATATATCATTTTTCATACTAACTTTTCAGTTATTAGTGGGAGCAGAAAATAAGAGAATAGTAAGTTTAATTTTCCTGCTTTTATTTATTATAAATAATCATTTGAGAATATTTTATTTTAAAAAAGAGAGAAATATTATTCTTTCAATAATAATTGAGTTGGTATTTATACCCGTGGCAAAATTAAATTTTGGTGGAACTATTATTTTTTACTTAATAGGGGTATGTATAGATTTATTTGCGTTGAAAAATAAAATAGTTAAGTATGGATTATGCCTTTTAATTTTATTTATTGGAATTTACCCTAAGTTTAGTATACCTATTGAAGACGGTATTATTAATTTTGTTTTGCTTGGGATATTTTTTATTCTTTTAAGCTATATATCAAGACTTTGCAGTACTAAGGTGGAAGCACAGCAGCTTTATGATAAGCTTAGGGTTTCAGATGAAAAACTTATAGAGGCAAATAAGGAGCTTGAAGGGTACATACAATCCATTGAGGAATTAACTTTATTAAAGGAAAGAAATAGAATATCAAGAGACATTCATGATAGTGTTGGACATACGCTATCTACTGCTATTATTCAGCTATCTGCAATGGAAGCTATTGCTGAGAAAGAAAATAGTTATATGAAGGATATGTTAGGAAGTTTAAGGGCATTTATTAGTGAAAATTTCCAAGATGTTAAGAAAGCGGTAAGAGAGTTAAAGCCGGATGAATATGATAATTATCAAGGGATTTTAAGGCTTCAGGAAGTATGTAAAAACTTTGAAAGGATGTCTGGAGTAGAAGTTAAAATTATTATATCAAAAGGTGATTGGAATTTATCAACTAAGCAAGCTAGTCATTTATACAGAATAATTCAAGAAGTTTTATCAAATTCTTTAAAACATGGAAAGGCAACTATGGTTAAGGTTATTATGAACTTTACGGATGATGACTTTGTAATGTCCCTTAGTGACAATGGCATAGGAACAGATAACATTGTAGAAAGTGGAGTTGGACTTAAAAGTATAAGAGAAAGAGTATCGGAATTAGACGGTATAGTTCATATGAAATCTAGTAAAGATAATGGTTTTTTTGTTAAGGTCATAGTTCAAAGGGAAGTGGAGGTATAGATATGAATAAGATTAAACTTTTGATTGTAGATGATGAAAAATTAATAAGAGAAGGTTTAAAGACTATGCTTTCGATATTTGAGGATATTGAGGTTGTTGGAACAGCTGAAAATGGATATAAGGCCTTGGAAGTTTGTAAAACCACTGATGTTGATGTTGTTCTTATGGATATAAGAATGAAAACTTGTGATGGAGTCATGGGAACAAGACTTATTAAAGAACAGTTTACAAAAATAAAGGTTGTAATTCTTACTACCTTCAAGGATAAGGAGTATATCCAAGAAGCTATGAGGTATGGAGCTTTTGGCTATATGCTTAAGGATAGTTCCCATGATGTAATTTATGGAGGTATAAAGACAGCTTATAAAGGTAATATGGTAGTTCATCCTGATGTGGCTTTAGAAATGATGGGAAGTAATGGAGTAATTAAAAGTAATATAGATAAGTATGGACTTTTGGAGAAAGAGATTAAGATAATAGAAGAAATAGCTAAAGGACTAACAAATAAAGAGATTTCAGAAGAGCTATTTTTATCAGAAGGAACAATTAAAAATAATATTACTAATATACTATCAAAGCTAAAGCTTAGGGATAGAACACAAATTGCAATTTTTGCTTTCAAAAATGGAATAGTGACTTAAGTCATTTATATAATGACTTTAAGTTATAGCTATCCCTCTAGGAATATCTTATTATAAAATTAAGATAAATCTAGGAGGTAATTTTATGAGCATTATAGAAGTGGAAGAACATAATAGATAGATTTAATAACAAACTAGTTTATTGTATAACATGTTAAAAATCAGAATAGCGAGAGAAGAATTGATGCATAAACAAAGATAATTAAGATATTATATTCTTTATTATGAAATCTAAGCTATTGACTTAAAATTTTACGAAAAAGGAGAATGTTAATATGAAAAAAACTGATTTTTTTAGATTTGAAAATAAAAATGATGATTTTCCATTTTATAATAGTGAACCAAGCGTTATAACATTTATGAAAGGGTTATTTCTTTTAGCTATATCCATTGGGAGTGTACTATTTTTTTACTGGGTACAAATACCTAGTTCATTACAAGCTTTTATAAATTTAGCTTTTCCGTTAGCTGCCCTTATCCTTGTTGTTGATTCAAACTGGACTAAACTCTTTAGAAAAATTTACTTTAAAGATATGAAGGTAGTAATTATTGCTCTTGCAGTTAGTATAATATATGCTATGATAAGTGGAGTTATAATGGCAAAGTATTTTGGAGCTAATGCAAATCCGGTAGGAATAAGTGTTCAAACTAATTCAATACATGAAAATATTTTACTTTTTTTGAGAACAATTCCAATGCTGCTAGGAGAAGAATTAATTACTATTATTCCATTTTTAGTTATCCTACAGTTTTTTACTAAAGTTTTGAAAACTTCTAGGAAAAAAGCAGTAGTTTTAGCTTGGATTATTTCAGCTGTGATATTTGGGGCTTTACATTTGCCAACTTATAGTTGGAATCTTATTCAGTCAGTTTTAGGAATTAGTGTTGCTAGATTAATTCTAACATTCACATATGTAAAAACAAAAAATATTTGGATATCTTTCCTTGTTCATATATCATACGATTGGTGCTTATTCTTAATACCAGTTTTATTAAAATAAAATAGTGACTTAAGTCATTTATATAGTGACTTTAAGTTATGGCTATCCCCCTGGAAATATCTTATTATAATAGTAAGATAAGTCTAAGGGGGTAATTTTATGTGTATTATAGAGGTAGAAAATATAACAAAAAGATTTAACGACAAGCTAGTCTTAGATAATATTAGCTATAGAGTAAAAGAAGGGGAGATATTTGGATTCATTGGACCTAATGGAGCAGGTAAATCAACTTTAATAAATATTATGACAAGTTTATTAACTCCGGATAGTGGTACTATTAGAATATGTGGATATGATATTTTAAAGGATACAATTAAGGCAAAGGAATGTATGGGGTATGTTCCACAGGAGTTATCTCTAATGGAGGACCTTAACGCCTATGATAATTTAGAGTTCTTTGGAGCTTTATATGGATTAAAGGGGAAACTTTTGAAGGAAAGAATATCAGAAGCACTTAAGGTAACTGGATTAGAGGATACTAAAAAGCAAAAGGTTAAGAAGTTTTCAGGTGGAATGAAAAGAAGACTAAATATTGCAGTATCAATTCTGCATCATCCAAGAGTTTTAATATTAGATGAGCCTACCGTTGGTGTAGATCCACAATCAAGAAATCATATATTTTCTTTTATAAAAAATATATGTAAGGAATGGGGCACTACAGTAATTTATACTTCTCATTATATGGAGGAAATTGAAGAGCTTTGTAAGAGGGTATTTATAATAGACTTAGGAAAAGAAGTATCCTATGGAGACAGAGAGGAGATTAAGGCTTCAGTATTCTCGAATAATAAGGTAATTATTGAAACTCAGGAGATAAGTGGAGAAACAATAATGAAGTTAAGAGATATAGAGGGAATCGATAAGGTATCAGATAAGGATAGTGTACTTATTTTAACTATTGATTCAAAGTTTAAGCTTGCTAGTGTACTTTCTTTATTAGAGAAAGAAAGTGTTAGTATAAAGAAGATTAGTTATGAAGAAGCAAAACTTGAAGATGTATTTTTATCATTAACAGGGAAAACTTTGAGAGATTAGGAGGAAGAGCTATGAAGGCGTTATATTATGTGAAAACTACCCTTAAAGGTATGTTTGCAAATGGAGTAGTTACCATAGCATATTTTATCTTATTTCCTATTTTACTTGCGTGTTTTATGGCATTTTTTCAAAATTTGAACCATGAAAATCCATTAAAACTTAAGGCATTAAATGTTCAAATTGTTGATGAAGACAATACAGAAACCTCAAAAAGGCTTATAGAGCTTTTAGACAGTGATGATTTGAAAGAGGTTGTAAGTATAGTAGATAAAAAACCAGATGTGGAATTAGTAATAAAAAAAGGATATGAGAAAAATGTTTTATCTTTAAATAAGGGAGATATAATTATTAATAAAAAAGTAGAAGGCATGGGAATGTCTACTGACACTTTAAAAGTAATTCTAGATAGATATCATCAAAGTTTATATGTATCTAGAGCTGGTGGAAATATGGAGAGTTTAAATAAGATTAAGGAGTCATCTGTAATTGAAGGTATCACAATAGATACTGTAAATACAAATAATCCCTATGAAAAAATATCAGCATCTATGATTGGATTTGTAATCACCATGCTTATATTTACTATGATTCAAGGGGGATATGCGGATATTAGTATAAATCTAGATAAAAGAATTAATGCAACTCCTATAACAAAATTACAATATCTTTTTTATGAGACTATAGCTTTGATAGTATATGTATTTATAATAATCAGCGCATATGTAATTTTCTTTAGAGTAGCTGGAATAAGCTTTAGGGGAAATATTTTAGATTTAATGTTGTTAGTGTTATTGGGAACTATATTAGTAGTATCCATATCTAAAAGTATATCTACTATATTTGGTCCTAAATATGGGAAAATAATAGGAACCATAATTTTTACTTTACCCTTAATAAGTGGAGAAATATTTACGGGTGAAGGAAATAAAATTGCATTACTAACGCCAACACATTATTTAAACAATGCATTTAATCTATATAATTTAAATGGAAATTTAGAAGGCTGTGGTAAATGGATATTAATCATATTTGTAATGTCAATTATTATATACTCTGCAGCAATAATTAAAGCAGTAATTCAGGGGAGGAAAAAGGTATGCGCTTAGTAAGATTAGTATTAGTTAATATGAAAAGACAATTAAAAAGTCCATTTATGTTAATAATGACCTTAATATTTCCTGTTGTTATGATTTTAGTTATAAATGGTGGAGGTTTAGGTCAGGGACTAGGAAGTATAGGAATTATAGATAAAAGTAATTCAAGTTACTCTACTGAAGTAATTGATAGGTTAAGGGAAGAATATGATATAAGTACATTAGAGGGAGAGGTAGAAGATAATTTCGATTTGCTTAGAGAAAATAAATTAGGAGCAATTTATGCTATAGACGATAATTTTCAAGAGTTATTAGGTAATGGAGAGCTTCCTAAAATTAAGTGTTATAGAACTGAGGCTGCTAGTGGCTCAATAATAGCAGAAGATATTATAACGAGCTATGTATCTGGAGTTGTTGAGGAAGAAGTAAGTGAGGGGCTAAGCACAAATTCTACCACTGCAGTTATTGTAGATAAAGAAGTAGACAGTAAAGAGGACTATAAGATGACTGTATTAATGCTATGTTATTTTATGATGATAGGTGGATCTGTTATTGCAGGAGAAATAATTAAACTTAGAGAGCAAAAGGTATTAAAAAGAACCATAGCTACTAGTAATTCAGATATAACTATTTTAGGTAGTTTATTTATTTCATCCTTTATAATCCAAGGAGTTTTAAGTTGTTCAGCTTTTATAATATTAACCTTCGTATTAAAGCTTCCTAACAACAATATTCCTCAAGGAGTAATGATTATATTTCTAGGTAGTTTAGTTACAACATCTATTATTGTAGTAGTAACAAGATGGATTAAAAATGTAACCTTAGCAAGTCTATCTACAGTTGTTTTTGGAATAGCTGCTTTTGGTTTGGGTATGTTTGGATCAGAATTAGATAGCTTTGATAATGTTCCAGAAATAATAAGTAAAATCAGTGTAATATCACCATTTACATGGCTACTGAGAATAATAAATACAGGGGAAATTATTGTTCCTATCTTAATTATATTTTTAATGTCTATTGTGTTCTTTACAGCAGGTAGCTTTAGGCTGAGGGAGTTTGTTAAAGAATAATGTGTTTAGTATTAGGAATCTTATGTCATAAAAGAAAGCAATAGTAATTGAGGATTTAGTAAAAGAGGTGTTGAAGTGCAAAGTAGGCTATTGTATCATGTATAATCATCCTAGTAATTATAAAAACTATAATATGAATAATTTGACTTGTAAGCATAATATTGCTAATATTATAATTAGATATAATTTAACAAATTCAAACCTAAAATGATACGATAGGAGTGATTTTTATGAAATATCCTTCTTTAAAAATATTTTTATTTTCATAGCAAAGGCTGCTATGAAGAAATTGAATTACAGCATGTTAAAATAATTTTCAAGTAGTCTTTGCTAAAGTAATTATATTAATTAGGAGGCGAAGATAATATGAAATTAGAATTTAGAGTACCTACAAAAAGTGATATAGATGATATTTTAACTTGGAAATATGACGGAAAATATTCATTCTATGATAATGATATACAAAAAGAAAAAATGGAGTGGATAGAAAGCTTTGTTGATTCAGATGATAATTTTTCAATTTATAATGACAGCAACAAGCTAGTAGGGAATTGTTCANNCAAGAAATTTTATGCGTAGGGTTGCAAATGAGGCCAGAGCTTACTGGAAAAGGTTTTGGTGTAGAGTTTGCAAAATCAATAATTGATTATGGAAGAGAAAAATATAAATTTAATTATATTGATTTAATAGTTGCAAAGTTCAATAACAGAGCTATTAAAGTATATGAGAAATTAGGCTTTAAAGTTATTGAAGAATTTGTTAATACAATAAGAGGAAATGACTATGACTTTCTAGCCATGAGATTAGTATTTAATGAATAGAAACATATTATTTATAGATATTAAATGAAATAAAAATAGTATATAAATGATAAAAATTAGTAGCTTTCAATTTAGGTTGGGGCTACTATATTTTTTATGTGAACTTATTTCAGAGAGATATTAATTAAGTACGTTTATATTTATTTAGAATAATCTAGATTGTTAATGGGCAAACTTAAATGGAATAAAAGTTACAAATTTTAAAAGAGGGTGTAAAAATTTTACACTAACCCAAATAGTAAAGGAGAATGATTATGAAAAGAAAAATTAAAATTATTGTAGCATTAGCAATCATGGTATTTATTATCCAAATGCCTTTAGTGGCAAGTGCACAGAGTATTTTACATATTCAAAGTGATACCATGAAAGAAATGGCGGAACCAAAGGACATAGTGGATATAGCTACAAGTGATGGCAGATTTAAAACTTTAACAGCAGCTTTAGAGGCAGCCGGATTAGTTGATACCCTAAAGAGTGAAGGTCCATTTACAGTGTTTGCACCTACAGATGACGCATTTTCAAAACTTCCAGCAGGAAAAATTGATGAGCTATTAAGACCAGAAAACAAAAATGTGCTTACAGATATTCTAACTTATCATGTTTTCAAAGGTAAAGCTACTGCTGCAGATGTTGCTAAATTAAATGGCAAGGAAATAACCATGGCAAATGGAAAGAATGCTAAAATTGAGGTTAAGGGTGATTCAGTATTTATTGATGGTGCGAAAGTTATAATTACTGATATTATGGCTAAAAATGGAGTTATACATGTAATTGATACTGTAATGATGCCTTAGTAGATGGATTATACAAACAGTTCAAATTAAGGTAAAAGATGCTAATCATCTTAGGATGAAGCATCTTTTTTGCTTTTTATTCTATATTAAGATAGGTAGATTTAATTTGATATTTCAATAGTAAACAAAGACATAAGTATTTAATGAATAACATATTAGAATAAATAATTATTAAAAGTATAAACTAAAAAGAGTTTAGTTATTATAGAAGTTCATATATATAAAATAATAAAATTAGCTATTTTTGTTTTGTGTTAAGACAAAAAAGAAAAGGGGACAGGATGAAAGAAGGAAAAGTATTAATAGATACAGGATTCAACTTGGAAAACAGTTATGCTGGACTTCCAGAAAAATTTTTTGCAATGCAAAGACCGAGTCATGTACCGTCACCTAAACTAGTTATGATAAATTATCCACTAATAAAATCTTTAGGATTAAATGCTGAAGCATTACAAAGCATTGATGGAGTGGATATACTTGCAGGGAATAAGGTTCTAGAAGGAGCTATGCCTCTTGCTCAGGCATATGCAGGACATCAATTCGGACATTTCACCATGTTAGGTGATGGGAGAGCTGTTCTCATAGGTGAGCATATTACTCCCTTAGGTGAGAGAGTTGATATTCAGCTTAAGGGTTCAGGTAGAACTCCATATTCACGAGGAGGTGATGGAAAAGCATCACTAGGTCCAATGCTGAGGGAATATATCATAAGTGAAGCAATGAATGCACTCGGTATTCCTACTACTCGTAGTTTAGCTGTGGTTACAACTGGTGAGTCAATAATGAGAGAAATACAGTTACCTGGTGCAATTCTCACTCGTGTAGCAGCTAGTCATATTCGTGTTGGTACATTTCAATACGCATCAAAATGGGGTACCGTTGAAGAACTTAGAGCTTTAGCTGATTATACTTTGCAAAGACATTTTCAAGAAGTAAAGGATAAAGAAAATCCATACCTTTTATTACTTCAACAAGTAATTAGAAAGCAGGCTGAGCTTATTGCAAAATGGCAGTTAGTTGGATTTATTCATGGTGTAATGAATACTGATAATGTAACAATTAGTGGAGAAACAATTGATTATGGGCCATGTGCTTTTATGGATGCCTATGATCCTTCTACTGTATTTAGTTCTATTGATATTCAGGGTAGATATGCTTATGGTAATCAACCTAATATTGGTGCATGGGATCTTGCCAGATTTGCGGAGACTCTGTTACCATTGTTACACACTGATGAGAATGAGGCATTAAGGCTAGCACAAAAAGAAGTTTCACATTTTGCTGATTTGTATAAGAATAATTGGATTAGAGGAATGAGAGCAAAACTTGGAATTTTTAATGAAGAAGTTGATGATGAAGCTTTAGTTGAGGAACTTTTAAGTATTATGCAAAAGTATGGTGCAGATTATACCAATACCTTCCGTGTATTGACTAGTGGAAAGATAGAGGATAATATACTCTTTGGCAAAGAGGAATTTGATAAATGGTATAAGCGATGGCAAGAGAGATTGATGAGACAAGAAGAATCGGAAATTTCTTCAAGGGAGCTTATGGAGAGAAGTAATCCAGCGGTAATTCCACGTAACCATAGGGTAGAAGAAGCACTAGAAGCTGCGGTAAATCAAGGAGATTATAGTGTTATGGAGAGATTATTAGATGCTCTCTCAGAACCATATAATCACTCTAGAGAACTAGATTATTACACTATATTGCCGGAACCATCATCTTGTCCATATAGAACCTATTGTGGAACCTAATATAAAATAGCTAGTAAAATTAATTTAATTTTACTAGCTATTTTTATTGACTTTAATCCTAGACAAAAGTTTAGAATAATATTAATTAGAAGAAATAGAGGATGAGCATTATTCACATATTGATTTTTTAGAAAATGAATTTAAGAAATATAATAAAAAGCTAGAGTATAGAAAAATAGACGAACTTAATTATATAATAAAAGTAGATTAGTATTTACAAAAAAACATAGTAAAAGAGGGGGAACAAATGAAGACAATAGAAGTAGTAGCAGCAGTAATAAAGCATAATGATAGAATATTTATTACACGTAGGGGATATGGTGACTTTGTTGATATGTGGGAATTTCCTGGAGGGAAAATAGAAATTGGTGAATCAAAAGAAGAAGCGCTTATTCGTGAGATAAAGGAAGAATTAGAATTAGATATAAGAATATCAGATTTTTTAACTACAGTAGAGTATGATTATCCTAATTTTCATCTTATCATGCATTGTTTTATCTGCCAAATTTCTGGTGGAAAATTAAATCTAAATGCTCATAATGATGCTATGTGGATTTCCTTTGATGAATTAGATAATCAAAAGTGGATTCCAGCGGATGTTTTAGTCATTGATGCTCTTAAGAATATGTAAGAAAAGGGACTTAGCAAATTAGTTTACTTTGCTAAGTCCATTTTTTTATGAAGTAATGTATTCATAAATATCTTCCCTTACAGGAGTAATTAGTTGATATTTAATTTCTACAGCTGTTTTATTAGTGTTTTTCATAATAAATTGGACAGGTGTTCCTACAGCTTTAATTTTCCCAAGGAAGTAGAATTCTTTTGAAATTTTATCATCCTTATTTTTTCTCACGAATAAGCTCATTTCAACACCGGTTTCTTCAGCTTTATAAGCTTGTACAATATCATCAGAAGTTATTGTTCTACCTGATTTTGATATAGCGATTAACTGAGAAGGAGATAGAAATCTATCTTCATAGTTAATAGTGTGGGTAATATCTTCAGATTTCTCATAGTTGATAAATACAGGATAAGTTTTAGTAGTTTTATCATATTTATATCCACCAATGTTAAGTGCAACTTCACCTTTTTCCCACTGAAGTAATCTACAAACATCCTCATAGGTATATTTTTGATATAACTGAAAACTAGTATTCAAATAACTTTTACTATAGAATTTTTTATATCTTTCCATTCCAAAATGGATTAATTCCTCAACTATATATTTAAAATCCCTATTTTCAAGATGATTCTTAAAGGATTTAGAAATTCTATAATCAGAATCTGACTCTTCTAAGAAAATACATTTTCCATATGTTTTTTTACCAGAGCCAGTGGAAAATTCATTTGTAAGAATATTAACTACATTGGTTTCAGTGATAGTTTTAAAGTCTATATTATAATCATCTTTTAGCTCTTTTTTTAGTCTATGAATTAGATTGGTTCCATGGTTAATAGCAAGCTTAAGCATAAGCAGTTCATGAATTCTTTTACCAGAAGCTAGCTTTTTAGAGATGAATTCAATAAATAATTCTTCAGACTTATTAAGTTCTATAGCATAGTCCTTCTCATATTTTTTTAAGAATTTATAGTATGAACCCAGGCTTTTATTATCAAATATTCTTAAAGGGTCAATAGATTGATAAGTATCAAAATCTGTTAAACTTGGTATTCTACCAATCTTTTGCTTAAGATTATTATAACTTTCTTTAATTAGCTTAATATCATTAAAGTTAGCTTTATCAATGGACTCAAATATTTTCTTTTTAGATATTTCATCAAAATTAATAGTTGAACAACCAGGTATTATTCTTGTTCCTTCCATAACATATTTTCTAATGGAATCTTTATTAAAGGTTCTATCTCCAGATAAGGCAATGGGAATTAAAAAATTGCTGTTATAGTTTCCTATAAAGTCTATAATAACAACATATTCTTTGAAATTATGTTTTCTAAGACCTCTACCTAATTGTTGAACGAAAATTATAGCTGACTTAGTTGGTCTTAACATAACAACTTGATTAATAGCAGGTATATCTACACCTTCATTAAATATATCAACTGTGAAAATATAATCTAGAGAGTTATTTAATTCTTCTTGCTCTAAACGTTGAATTGCTGCTTCTCTTTCATCCTGAGTATTTTCTCCAGTTAAGGCTACTGTTTTATAACCGCGAGTATTAAATATATTTGAAAGCTGAATGGCTTCCTTTTTATCACTACAGAATATTAACCCCTTTACTCTTTCACCACAATATCCATAAAAATTAATTTTATCAATGATATGATTAACTCTTTCTTCAGCTACTAAAGTTCTAAAGTCTGATTTTTCTTCTAATTCCATGCCATTTACACTAATATCAGATACACCAAAATAATGGAATGGACAAAGTAAATCTTCTTCTAAGGCCTGTTGAAGACGTATTTCATAGGCAATGTTGTAGTTAAACATTTTAAAAATATCAAATTCATCACTTCTTTCTGGGGTGGCCGTCATGCCAAGTAAGAATTTAGGATTAAAATATTCAACTATCTTTTGATAACTATTAGCTCCTGCCTTATGAACTTCATCGATGATAATATAATCAAATTCATCTTTGCTAAAACTTTGAAGTACATCATCCTTTGATAGTGTTTGGACTGTACAAAAGACAAAGTCTTTATTAACTTCCTTTCGGTTTCCGGAGAGAATTCCCATGCTTCGAGTATCGCCAAACACATTTTGAAAGCTGTTTAAACCTTGATTGGCTATTTGTTCTCTATGTACTATAAATAGAGCTCTTTTAGGATTATAATTTCTTAACTCAAAAGCAGATAGATAGGTTTTACCAGTACCAGTAGCAGAAATTAACAGAGCTTTATCTGCACCATTTTCCCTAATTCTATTTAATCCTTGAATAGCAGCTACTTGCATTTTATTTGGCTTAAGCTTATATTGTGCTATACGAGGAATATTACTTTTTCTTGCGTATTCAATTTGCTTTTTATAAATATCTTCATAGGTTTCTATCCAATTTAAAGTTAGGTCATCAGCATCCTTCCAAAGCTCCTGAAATTCATCAATAACATTTTCAGTTAAGGAACCAGTCTCTAAAGAAGAAATTTTTAAATTCCATTCCTTATTTTTTGTTAATGCTGATTGAGTTAAATTCGAACTTCCTACAATTAATTTATAGTGATCTTCATATTTAAATATATATCCTTTAGTATGAAAGTTTTCTTTACTATATAGCTTAATTTCAATATTTGGAAACTCAAGTAGCTTCCTTAATGCTTTAGGCTCACTGAAATTAAGATAATCCGTAGTTAAAATTTTACCCTTAATACCTTTTTTATTTAAGTATTTGAAGGTTTCTAGTAAGGGTGTTATGCCACTGCTTGTAATAAAGGCAACGGATATAAAAAACTCTTTACATTTTGTTAATTCAGAGATTATTTCATTTAAAACTTTGCTACCTTTTGAATAGTCATTTACTATTAACTTTGGTGCTAAAGCTAAATTTGAATGGATTAAGCTATTTACTAAACCAGTTTCACTAGCTTTAATAATTTCATTTTTAATTACATTTTTATTGTTTGTATCCATATCAATAGTCTTAAAGTTAATACTTACTGGTGTATTAACTATATCTGTTTTAGTTATAGTACTCATATTTACCTCACAATTAAATTATCATAGTTAAAGTGTAAATAATTTCATTAATTCTTATATTATAACATAATTATATGATATGGGTTTTACTATATAATGATATAATGTATTTAATTAGAATTTACCATACTAAAAGTAAGGTGATTTGTGAATATTAAAGAATACTTGATATTGATATAAGGTAAATTAAATAAATAATTTATAGGGAGATGGCATTAAAATGGGTACAGAGTTTAGTTTAGTTAACTATTTAAATGAAGGGGTAGAAAGCATTGTAAAGGGTGCAATGAAGGCTTCTTTTCAAAACCCTAAAGAATCAAAGTTCATTATGAAATATATTTTAGAAAGCAAAAAAGCAGCTAAAAGAAGAAAAAACTTTGAAGAAAAAGGACAACATATTCCACCTTTCCTAATCTCAAGCATCACTAGTAGCTGTAATCTCTTTTGTAAAGGGTGTTATGCAAGAGCCAATAATACCTGTGGTGAAAAATCAAATAAAGATCAAATGACAAGTGATCAATGGGAAGATATATTTAAACAGGGGAAAGAACTTGGAATTTCTTTTATATTACTAGCTGGTGGAGAACCTTTAATGAGAAAGGATGTTATAGAAAAAGCGTCTCAAATTAAAGAAATTATTTTTCCTATATTCACAAATGGGACTATCCTTGATGAAGAATATATTAAGCTATTGGATGCTAATAGAAATCTTGTGCCTGTTATTAGTATTGAAGGTGATGAGAACAAAACTGATGCTAGACGAGGTAAAGGAACCTATGAACTTCTCATAAATAAAATAGATTCACTTAAATCTAAAGGAATATTATATGGAGCTTCTATAACTGTTACCACAGAAAATATCTATAATGTGACTAGTAAAGAGTTTATAGCAGAATTATATAACAGAGGTTGCAAGTTAGTAATTTTTGTAGAATATGTACCAGTAGTTGATTCAACTAAAGATTTAGCACCAACTGATAAAGAAAGGAACTATCTTGAAAGTGAACAAGCTCATCTTAGAGAAATTTATGAAGATATGATTTTTATTTCTTTTCCAGGCGATGAAAAACATTCAGGGGGATGTCTTGCTGCTGGAAGAGGTTTCTTTCATATTAACACAAGTGGAGGAGTAGAACCATGTCCATTTTCACCTTTTTCTGATACAAGTTTAAAAAACTCTAGCTTGTTAGATGCATTACAATCACCTTTATTTAAAAAATTAAGTGCAGCAGAAATGCTTGTTGGTGAACATAAGGGTGGATGTATACTGTTTGAAAAAGAAGAAGAAGTAAAAAAGCTTCTGGTATAAAATAAAAAATATAAATTGCATTTAAGAGGTGTAATATATGGAGAATGTAGAACTAACAAATATGGTTATGATAATGGATAAATTAAATAATAAAGTTCTTGTTCAAAACCGCATTAAAGGAAATTGGACTGGTATAGCTTTTCCAGGGGGACATGTAGAAAAGGGTGAGTCTATTGTAGATTCAGCCATCAGAGAAGTTGATGAGGAAACTGGACTAGTAGTAAATAATTTAGAAATTTGCGGTATTAAAGATTGGTATAGGTCAGAAGATAATAAAAGGTATATGGTTTTTCTTTTTAAAACTGATTCATATCAGGGAGATTTAATAGAGCATGGTGAAGAAGGTCATGTATTTTGGCATGATATAGATAAACTTCATTTATTAAATCTTGCCCATGGATTTGATAGGATGGTTAAAGTAATGTTAGAGGATAGACTTAATGAGTATTTTATTACAAAGAATCAACAACAATATCATTGGGAGCATATGCTAAAATAAAGATAAGTCAATTATAAGATTTAAGATTTAAGATTTTATGTTTCACTTATTTTGAATGTTTCTGGATTATTGTGTGTAAAATATAAGTATCTAAGTTCTTAGTAGAATTTCTAGGAATATGCGAATAAATTATTAATAAAACTTTATCTTAGAAATTTAACGAAGCTTTTTCAGTAAATTATACAAATGAAAAATGTTATGAATTTTATGGAGGTAAACTTGTGAAAAAAATAATTATTTTAGCAGAGAGTGGAGCTGATATTCCATTAGATTTAGCCACATTACATAATATTCAGGTTATCCCCATGCACGTGATAATGGGAGACTCATCTTATTTAGATGGTTCAATACCTGTAACAGAAGTCTATGATTATTATAAAAAAACTAAAAAAATACCATCCACTTCAGCAACTAATCCAGAAGAATTTCATATTTTATTTAAAAAAATAAAAGATGAAAATCCAGGTTGTATTATTCTTCATATTGGATATACATCTAAAGCCTCTTGTGCTTATCAAAATGCACTTATTGCTTCAGAAGGAATGGAAGATATTTATCATGTTGATTCTTTAAATGTCACTGGTGGTCAAGGATCAATTGTTTTAAGAGCAGCTGAAATCATAGAAAAACATCCCAATATAATGATAACTAATTTAATTGAAGAAATTCAGGATTACGTGGCAAGAGCCAGGGTATCTTTTATCCCTGGTGATCTTGCATATCTGAGAGCTGGAGGGCGTGTATCCAATGCTGCATACTTGGGAGGAGCTTTACTACTAATAAAACCCCTCATTGAAATTGTAGATGGAAAGTTAATTTCAACACAAAAGTTTCGTGGGAAAATGGTTAGTGTTGCTGATAAGTATATGAGAGAATATATTAAGAGATACAATTTTGATAAAGAGCAATTATATCTTATTTATTCTTT
Source organism: Clostridium sp. UBA7503 (assembly GCF_002477055.1). Lineage (NCBI taxonomy): Bacteria > Bacillati > Bacillota > Clostridia > Eubacteriales > Clostridiaceae > Clostridium > Clostridium sp. UBA7503. The sequence goes on from NZ_DLNT01000009.1 coordinate 43,349, forward strand.
GGGTCTTGATGAATCTATAAAACATAACATGGAGAGAATTGCTAAAGAAGAGGGATTTAGAAAGATTATATGGATTCAAGCAGGATGTGTAATTACATCTCATAGTGGTCCAGGAGCTATTGGAATAGCAGGATTTGAAAAGGTTAGTTCTAAATAAAATAAGGCTCTATAAANNTTTATAGAGCCTTATTTTATTAGAGAGAGTTATCCGTTCCAATTGCATTGACTTGTTTATTATTATCCATAGGAATATTACATTAGAAGTATTATGTTACTTAAGTTCTTTTTTTTATATAAGATATAAGATTTCATTTTTATTTCTTATTTTGAGAATCTTTCTGGATTATTACCAATTTCATTACATAAAGATGTGATTACGTTGCATGTATTAGATAAGTTTTCTTTATTGATCTTATCAGCGGTATCCTTATCTGTATGGTAGTCAACAAATGGGCCATATTCAAAATATGCCACTGGTATACCAGCTGCTTCAAAAGCTACATGATCACTTCTATTACTTTCATCTCTACTATTATCATATTGGAAGTTATTCATACAACTTACTGCTAAATCTGCAGTTAAAGAATCCTTAGAGCTATCCATTGTGTAAACACATAAGTTATCACCGATACCAACCATATCAGCATTTATCATTGAAATAGTATTTTGTAAATCATCACTATTTAAAGATTGAACATAATAATTTGAGCCTACTAAACCTATTTCTTCAGCACCAAATGCAATAAATTTAATATTACAATCAAGGTTTTTCTTGGATAAAATCCTTGCTGATTCCATTACAGTAGAAATACCTGAAGCATTGTCATTTGCAGCTGGGGTATCTACTCCATCATAGTGAGCTCCAACTATTAAGGTTTTAGCATCTTTCTTTTTAGATATTAATGTTGCAATAATATTTTTTGATTTACTATCTATACACTGACTATCAACCTTTAGTGTGGCTTTAAGGCCTTTTTTTGAGGTTATTATTGTTGAATTAAGATATTCTGCATCAACTTTAGATATTGTAACAGCTGGTATTTTTGTAGGTTCAACTAGAGTAGCTGATAGAGGTTCTTCGCTATTAGGATCAAAAAATATAACACCTACAGCACCCATTGCAGTAGCTCTTTCAGTTTTATTTTTAAATGTATCACCACCACGTTGAATAATAACAAGTTTATCTTTTACTTTAGCTTTCTCTAAATCAGTTTGTGTTCCCATATATCCATTGACGACTTCTGAAGTTAAGCCTTCCTTTAGAGTCTCTTTACTAAAGGTTAAAGCCTTAGATTCAATAACTTTACTTTCAGGTATATCTATTTTTACTTCTACATCATTACATTTAAATGCGGTTACAGGAAACTCTTGTTCATCAACACTAAGTCCCATGTCTTTAAACTCTTTAGAAATATATGATGCTGCATCCTTTTCTCCATCAAACCCGGTTATTCTAGCATCATCCTTTGCTGAAAGTTTCTCTATAGTGCTATATATCCTATCTTCAGAAATATCCTTTGAAAAATCTTTGAATTTTATGCTAGTTATATCACTTAAGCTAGAGGACTTGTCTTTAACACCATTACAACCCACAAGTGATGTTATAACAATTAAAGAGCAACATATACATATTATTTTTTTTATGCCTTTCAAAATTAATCCCTCCCCAAAATTATTAGTAATTATAACCTTTGTTTTAATCTTAAAATAGATAAAATTTTATACTCCTTTCATTTATAACTAAATAATATTTGTAATGTAGTTAGTACAATTCAATATATGCTATTTGTAAAATATATGAATATATTAACACTTAATTACATTTAATTCTAGTAATAAATTAAGCGCACTAACACTTTTTATAAACTTTATCTATTAAAGATTTTAATAGATAAAGTTTATTCTAAATATTAGAAATAATGTTATAATATTAGTACGATTATTAACAAAAATAAAAATAAATTATTATAAAGTGGTGGAACAAATGAAAGAGCTATCAGACTTATTTAAACCCATAACTAATAATATAATAAATAAATCAGATAATTATAGAGAAGTTGAGCCATGTGATACTTTAAAGCCATATATAAGATGCTTTTGGGGAAGTCCAGTGCCTTATAGAAATAAGGAAATAACTAAAGAGGGGGATAGAAACAATATTGTGATTCCAGATTGTTGTATGGATATAATTTTTGATATAGATTATAGTAATAATAAAGTGAATAACCTATTTTGTAGTATAAATGATTCTCCTTTTTATACAGAAGAGGTTAAAACCTCAGCGTTGATTTCTACCTTTGGTATCCGATTTAACTTTTGGGCTGTGCATTTATTTACAGATAATCAATTGCCTAAAAAGTGTAATGAGTTTGCAATTGTAGACCAATATTTTATGGGTTTAAGAAAAGAAATTGAAGATATAGTTATATATTATCCTAAGATTGAAGAAAGAATATATTACATAGAAAAGTTATTGCTTAGAAGATTATTCAATAAGAATTTTAGAAATAAAAATTTATTAAATGGAGTATATTATATTTTGAAGTCTAAAGGGGTAACTACAATATCAGAGATTAGTAATTATATGTCTGTTAGTTCTAGACAGTTGGAGCGTATCTTTGGAGAATATATTGGAATAACTCCTAAGAAGTGCTGCAGTTTGGTTAGATATCAAAATATATGGAAAGACATAGCTTTTAAGAGAGATTTTAATCTTAGTAATATTACTTATAGTTATGGTTATTGTGATCAAGCTCATATGATAAATGACTTTAAAAAATACCATGGAAACACTCCTATGAAAGCTATAAACGAGTTAATTAAATAGAACGTCGCATTTTTACAATACTAAAGGTACTTAATATATTAACATTAAGTTATGAAATAAAATTTGTGAGGTGTACTATGGAAAAGTTAAAGATGAGCCAATTTAAAAATATAGAGGAGCATATATTTAGTAATGGTAGAGATATTGAAAAAGTAAAATGGAATTATACTTTTAATAAGGGAAGTAAAGATGATATAGTATCAGAACTAATAAAATATCAAAATGAGGATGGTGGTTTTGGAAATGGATTAGAAGCTGATATGCTATTACCATCATCAACAAGTATATCATCTACTGAGGCCATTTTTATTGCATATGATTATGACCTTAATTGTGAGGAGCCTTGGTTTGGAAATTTATTAAATTATTTTGAAAAAACCATTGAAGATACGCCATCATTCTGGGAGAAGGTTCCAAAGGAAGTTGAAAACTTTCCCCATGCACCATGGTGGATATATGCTCCAGATACAAAATTTAATCCTAACCCTTGTGCTGTTGTTGCCTCAGCTTTTATCAAGTATGGTAATATTGTCCAAAAAGAGATAGGTAATAAAATTGCAGCTAGATGTATAGAGTTTTTAAATAGTAATGAAGAGTGTTCTGACCATGATTGCTATTGCCTACAAAGACTATTTATAGTTTTAAAAGAACTAAATTCAAATTTGATTAGTGATGTAACTATAAGGTCTATGGAAAGAAGAATATTGGACTGTCTTTGTATAGATGAGGCTAAATGGATGGAATATGTATCACAACCTTTAGATTTAGTAACTTCACCTGAGTCACAATGGTATAAATTAGTTGAAGCCTTTATAGAAAAGAACTTTTCTTTTTGGATTAATACATTGAAGGAAGAAGGTTTTTGGCAACCTAATTTTTCTTGGGGAGTAGATAGTGAAGTAGCTAGAAATGTTACTAAAATTTGGACTTGCTACATAGCTGTGAAAAGAGCCAGGATTTTCAAAGCTTTTGGGCTAATAAATTTATATTGATTTTAAATTAATATGTAAATAAGTTTTGAATTTAATGGTGGTGTCTCGCCTCCGGCATAAAACCCACGACAATACAGCAATGTATTGTCGTGGGTTATTTTATGTACAGGATATATTCTTAGGTTTGCTATGCATTGGAAGTTATTTCTAATAAATTGCAGAGTGGGGTAGTATTAATAAACTTATATTTTTATGATAATATTATTACAAGCTTATTAAAAGATAAAATTAATGAAGAAAACTTAAGAGGAGATAAAAATGAAATATCGCGAAAATATTAAAAATTCAAGAAGAATAATTATAAAAATTGGTACTTCAACCTTAACCTATGACAATGGAAACATAAACTTAAGAAGAATTGAAAAAATAGCCATGTCAATATCTGATTTAATAAATAGTGGCAAAGAAATAATCCTTGTAACATCTGGATCCATAGGTGTTGGAGTAAGTAAAATGAACTTAAAGGAAAGACCAAAAACTATTAGAGAAAAACAGGCAGCAGCATCTGTGGGACAAGTAGCACTTATGAATATTTATAGCAAACTATTTGGAGAATATGGCTATTCAGTAGGTCAAATACTTTTAACAAGAGACATTATAGAATGTGAAAGAAGTAGAAATAATGTTGCAAATACTTTTGAAACCTTGCTAGAGTGCGGAATAATTCCAATAGTAAATGAAAATGATAGTGTAGCTATAGATGAAATTGAAAATATATCCAAATTTGGAGATAATGACAATCTGGCAGCGATAGTTTCTACTATTGTGGATGCAAATCTTTTAATAATACTATCAGATATTGATGGTTTCTATGACTCTAATCCAAGAACAAATAAGGATGCAAAGCTTATAAAAGAAGTGAAATATATAACGGAAGAAGTACTAAATTTTGCAGAAGGTGCAGGAAGTAATTTAGGTACAGGTGGAATGGAAACTAAAATACATGCAGCAAAGCTTGTAACTGATAATGGTACAAATATGATATTAGCAAATGGAAAAGACCCAAGTAAACTTATTGATATATTAAATGGGGATGATGTAGGAACTTTATTTCTGGGAAAAGAAAGATAAACAAAATATGAAGGGAGTAATTTAAGATGGAAGAGTTAATTTTAAAAGGTAAAAAAGTAAAAGAAGCTGCGTATATATTATCAAATATTTCAACAAATGAAAAAAATAAAGCTTTAAATGAAATGGCAAAAGCATTATTAGAGAATGCTAGTGAAATAATAGAAGCAAATAAAATTGATATAGAAAATGCAAAAAATAAGGGAACATCAGAAGCAATAGTAGATAGATTGCTTTTAAATGAAGACAGAATCAAAGGGATGAGTGGAGGTTTAATACAAGTAGCAGGCTTAGAAGACCCTGTAGGTGAAGTAAGTTCAATAGTAACTAGACCAAATGGACTACAAATAGGGAAAAAAAGGGTACCTCTAGGAGTAATAGGAATAATATACGAGGCAAGACCAAATGTTACTTGTGATGCAGTAGGGCTATGTTTAAAGTCAGGTAATGTAACAATACTAAGAGGTGGAAGTGAAGCTATAAACTCCAACAAAAAAATAGTACAAATATTAAAAAAAGCCTTAGAAAAAACTAAGTTACCAGTAGATTGTATTCAATTAATAGAAGATACAAGTAGAGAAACTGTTAAAAATATGATGAAGTTAAATGAATATATAGATGTGCTAATACCAAGAGGAGGCGCTGGATTAATAAAATCAGTAGTAGAAAATGCTACAGTACCAGTAATAGAAACTGGAACAGGGAACTGTCATGTTTATGTTGATAAAAATAGTGATTTAGAAATGGCAAAACAAATAGTTATAAATGCAAAAACTACTAGACCAGCAGTTTGTAACTCTGAGGAAAAATTACTTGTTCATGAAGAAATAGCAAAAGAATTTATTCCAGTAATAGTTGATGAATTAAGACAAAGAAAAGTAGAAGTTAGAGGAGACAAAAAATCTATAGAAATAGTAAATGACATAATACTAGCAATTGAAAAGGATTATTATAAAGAATATTTAGATTATATAATTTGCATAAAGATAGTAAAGGATATAGATGAAGCGATAACTCATATAAATAAATATGGCTCAGGCCACTCAGAAGCTATAGTAACAAATGATTATCAAAATGCTCAAAAATTTCATCAACAAGTAGATGCAGCAGCAGTTTATGTAAATGCTTCTACTAGATTTACTGATGGAGAGGAATTCGGATTTGGAGCAGAAATAGGCATAAGTACTCAAAAACTACATGCGAGAGGTCCCATGGGACTTAAAGAGCTTACTACTAATAAGTATATAATATTTGGGAATGGTCAAATAAGATAATAACTAAGGAGTGAATCAAGTCATTTGGGTTCACTCCTTTTGTCATCTTTATTTTGCATAGTAAGGACTGGGAAGATAATCTGAATATATTTATATATAGATTCAAATAATATAAATATATTATTTAGAATAACAAAGGTGTAGAAGGTAGCAATTCTATATATTGCTTATTTCCCAGGTATATTAAGCATAGTGTGTTGGGTATTTATCTGGTCAGTCACAGAAGTTTATTTTTTGAAAACCGACAAATAAAATCGGATATAAGGAAGTGTCAGAATATTATTAATGCAAATGTGCATAAAAAAAGACATAAAGAATGGCTAATTCTACATAGATTAAAAATATTAATAAGGGCATTGAATAAAATAAAAGATTATATGGAGGATTATAAATACTACATTTCATCTCCAATATTAAAATGGGGCTGTAGCACTAATTTTTTAGTGTGATAGCCCCATTTTTTTATCCATGATATATTAAATAAATATTTAGCTAATATCAGGAAGAAGGTTTATCTAGTTAACTTTTTTATTATATCTTCTAGATTTGGATACATATTTAAAAGGTCTCTTCTCTCAAATAATTCAAAATCATCAAAAGTAAAGGCAGGGGCTACCATACATCCAACTAAAGCAAATCCATCATTATTCATAGAAGAACCAAATATATATCCCTTAGGAACTAAAACTTGTGGAACCTCTCCTTTTTCTACATCTAATCCTAATTGCTTAGTTATAAGCTCACCCTCTGGTGTGATCATATATATAGTCAGAGGTTGCCCATCGTGGTAATACCACATTTCATCAGAAGTTAATCTGTGAAAATGAGACACATCTCCTGTTTCAAGCAAGAAGTATATGCTACTAAATAATTTTTTATCTTCTCTAAAGAAATCTTCTGATAGTACTGATTGTTTGAAGTATCCTCCTTCTACATGGGGTGTCATGCCTAATCTTTCTATATAATATTGTGCTGATTTCATGCTGTACCTCCTAAGTATAGTAAATCTATTATACCAAAAACTTAATGATTTGTTGGAGCAATATAAATTAATTATAGCATTATTGATGGAATTCCTTAGTATATAATCAATTTATAATAATGTAAGAATTCATTAAGAATTTGAAATAAATATATTAAAATTTAATAAGTAATATAAAAGTATGGAGGGATGATGATGTGGAAAAAGAAAATTAAACAAAAAAAATTACAATTAATTTTAATAGCAATTATTTTAATGGTATCTTCATCTATATTTGCACTATCTACGAGCTTTACAAGTACAGTTTCAAAATATACTAATGATTATTATGAAGGAGAAAATATAAAGGATATTGTAGTTCAGACATATAATGAGGGTGTTATTTCAAAAGTTGAAAGTTTTATTATGGAAGAAGAAACTAATGAAAAAGATATTAGAAAAACAAAGGGTTTAACAGTAGATAGACAAGTATTTTTAGGGGATGAAAACCTTGATTTGGGAATGGCAAATTTAATAATTTATGAAGGTATGAAAGCTCATCCATGGGATGTAGTTATAACAGAAGGAGAAAAAGTAACGACTCCAAGTAAAGGTACTATTTGGGTTTCAAATCTTTTAGCTGATTCTAAGAATTTAAAAATAGGAGATAAGTTAAAGATAAAAGATGGTTATGAATACAAATATTTAACTATATCAGCTTTAGTAAACGATTCAGTAGTTCCAAGTTCTGTTGTGGGCTATAATAATTTATATATAAGTAGTAATGATTATGATGACTTTAATGAACCTATTAAATCTGAATATATTGGTTATGATTCATCTAAAGAAGGAAACGATGCAACATCTGAATTAATTTCTTATATAGGTGATTCAATTGATGGAGTTATATATGATAAGTGGATTACAATATTTGCAGCAAATGCTGGAAGTCAAATTACGAGTGCAGTGGGGTTAAGTACAGCTATATTGATATTTATTGTATCTATTGTAATAATAAGGTTCGTATTATGGAACAACATTTTAAAGGAGTATAAATCTATAGGCGTATATAAATCATTGGGATTTACCTCAAACCAGATACGTAATATATATTTAAAAAGTTTTGGAATAGTGGGAATCATTGCAATAACAGCTGGAAGTTTCTTCAGTATTTGGTATATTAATTATTTAGTAAAGATATCTATTAAATATATTGGAATATATGAAGGTGGCATAAATAATTTTAACTTTATATTTTTAACAATAATATTAATGAGTTTTGTTTTAATATCTAATATTTATCTTTTACTTAGAAGAATAAATAAAATAAAGCCTGTTGAGGCATTTAGAATAGGAGTGACTTCATCTAAAGAGAAATTTAAGAAGTCAATTATTAAAGATGCTTCATCACCACTGTCCATGGCTATAAATGATATTTTTAAATACAAAAAGCAAAATTTAATTATAGGAACAGTATTATCCCTTGTAATATACCTTTCAGTATTTTTAGTTAGTGTAAATTACTCAATGATTAATATGAAAGATAATGCATGGAATATGTTTGGATTACTTCAGGGAGATGTTACCTTAGACTTTCCAAGTGGAGAGGAGTCATATGATAAGGCTTTAGAAGAAATTAAGAGTGATCCGAGGGTCTTAGGAGTAAGAGAGTGCTCATTTGATGTAGGAAAGATCGCTTATTTAGATGTATCAAGATACAATATAAAAAATGCTCAGGTTATTACTTATTTATATGATAACTATGACAATAACCAAGGGTTTAATGTATCTATTAAAGAGGGAAGAAATCCTAAAAATAAAAACGAAATTGCATTGACAGAACAAATTCTAAAAGATGCAAGTTTAGATATTGGAGATTATATTGATATAAAAATATTAGGGGAAGAAAGATCATTACTTATCACTGGTAAATATATAGGAATGATGTCAAATAACTACAATATGAGAATGACTTTAGATGTAGTGCCTAAGGAAATTAGAAATAACCTTAATAACTTAAACATCAATATCACTTTAAAAGATAAAAATGATTATGAAGAGTTTAAAGAAAACTATAAACAGAAATATGAAGTATGTTCTATAGATACATGTCCAAGTTTAATTGCTACAACAAGTAAGTCAGTTATTGAGATAGCTATACCAGTTACTACAATTATTCTTTTAGGAATATTACTATTTAGTATATTAAATATAGTAAATCTTATAATTATGAATAATACCGATAATAGAAGAAATAACGCTATTATAAAATCTCTAGGATTTTCAAATATTTATATTTTGAAGAGAACTTTATATAGAATTATGCTGCTTACAGGTATTTCATCTTTAGTTGGATTTATTTTAAATGCTACTATATCTAAAAGTGTATTTAAATATGCAATGATGGGAATAGATGGTTTAATGATTTCAAATGGTAAGGTCATAAGCACAATAGTCTTTATTGAAATATTAACTCTTGGTGCAACAATAATATCAATGTTTAGTATAAGAAAAATATCTACAGCGGAGCTTATGGAAGAGTAGGGGGAGAAGAGATGGAAAGTATTATTAAAGCAAGTGGATTATGTAAATCATTTATTTTAGGAAAAACATCAAACAATGTATTAAAAAATATTAATTTAGATATATATGAAAGTGATTTTACTGTAATAATGGGAAGTTCAGGTTCTGGAAAAACTACATTATTATATTCTATTAGTACTATGGATAACCCAAGTGCAGGTAGTGTTGAACTTTTAGGAAAAGATATAACCAATATAGGAGAAAAAGAAGCCACAAGTATTAGAAATAAAGAAATATCCTTTGTTTTTCAAAGTATAAACTTACTTTATGATTTAACTATAAGAGAAAATATAACTTATTGTGGTTATCTAAACAATAAAGACAAGAAGAGCATAAATAAAAAAACAGATGAACTATTAAATAGATTAGATCTGAAAGATATTGAGAATAAATATCCTTCAGAAATATCGGGAGGACAACAGCAAAGGGTTGCAATTGCAAGAGCATTAATTAATAGTCCTAAGATAATTTTTGGAGATGAGCCAACAGGAGCACTTAATTCTTCGACGGGAGCTATGGTTTTAGATATTCTTACAGAATTAAATGAAGAGGGACAATCCATAGTAATGGTAACTCATGATTTAAAGGCAGCTTCTAGAGCAAGTAGATTGATTTATTTGAAGGATGGAAGAATTGATGGTGATTTGTCTATTGGAAGATATAATGAAAAAGATTCAGATAGTAGAGAAAAAAAGATATTTGAATTTATAAAAAGTAGGGGATGGTAAAATAATGATATAATGGAAGTGGGGGTGAGTAGAATGAATGATAAAATCTTGGTAATTGAAGATGATAATGATTTAGGAAACTTAATAAAAGATTACTTAGAGATAGATGGGTTTCAGGTATTGATAGCTAATGATGGGTTAAAAGGTGTGGAACTGGCTAATGATCCTATGATAAAGCTCATTATTTTAGATATTATGCTCCCACTTTTAGATGGTGTTGAAGTTTGTAAAAGAATAAGGACGATATCGAAAATGCCAATACTTATGTTATCAGCTAAAAGTGGAGAGATGGATAAGATACTAACATTAGGTGTAGGGGCAGATGACTATATGACAAAACCTTTTTCTCCAATGGAATTAGTAGCAAGGGTGAAAGCTCATATAAGAAGGTATACTTCATTTTCTAGTGATACACTATCAGATGTAAAACAATTTGGTGATTTAATAGTAGACTCTAAGGCATATAAAGCTTTACTAAATAATAAGGAAGTACCACTAACTTCTAAGGAATTTCAAATATTGAATTTTTTTACTTCTAATCCTTCCCAAGTATTTTCAAAGTCTCAGGTATATGAAAGTGTATGGGGTTACAGTGAATATATGGATGAAAATACTATAGCTGTGTACGTCAAAAGGTTAAGAGAGAAGCTTGGAGAATACGGTGAAAAGTCGATAAAGACAATATGGGGAGTAGGATATAAGTGGGAAATAATAGAGTAAGTAATAATTACCTCAATAAAAAAATAGACATATTTGCAGGGTTAATATGTCTATTTGTTATATTATCTGTGATATATTCTTTCCTAATTTTAAAGGAAGATATTAAAAAAGAAGATAAGTCTAATTTATTAAGGATAGGAACATCAAGCCAAAGGGAATTAATCAAAGAAATGTTTAAAGTAAATAGCTATTACATGAAAAATGATTTTTATGATTATACAGTTATAAACTTAAAAGGAGAGGTTATATTTTCTTCTATAGATGATTTTAATAAAGGAGAAAAGATAAATCTTGAAAATGAAATAGGTTATGATAATGCCTTTCACAATAGAAAGAATGGATTAATTAGATATAGCACACCGTTAGTTAATGATGAGGCTCAGAAAGGTATTATAATTATAGATTTACCACAGAGTATATTAAAAAAGGAAAGCAAAAATGAGAAAATTATACCCCTATGCATACTCTTATTTTTTATAGTTATATTAGCTATTATGATAAATAAGTTTGTAAAAGTTGATATAATAAAACCCATTAAGGAACTTCATAGTAGTGCAAAAACTATATTAAATGGAAGTTATAAGTGTAAAATAAACTATGATTACCATGGGGAAGTTGGAGAGTTTTGCCATGATTTTGAAGCTATGAGAGGTGAAATGATAGACTCAAAAGAAAAGGAAGAAAGGCTAAAAAGAAATGAAAAAGAATTATTAGCCTGTATTTCACATGATTTAAAAACTCCTCTTTCATCCATATCAGGGTATGTTGAGGGCATAAGAGATGGAATTGTAAATGATGAAGATGGCATAAAAAGGTATTCAAACATTATATTGAAGAAATCTAAAGAACTTTCAAAGTTAATAGATGATATATTAGAACAATCGAAAACAGAGTTGGATGAAATGTCAATTGAAAGAACAGAAATATACTCTGATGATTATTTTAAAGAAGTTTTAGGGGATTTATCTATTGATGTAGCTACTCATAATATGAAATTAGATATTAAGGGACAATTGCCAAGGGTTTTGATTTCTATAGATATAATAAGAATAAATCAAGTTATAAATAATATTATTTCAAATTCAATAAAATACTCTAGATCAGGAGAAAAAATTGAGATATGGGTAGATGATGAGATAGATAAAATCACTGTAAATATTAAGGATTTTGGTAGTGGAATTAGCATTGAGGATATACCATTTGTTTTTAATAAGTTTTATAGAGGTGAAAAGTATAGAAACACTAATATATCAGGTTCAGGGCTTGGTCTTTCTATATCTAAGTATATAGTAGAGAGTCATGGAGGAAATATAAAGTGTTCATCTTCTTTAGAATCTGGAACTACTATTAGTTTTACTATACTTAAAATATAATTAATAAAGGTACTGTCACACCTAGAAAATATTTTCTATTGTGTAGCAGCACCTTTTTTATATTTTAATTTAATTATTAGTAGGATTTACTTTATCTTTTCTTCCCACCATCCAAATGCGACTCTACCTTGAGCAAGTTCATTTGGCGTTTCTGGATTGGATAAGAAAATAATAAATGATCCTCCAGGAGGAAAAATAAATTTACCTACTTCTTCGTCGGCAATTGTAACCTCTGGAAGGGCTCTTCTAACAAATGCCTTAACTCCACCTTTAGGTTCTCCTATAACATTGCTTGCTTTAAGCAACCTAATTCGTGGCTTTGGTAATGGACAAAGAGCTGTATTAGCTGGAGTAACTAATTTTGATATCTCTGGGCATCCAGGTGGATTTGAATTAAACCATATTTGCGCTCTTATTGGTGATTCTCCAATATTTGTGACAGTCCAAACATATACGTGTAGATTAACTCCTGAATAATAAGGATTTACTAATCCTGACCATGCACTTTTACCCCTGCCAAAATTTAATTCATCTGCATAGCCTACAAAATATTTTCCTTGAAGTGAAAGATATAGAGGGTATGGCATACTAGCTATTTGAGTTATTGGATTAGGTAAGATTATAGAGTCATTACAATTTTTTGTGTTTTCCATTTTCATCAATTCTCCTATTTAAAATATATATTATTAAAAAAATACTACTTTACATGATTTTATACTAATATAAAGTCTGATATTTCATTATAATTAGTAAATAAGCTCGATAAAATAGCACTATAATATGAATTTAGAAAGGGGGCTAAATAGATTACATTAACAAATTTATATTTAATATTAAAATTACAAGTTTTATTCTTTGTTGAAAGGATAATTCAATATATCATAATCCTCATATTTGGGTAATAGATATAGGTTACTGCTAGTGCTTATAGAGGATATAATTTCATTTGCTTTAGCTCTGTCAATAACGGGTCTTGTACCAAGTTGCAAAAGTTTTCATGTTATTTTTTAGTTGAAAATAGATAATATGTAATAGGAAAATTAAAACTTGTACCATAATAGAATAAATTATATAAATCAATGGTAAGAAGAAGTTGCTATAATTGTTTCTTATGTTTATTGATTTTATTTATAATACCAATTGAGCTATTGTTTTATATTAATAATATAAGTTTTTCATAATCTCCTCCAATAAAATATATCAATATATTTATATACTTTTAATATATGTTATGTAGGTATAAGAGGTGTATAGATTTAGTGAAAACTCAGAGCCTATGTATGCTAACTTATATAAAATATAATAGATATTTATTATATTAATGGGTGGAATCTCCGATTACAAAAAATTGAGAGGGAGTCAATCTCCATTTAGCATGCTTATTTTTAATATAATACTCCAATAAATGTGAAAAATGAAACTGCATCTCACTTACAAAGCATGCATTTGGAATANNCAAATATTTAGTTGTCAGTTACAAAGATTGCTTTTAAATTTACAAAGTGGCATTTAGTGTTACTATTGAGAAATTATTTAACTGAAATAAATTTAACAATAAAAATATACTGAATAACAATAAAAAAATATTGACTTGCTTTAATTAGTAGGTTAATATATATTCATATTAAGGAAAAAAGATATAGATAGGATTACCCCTAAAAATTGGTAATAAATATGGCGTATATCTTAAATTGAAAAATAGTACACATTGAAAGGATGATTATAATGAAAAAAATTTTTCAAATTATAGGGATTATTTTTGTTATTGCAATTATTGGAATTGGAGCTTTATTGATTAAAGGACCTGCTGATCCAATTGTTTTGACACCTGAGGAGGAAGTTCAACAGCAAGAAGAGGAGAGTGAAAAATATTCTAATATTGATTTAAGTGGATTTAAAGCAGAAACAATTACAGGACAATCAGTGACTTCAGATTACTTCAAAGATTATGACATTACAATGATTAACTTATGGACAACTAGTTGTGGACCTTGTATTGAAGAAATGCCCGATATTGCTGAGTTATACAAAACAAAACCAGACAATACAAATATTATTTCTATTTGTGTTGATCTTGCAGATAACAAAAAAGAACTTAAATTTGCTAATAAGGTTATGAAAGATTCAAAAGCTGAGTTTATAACACTTATTCCTGATGGTGTGTTAAGAGAAAAATTAACAGATAATGTACAGATTTTCCCTACTACAATTTTCGTTGATCGTGATGGTAAAACAGTTGGAACACCACACTTTGGTGGGCGTTCAGCAGCAGATTATAGGAAAGCTATTCTTGATAGAGTAAAATTAGTAAGTGAAACAAAGTAATTAATGAGGTGAACTATGAAATTAACTTTTCTTGAAAAAAATTTTAAATATATTATTTTCATGATATCTATACTTTTTATAGGAATTGGAATTTTGAGAGAAGAACAACTTGTAGTTTTGAATAAAGCAGTTAATATTTGCCTTGAATGTATTGGTGTAGGGTAATGAAAAGTAAAAATAAGCGAACAATTATTCAACTAATAGCAACGGCTTTTACAAATGGATATATTATAGGTTTCTTTAAAGGGAAAATTTATACTGGAAACTCTAAGATGGTGTGTGTTCCTGGACTAAACTGTTATTCTTGTCCAGGAGCAGTGTCATCTTGTCCAATTGGTTCATTGCAAGCAGTTTTAGGAGGAAGAAAACACAGTTTTTCATTTTATATAATAGGAATTATGCTATTGTTTGGAATATTAAGCGGTCGATTTATTTGTGGATTTTTATGTCCTTTTGGTTTAATTCAAGATTTACTCTATAAAATAAAGTCACCTAAGATAAGAGTATCCACTAAGATTGATAAACCCTTGAGATATTTAAAATACATTATCTTGTTATTCCCAGTTATCCTATTGCCAATTTTTTTAACCAATAAATTTGGTATGGCACAACCTTATTTTTGTCAATGGATTTGTCCTGTTGGTACATTAGAAGGAGGAATTCCATTACTTTTAACAAATCCAGTACTTCGTAATATGATTGGTTTTTTGTTTGGTTGGAAAATGCTTTTAATGATTATAACAATAATTTTATCTATTCTCATATATAGACCTTTTTGTAAGTATATATGTCCTCTTGGCGCATTCTATTCTTTATTTAACAGATATAGCTTCTATCAAATGGAAGTGGATAAGTATAAATGCAATAGTTGCAAAAGATGTGAAAAACAATGTAAAATGAATGTGTCAATAAGAGAAGAAATTAATTCCATTGAATGTATTCGTTGTGGAGAATGTAAGGATATTTGTTCAAAGGGAGCTATTTCATCTAAAATTGTTTTTAATAGTAAAAATAATTTTATACAATAAGCTATCATTTATACATTTGTTATAAAGGATAATTTAATTATTAAATTCAAGATAATTATACGAAATAAAAATGTTACATACTCTTTAAATTAAGGAGTATGTAACATTAAATTTATATATTATTCTGTACGTAATGATTCTACAGGATTTTTTCTTGCAGCCATTTTTGCTGGAATGGCACCACCCAGCAATGTTAAAGAAACACTTATAATTATAAGTATTATAGCATGAACTGGATTAAGTTTTGCTACACCTTCAAGGTCTGTTAAATTCTTAAGAACGCTATTTATTGGAAATGTTAATAAGTATGATATTAATATTCCAAGTAATCCTGAACAAGAACCTATTATGAATGTTTCAGCATTGAATACACGGGTTATATCTTTCTTCCTTGCACCTAATGCTCTCAACACACCAATTTCCTTTGTTCTTTCTAATACAGAAATGTATGTTATTATCCCAATCATAATAAGGGATACAACAAGTGATATTGCAGCGAAGGCAATTAAAACAAGGGTTATTGAATCCATAATACCACCAGATAATTTTGTGAATGTAGCTGCTAAATCTGTATATATTATAGAGTCTTCAACAGCATTTCCATCATTCCATGAATTTAAGTAATTAAGCACGCTATCCTTAGTAGTAAAATCTTTAGGGTAAAGGGTGATAGCAAATGGGGTAGAAGTAGCACCTAATTGAGATAGTATGTCATCTTTAGTAACGTTAGGAGTACTATTATTAGCTCCTCCCATTGGTGACATTGCAGCCATTGGATTAGTAGGCATACTAGTTCCAGCTGTGGTATCTCCAAAAGGCTTTCCAGTTAATACATTATAATTAGCATCTTGCTGTGCTTTAACAATTTTAGAACTTCTAGCATTATCAATAAAATATTGTGATAATTCATCTGAATATGAAAGTCCAGGTGAAAGAATTTCTAGCTTTGAATCTTTGCTAGAACGAACTATACCAGCAATTTTAACAGTAATAGCATTATCGTTATTATAAATATCTATAAGATTGTCTGGAGTACCGTTTATTGTAAATATATTGTCCATCTGTTTATAGTAATCATCATTTAAAGCTAATTTAAATTCCTTGTTTATAATATCATCAAAACTTACAGTCTCTGATTCAGAATCTATATCCAAAGCTTTTAGCATAGAGTTATCAAATCTGTTATAGCTATCGACAATGAGAACAAGATCTGTTTTTTCTTTAGGATATGACCCAGCTAATAAATCATAATTGCTTTCAAGGTATCCTTTAGTATCTAAATTTAAACCATTGGGATATGATGAAAAGTTAATTAGAGATGTATTTACTGGAGTTGCAGTTTTTCCATCAGATTTTAAAAGATTCATATTAACAAGTCTTGTATAGGACATTCCAGAGAGCAGAGAAGAATCGATATTTTCAATATACTCTATGTATTCATCGGTAAATACATTTGTGTGTTCAATACTATTTTCGCTAGGGTCATAAGGGTAAATGTAATCTACATCTGGAAATTGATTTTTATTTAGAGAATTACTCACTGCTTCTTTATGTTGCTCTCTCATTGCATCCATATCAACTTCAGCAGTTTTTTGATTAATCATTATTGGAAAGCCTGATAATGTACTATTTTCAAATTCTCCAATTTGCTTATCAAATCCATTCGATAATGAAAGTATTAAGGCAATACCAATTATACCTATGCTTGAGGCAAAAGCAGTAAGGGCTGTTCTCCATTTTTTTGTAGATATGTTTTTACCTGATAGTTTTAAAGCCGTAAAGAAACTCATACTTGTTTTCTTAAGTTTATAATTAGAAGTATCTAAGTCATCATAAAATGGATTGCTATCAGATTTTATCTCACCATCTCTAAACTCAACAATTCTATCAGCATATTCATTAGCTAACTCTGGATTATGAGTTACCATAACAACAAGTTTATCATTTGAAATTTCTTTAATAAGCTCCATAATCTGAATACTTGTATGAGTGTCCAAAGCTCCAGTAGGTTCATCTGCTAAAATTATATCAGGGTCATTAGCTAGAGCGCGAGCTATAGCAACTCTTTGCATTTGTCCTCCTGATAGTTGGTTTGGTTTTTTGTGAACATGATCCTTTAGGCCAACCTTTTCTAATACCTCAAGAGCTTTCTTGTGCTTTTCTGTATTTGAAACTCCACTAAGGGTCATTCCCATTTCTACATTATCTACTATACTTAAGTGAGAAATTAGGTTATAACTTTGAAAAATAAATCCAACACTATTATTTCTATAGGCATCCCAATCTGAGTCTTTAAAATTTTTTGTAGATTTACCATTGATAATTAAATCACCTTCATCATATTGGTCAAGACCTCCGATAACATTTAAACATGTTGTTTTTCCAGAGCCACTTGGTCCAAGAATTGCAACAAATTCAGATTTTCTAAATTTTAGGCTTATTCCATCTAATGCAACTTGAGTAAATTCACCTGTAGTATAACTTTTAAATATGTTTTTTAATTGTAACATTATGCTCCTCCTTTACGATTAACTTTTCTAATTGTAGAATCGTAATATGAACCTAATATGAATTATGGTCTAAAAGTATATTTTTATTTCTTTTTTATTTGTAAAGTTCATATTTAATTAATATAAAATAATTATTATATAAATTAACATAATAAATTGAGGTGATAATATTGTTTAATATACTTGTTGTGGAAGATGATAAAAATTTAAGAAAACTTATATCTGCAACCCTAAAACAAAATGGATATAACTCATTAATGGCAGAAGATGGAGAAGTAGCTCTTGATATTATGGATAAAGAGCATATTGATTTAGTAATATCTGATATAATGATGCCTAAGTTAGATGGTTACAATTTAGTAAAAGCTTTGAGAGACTCGGGATATAATGTGCCAATACTTATGGTTACAGCTAAGGAAATGTTTGAAGATAAGAGAAAAGGATTTAATGTTGGCGTAGACGATTATATGGTAAAACCCATTGATATAAATGAAATGATATTAAGAGTTGGAGCACTTCTTAGAAGAGCTAAGATATCTAATGAACATAGACTATCTATAGGTGATATTATTTTAGATTATGATTCAATATCTGTAAGTCGAAATGGCGACAGTGTTACCCTTCCTAAAAAAGAATTTTATTTGTTATTTAAATTATTATCTTATCCTAATGTTATATTTACACGAAGACAATTATTAGATGAAATATGGGGTATGGACAACGAAGTGGATGAACGTACTGTGGATGTTCATATAAAAAGATTGAGAGAAAGATATGATAGTTGTACAGAATTTGAGATTGTTACAGTACGTGGGCTTGGATATAAGGCGGTTAAGGAGATATGAGAAAAAATCTAAGAGTTAAGTTTGTAGTAATTCTTCTATTGATGATGATCGTATCGGGAATATGTTCCCTTATAATATCTGCAATAATGTTTAGTGGAAATATAGAGAAAGAATCAAAAAATGCCCAAAGGAAAGTAGTATATACTATATTAGAACTATATGATAATACAGATTTTACTTTAAATAAAATTATAGAGCTAAGTAATAATGATAGATATGAAGTAATACTTATCAATGATTTGCATGAGTATGCTGGAACTGCTGATAAGCTTCATGAGAGAGAATTTCTGCAGATTAAAACAAAAAGACTTCCTATTATTAATACTATATTAAAGATAGATGATAGGTATATAAAAATATCTAATTCATTTAATGAAAAAAGTGTGCATATACGTACATTTTTTCTAACTACCATATCTTTGATTATATCTACTATAATAGCTACCATAATATCTGGTATAGCATCAAAGCGAATCTTAAGGCCAATAAGAACTTTAAGTAAAGCTACTGAAGAGGTAGCGAAGGGAAACTTTAGTGTTAAAATAGGTATTCCTAAGGATTATGAATTTGCATTATTAGCAAAAAATTTTAACAAGATGGTTCACGAGCTTAGTAGTATAGAGACCTTAAGAAATGATTTTGTTAGTAATGTTTCTCATGAGATAAAAACACCCATTGCATCTATACAAGGTTTCGCAAAGTTAATTCAAGATAAAAATTTAAATGATAATGAGAGAAGTGAATTTACAGATATTATTATTAGTGAATCGTCAAGACTTTCTAAGCTAACTTCAAATATATTAAAGCTTTCAAAGCTTGAAAATCAAGATATTATCACTGAAAAAGTAGAGTTTTCTTTAGATGAACAGATTAGGTGTGCAATTCTTATAATGGAATCAGAGTGGAGTGAAAAGGGAATTAACTTAGATATAGATCTAGATAAAGTCAGTATTATAGGAAATGAGGATTTATTGCAGCAGGTATGGCTAAATATAATAGGAAATGCTATTAAGTTCACAGAGAAGGGCGGAACTATTGGTATCAAGCTAATGGATTTAAAGTATAAAATAGTTGTTAAGGTTTCAGATAATGGTGTTGGAATGAATGAAGAAACTCAAAGACATATTTTTGAAAAGTTTTATCAAGGTGATAAATCTCATTTAAGCAAGGGAAATGGATTAGGATTATCACTTGTAAAACGAATAATTGAACTATGTCATGGTGAAATAAAGGTTAAAAGTAAGCTTAATTATGGTACGACTTTCACAATTGAATTACCTAAAAATAGTATTATTAATAGCTGATATTTAAAGTTGTTGGAATAGTAAATATAGAAAGGGGAGAAAAAAGAGTAGCACCTGAAATAATAGGTTAGAATCATTTGACAAAATATATAATTATATGTATTATATAGATATAAAATTACATATTGTGTTTTATGGTTGCATACGCAATAACAGGGAATGAGGTTAGAATCCTCAACAGCCCCCGCTACTGTAATAGCTACGAAACTCTTTAAAAGTCACTATGAAAATAATTCATGGGAAGGCAAGGAGAATTAGGTTTGAAGCTATAAGTCAGGAGACCTACCATAAAATAAAGTTTGCAATTTCGGTGGGAAATTAAAGCGGCAAAGATTATTAATAGGTATCAAATGTATATTTTAGTATACATTTTTTATTCTGTGTATATGTGTGCTTAAAGTCCTAGAAATAGGGCTTTTTTATTTTGACTATTTATAAATATATATTTGTATTTTTATATTTTTTTACCAATTTTGTATTGATAATGAATTTCAAGTATGATATTATGTCTTTGTGAAATTGATATTCATTATCATTAACAGGGTAATAAATCATAATAGCAGTAAAGAAGGAGGTGGCTAAGTATTCTTATATGAAAATCAATTATATTATAGAAAGTAAGAGGAGTGATTTTTGTGAAGAAACTAGTTAGTATAATAGTATCTTTGATAATGATAGTAGGGTTAACAGGATGCTCACAGGAAAAGGGAAAAAATACAGAAGATAGTACGGTTATAGAAGTAGAAGATATAAATGGTGATGTAGTTACTTTAAATAGTCCAGCAGAAAAAATATTTTTAGGATTTTATATAGAAAATTATCTTGCCGTGTCTGGGGATTTTAAACTGGATAGAATAGTTGCTATATCAAAAGGAGAAACAAAGGATTTAATGAATGCAATGTGGAGTAAGTATGCAGAAATAATTCCTAATTTAGAAGGGTGTATTGATACAGGATCTATTTACTTAGATAGTTTCAGTATGGAGAAACTAATTGAGGCAAAACCAGATTTAGTAATTCTTGCACCTTATCAGGCAAAAAAACTAGGGGATGGGATTAATACTATAAAAAGTCTAGGGATTCCTGTAGCGGTAGTTGACTACAATTCTTTTACTTTAGATAAGCATGTAAAAAGTACAGAAATACTTGGAAAATTATTAGGAAAAGAAGAAAGAGCAAAGGAACTTGTTGAAAATTATAAAAGTCATATAAAAAATGTTGAAGATAGAGTAAAAGATATACCAGAAGATGAGCTTAAATCTGTTTATTTTGAACTTGCAAGTCAAGGTCCAGATACATATGGAAATTCTTATGGAAACTCTTTATGGGGAAATATACTTAAAAGTGCAAAATGTAAAAATATTGCTGAAGAGAAAGTTGAAGAATATGGTCCACTAAATCCTGAATACGTTATCTCTAGCAATCCTGATATTATAATGTTCTCAGGACAAACTAATTCTCAAGATAAGGGAAAACAAAGATTTGAGATGGGATTCAATGTAAATGAGGATAGAGCTGTAGAAACACTGAATATGTATTTAAAAAGACCAGGTTGGAACAATCTAAATGCGGTAAAAAATAAAGAAGTATATGGTTTTGATCATAGTGGACTTAGAACTCTTTATGATTATGTATATCTTCAATATGCTGCAAAGGCAATTCATCCGGAAAAGTTTAAAGATGTAGATCCAATGAAAAATCTAAATGAATTTTACGAAAAATATTTACCGGTAAAACCAGCAGGTACTTTTATGATAAAGGGGGAATAGTCAATGACTAATAAAATAAAAGTATTGGAGGGTTTAAATGAGGGAGAGGATGTATATAAGAACATAAATAAAAAAAGATTTAGTTTATTTTCTATTACGGTCATAGCATTACTTGTATTTTCTATTTTAGATTTAATTGTTGGACCCTCTGGGATGTCTTTATCAGAGGCAATACGGACTTTAATACAAGGACCTACTAAAGAAAATATAAATTCAGCTGTTATGTGGTCTATAAGACTTCCGATGACATTAACATGTATATTTGTGGGAGCTTCATTGGGATTAGCAGGATCTCATATGCAGACTATACTTAGTAATCCATTAGCTAGTCCATATACTTTAGGTATTTCATCAGCAGCTGGCTTTGGAGCTTCTCTTGCTATTGTCACAGGAATTACTATTGGAAACATAGGATGGATTTCTATACCTTTAATGGCATTTGCTTTTTCATTTATATCTAGTTTATGTATATATTTTATAGGTAAAAGTAAGGGTATGAAGTCTATAACAATGGTGTTAACAGGTATTGTTATTCATTTTCTATTTCAGGCACTACAATCTTTAGTTCAGTATATGGCAGCACCAGAGGTATCACAACAAATTGTATTTTGGATGTTTGGAAGTTTATTAAAATCTACCTGGATTGGGGTATTTATTACTGCAAGTATTTTTCTTTTATGTTTCTTACTAACTACAACTATAGTATGGAAAATAACAGCCCTATCTGCCGGAGAAGAAAGAGCAAGAAGTCTTGGAATAAATGTAGACAAATTAAAGTTAAGGGTATTTTTAATATCAACTTTATTAACTACAGGAGCTGTTTCCTTTATAGGTCCTATTGGATTTATAGGATTAATTTCTCCGCATTTTGCAAGGTTATCCGTTGGAGAAGATCAAAGATATTTATCTCCTGTTTCAGCTATATTTGGAGCATTAATCATGATTGTAGCTTCTATAATATCTAAAGTAATAAAACCAGGTGCATTAATACCTATAGGCATTGTTACATCTATCGTTGGAGTACCTTTTTTACTTTTTTTATTACTATCTAAGGGGGCAGAGTAATGAGTTTTATTACAGCAGATAAGGTTTCAGTTAAATATAAAAATAAAGAGGTATTAAGAGATATTACTTCTACTTTTAACCAAGGTGAAATAACTTCAATTATTGGTCCTAATGGTACAGGAAAGACAACCTTTATAAAGGCTATATCTAATATGGTTAACTATGAAGGTCATATATATATGAATGAAAATAATAAGGAGAAAATATCCATGGAAAAAGTGGGTTATGTACCTCAGATGAGTAATAGTAGTTCTAGTTTAACTGTATTTGAAATGGTATTGCTTGGACATATGAAGGATTTAAAGTGGAAAATTTCTAAGGATAAACTAGAAGAAACAAATAAAATATTGAGAAAAATAAATTTAAGCCATCTAAGTTATAATAAATTTTCTAGTTTAAGTGGAGGAGAAAAACAATTAGTGATTATGGCGCAAACCTTAGTTTCAAAGCCTAAAATACTACTATTGGATGAGCCAACTAGTGCATTAGATATAAGACATCAGCTGCAAGTTTTAGATCTAGCAAGAGAGTATACTACAGAAAATAATGCTATTACTATAGTTGTAATTCATGACTTGGCTTTGTCAACTAGATATAGTGACAAAATAGTATTATTTAACAAAGGATATGTGATGAAGGAAGGAAAACCAGAGGAAGTATTACAACCATCATTATTGAAAGAGGTTTATAAGGTAGATGTAGAAGTTTGCTGCACGAAGAAAGGTTATTTTACAGTTACCCCTATTACATGTAGTTAAATAATAGTAAAAATAAAATTTTGAGGTGAGAGCGCATGAATAAACATAAATTTTTATTAGATTTAAAGTTGTTAAACATGGATATTAAAGAAATTATGAACTTATGCAAAGAGCATAATGAATGTTTTTCAGTCTTAAAAGATAAACTTGATTACGTATGTGATTTCATACTAGATAGTTCAAATAATTTAAAATGGAAGAAATATTTATCAGAAGAAACGTATGATTCTCTAGTTAGAGAACTTAGAAACGCTACTTCAAATGCCCTAGGATCGGTTGAAAAGTTTCAAGCTCATAGCATATTAAGCGGTAGTGTGGATTCGTTCAAGTATTCTGATGAATTAAATCTTGCTGTGCAAAATGAAATATTGGAGTTTGAAATAAATACGAAATCAAGGATTCTATTTATTGGCTCTGGAGCTATGCCTATAACAGCTTTTACTATAAAAAATGAAGTTGATTGTGAAGTAACCTGTTTAGATATTGATAAAGAAGCACTTGATTTGTCTGAAAGATTATCAGATAAGTATGGGATCAAAAATATATTTTTTTCATCCCAAGATGTAAGTAAATTTGATTTAAACAACTTTACTCATATTATTATAGCTTCTTTAGTTGAAGAAAAATTAGATATTGCAAAATTTTTATTAGAAAATATCAATGGAGATACAAAGGTTATTTTAAGGTATGGAAATGAGTTAAAAAGTATATTTAATTACCCTTTGGATACAAAGATATTGAAACATTGTCAAAAAACAATAATAAAAGACAGTAAATATATTTATGAAAGTATAGTTTTGGAGAAATATGTATGATGATTAAAGATATATATAATAATTTGGGAAACATATTAATAGTAGGTTCAGGACCTGTAGCAATGAATATGACAATTAATTTATCTAAAGGGTTTTTAGGTGAAATAGGTATGGTTGCAAGAGAAAGTGATAAAACTATATCTTTTTTACAACAATTAAAAAACAATGATTTTACAATAATGGGGAACGCATCAAAAAGAGAATTATTTAAAGTAGAAGGAAGCTATAAATTAAAAAAATTATATATAGGACATGCTAATATAGATGATATTTGGGAGACTATGGTATTGTGTGTTCCATGTGATTGCTATATGGACATATTAAAAAAAGTAGATTTACTAAGGCTTACTAGAGTAAAAACGATTATTTTAGTATCACCAGAGTTTGGGTCTAGTATAGTAGTTTCTAATTACTTAAATAGAGAGATAAGGAAATTAGAGATAATTTCTTTGTCTAATTATTTCGGTGCAACTAAGTATTCATCATCAAAATCACTAATAGAAATAACAACAAAAGCTTTGAAAAAAAAGATATATATAGGTTCATCATTAGAATATAGCTATAAAGTACAAGTTCTAAAAAGTTTTCTAAAAGATATTGGAGTTATTTCAGAAATATTAAATGATCCATTAGAAGTTGAAAGCAGAAACATAACTATGTTTGTACATCCAGCTTTTTTAATTAATGATGTTAGTTTAAATCAAGTATTTGATTATGATAAAACAAATAAATATGTATACAAGCTATATCCAGAAGGACCTATAACAATGAATACTATATCTACTATGCATTCTTTATGGAAAGAAATATGTCAAGTGTATATGAAACTCAGGATTAAACCTATTAATCTACTTAAGTTTTTAAACGATGATAATTATCCAGTTTTAGAAGAATCTATATCAAGAGAAAATATAGATAAATATATGGAATATGATAGCATAAAACAAGAATATTTACTTTATGTTAGATATTCTTCAATACTAATTGATCCGTTTTCTATACCAGATAAAAATGGAAGATACTTTGAGTTTTCAAGAATTCCTTATCCAAAAATTTACAAAGATAATAGGGGAAAATGGAATATACCAAGAATGCCATTTGAAGATTATAAAAAGATCAAGCTTTTATATGCTATAGGAAAAAAATTAAATATAGACATGGAAAATGCAAAATATTTATTAGACTTATTTGATATTTACTTAAATAAATTTATTGAAGATAAGGGTGAGAATAATATAAATAATAGTATATTTGAAGATTATAGCATAAACAATGCAAAAATTATAATTAAGGAGAGATTAAATGAGAGTAGATAAAGGTGTAATATTGGCAATACTATCTTCATTTACGTTTAGTATAATGAATGTTTTAGTAAAGTTAGTTAGTAATAGAATACCCTCTAATGAAATAGCTTTTTTTAGAGGGATAATTGGTGTGGTTTTAATATTAATATTAATGAAGGGAACTAATGTAAAGTTTTCTAAAGAAGGAAAACCACTTTTATTAATGAGAGGGCTTCTAGGGGGACTTTACATGGTAACATACTTCTTTGCAATTTCTACAATGAAGTTAGGAGATGCGTCTATATTAGCACATTTATCAGGTGTTTTTGTAATGATATTTTCCGCAATGTTTTTGAAAGAAAGACTACCAAAGAATGCTTGGATATTTATTATAATTATTTTATTTGGGGCAAGCCTTATAATAAATCCATTTAGATATTCCACCTACTCTTTTTATGCTATATTTGGATTATTAAGTGCGATCCTATCAGCAAGTGCTTCTATAACTATTAGAAAATTAGCAAGATCTAAAAACCATCATTCATATGAAATTGTATTTTATTTTTTAGCTGCATCTACAATAGTAGCGGCTATATTAATGAGAAATAATTTTGTAGTACCAACAGTTAGAGAATTTGTTTTATTGTTTATTTTAGGAGTTGTTTCCTTATTAGCACAAATATTTTTAACTGGTGCATTTGGAAATACTAATGCTGTAATTGTAGAAGTAGTAAGATATATAGGAATATTATTTAATGCAACTTGGGGATTGATATTATTTGGAGAATCTTTATCTATATACTCTATATTAGGAGGAATTCTTATAATTGGAGCATCTATTGTTTTATCCAGACAAAAATCTTTAGAGTAGGGGAAATTAGATGTAATAAAAAGACTTTTAATAACTTTAACTGGGATTAAAAAGCTAAAAATGGAAAATATAAACTAATTAGAAAAGTTGTAGAAAACTGAGGAAAGTAAAATAAAAACAAGTTAAACTTAGTTAATCAGTAATTAAGATTTTTACTTATATTAATATTAATAGTATTATAAATCATAGTTACTAGTAAATTAACATATGTTTGCGAGCATTAAATAGGTTTAAGGAGTTGTACTTTGTGGAAATAAACAGTATAGTCCTAAGCCCAGAAGTATATAGATCTGATGCAGAAAAGATAGCTGATTGGCTTAGTGATGAAGAAATTATAAGGTATTTAAATGAAGATAATAAGGCTAGAGAGAACTTAATTAATGTTATAGATAGAATAAATATGCCAATTTTAACTCATTTATTTAATAATAACTGTAGATTTTTTACTATAAAAAATCCCTATGGAACTATAGGTTTTTTAAGACTTATCCCAAAAGGTGAAACAATTGAAATTGTTATAGCTGTGGGAGAAAAGGAACTGTGGGGAAAAGGTATAGGTCATAATGCAGTTATGGAAGCGTTAAAAACTGCATTTTTTGAAATGAGAACAGAAAAAGTTGTTGCAAAAATTAAGAAAGATAATAAAAGGTCTCAAAACCTTGTAAAGGGAATTGGATTTAGAGAAATAAAAAAACTTGAAAAAGAAGTAGAATATCATATTACAAAGGAAATATTCTGGAAGAAAGCAGCATAATAATATTTTATATTAGAGTAAATAAAATAATAAAGAAAAAATTTTAGACAACCATCTTAGGTAATAAACTGAGAGGGTTGTTTTTTGTTCAGAATTAAATTATTGTTATAGCAGATAAAATTTTCACTAATGAAATTTTATCATTTAAAAGAATATTAAATTTAAAACAAAAATTGACAAGGATTCAGAATTGTTATAAACTAATATTAATTCGAGTATCGAAGTAATTTTCAAAAGACCAGTATATTTAAAAAATTTATCCTAAAGGACAACGACTTCTAAGTATCAAAAATACTGATACTAAGAATTCAGTTGGTAAGATTTAAATAAGCTAAGAACCCTGTTTATTATATAAATTTTAAAAATAAAAGCAAATTATAAAAGAATGAAATTTAGAGCTAACCATAAATGGTTAGCTCTAAATTAAGGAAAAATTGAGGTTTTATTTATTAAATTTAATCAGGAGGTAGATGTATGGTAAAACTTTCGGAACTTTTTTCTCCCAAAGACATGACTGAGGGAACACCGTGGAAACGAATTGTAGAATTTTCATTACCAATGCTTATTGGTAACATAGCTCAACAGTTTTATAACACCGCGGATTCTATTATTGTAGGTAAGTATGTAGGTGATAATGCACTGGCTGCTGTAGGTAGTGCATCTCCAATATTAAATCTTTTACTTGTACTTTTTGTTGGAATTGCAACAGGAGCAGGAATCATGGTTGCTCAATATTTTGGCGCAAAGGATAGGGAAAAGCTTTCTCATACCATTGGAGTATGCATATCTCTTACTGCTATAGCATCTCTAATAATAATGGTTATAGGGCCTCTAGTTACTCGTCCATTGTTATCTTTTCTTAACACTCCAGAATCTATAATAGATTGGTGTGCAGATTATCTTGTTATTTATTATGTAGGTATAGCAGGCTTTGCTTATTACAATATTTTAGCAGGAGTGCTTAGAGGACTTGGAGACTCTATATCTGCTCTTGGATTTTTACTTATTGCTACAATTTTAAATATATTCCTTGATCTTTGGTTTGTTGCAGGTCTTGGTATGGGTGTACCAGGAGTTGCTTTGGCAACTATTATTGCTCAAGGTATATCAGCAGTTCTTTGTATTATTAAGTTAGCAAGAATGAATAGTACCTTTGATTTTAATCTTAAGATGCTTGTACCGGCTAAGGAATATTCTATGAAGCTTATAAAACTTGGATTGCCATCTGGATTTACTCAAGCCATATTTTCTATTGCAATGATTGTTGTACAATCTCTAACTAATAGTTTTGGCGAAATGGTTATAGCATGTAATGTAATTGTTATGCGTGTAGATGGATTTGCTATGATGCCTAACTTCACCTTTGGTAATGCAATGACAACCTATGCTGGTCAAAATATTGGTGCTAAAAAGATGGATAGAGTTGATAAGGGTACTAAAGATGGTACTATGATTGCTGTTGGAGTTTCTACTGTTATAACAATTTTAATTTTAATTTTTGGTAAATATCTTATGGGTGTTTTCACTGATACAGCAGAATTAGTTGACTTAAGTATGCATATGATGCGTATTCTTGCAGTGGGTTATATTGCTATGGCAGTAACTCAAAGTTTATCAGGTGTAATGAGAGGTGCAGGGGATACTATGACACCTATGTGGATTTCTCTAATTACTACGGTGATTTTACGTGTACCTGTTGCTTATGGTATTGCATATTTAACTCGTAGTGCAGCTTATCCTACTGGAAGGCCAGAATCTACATTTATATCACTACTTGTCTCTTGGACTCTTGGGGCAATTGTAACTACAGTTTTCTTTAAGAGAGGTAAGTGGAGAAATAAAGGCTTTGCTGGACATGATTAAAAGTACATGAATTAAATAGATTTTAAGAAGATGATTATATCAATAGTGCAATTGATATAATCATCTTTTTTTATTCAGTTTTAGATATTGAAAATATTAAGTTATTATACTGAAGATAACTAAATAATATTAAGAAATATTGTGATAGTAATCACAGAATCATAAATAAAATAATGATACATTATAAATGAAAGATATTATCAATTAGAAATAATGTGATGTTAAATAGAAACTTTAAGTTTAAATAATAGATTTAAATTTTATATAAAATATGAGGAGGATGAAAATATATGAAAAAGCAAATTAACTACATTACCATTGATGGACGTGGAGACCATGAGACTTTTAAAGATTGTATTACTAAAGCAATTAAGGAGTTAAAATCAAATGAAGGTATACATGTAATTAAAGATTTTGAACCTTTTCCTATGTATAAAATGATGGATGGTAAAGGTTTTGATAAACATGTAGAGAAGTTAAGTGATGAAGAATTTCATGTTTACTTCACTCCTAAAGAGAAAATAGAAAAAATTCAAATGGAGGATAATTTAGAAATCGACCATAATAAAATTAAAAAGATCATGGAAATAAAACTTAAGTATTTAGGAGGAGAGATATCTCTAGAACTAGCAAAAGAAGAAATGATAACATCAGTTAAAAGTGTAACAGCTCAAGAATTTGCTATATGTGAGCAATATCTTCAGCAATATGGTATAACTGATGATGAATTAGCAGAGAGAATGGATGAAATTCTGCAAATTTTTGATGGAATACTTACAAGTAATAAAATAGACGTTAAATTAGGTCATCCAATTAGAACCTATTTAGAGGAAGTAAAGGCTATAAGAAATGTTTTTATTGAAGCTAAGAATATGTTAAATAAAAAATTTATTAAAAATCAATGGGCTGAGATATATGATAAATTAGAAGAAATTAATATACATTTTTCAAGAAAGCAAAATCAGCTATATCCTGCTCTCGAGGGTAAGGGATTCGATAAACCTTCTAAAGTAATGTGGACCTTAGAAAATAATATAAAAGATATTATTAAAAAAGCTAAAGAGTATTTAGATCAGGATGAAGATGAAAAGTTTTTAGATATTCAAAATGAAGTAATTGAAATGATTGAGTATATGATGATAAAAGAAGAAGAAATACTTTATCCAACTTCAATGGATCTTCTTGACCATGAAGATTTTATTAAGATGAGAAAAGGTGATGATGAAATTGGATATTGTCTAATTGAGAAACCACCTTATTACAAAGAAAATGAAGTTAAGAAAGATGAAAATGCGTCTAATAATGAACTTTTAAAGGATTTGGCAAAGGTTTTACAAAAACATGGAATATTCAATAAAGAAGATAATGAAGTGTTAGATGTAAGCCAAGGAAAGTTAACACTTAAGCAGATTAACTTAATTTTTAAACATCTTCAAGTAGATTTATCCTATGTAGATGAAAATGAGATTGTAAAGTTTTATAGTGATACAAAACATCGAGTATTTCCAAGAAGTGCAGGAGTTATAGGAAGAAAGGTGCAAAATTGCCATCCAAGAGAAAGTGTTCATATGGTAGAAGAAATTATTAGAGCGTTTAGAGCTGGTGAACAAGAACAGGCAGAATTTTGGTTAGAAATCGGTGGTAAGTTTATTTATATAATCTATAATGCAGTAAGAGATGAAGAAGGAAATTTCAGAGGAGTACTTGAAATGATGCAGGATGTAACTAAGATTAGAGGATTACAGGGAAGTAAAAGATTATTATCTTGGACTAATGAAAAACAAGAAAGTAAAAAAGATGAGTTAAGTGGTGAAATTATAAAAAATCAATATGAATTAACAAAGGAAACTGTTATAGGTGACTTAGTAAAGAAATATCCATTTCTAAGAGAATTCTTATTAAACCTTTCCCCTAAGTTTAGTAAACTAAAAAATCCAGTATTATTTAAAACTATGGCATCTATAGCTACATTAGATATGATTAGTGAAAGAGGCGGATTTGAGGTTGAAGAGCTCATAAGTAAAATCATAGAAGAAATTAATAGTAGAAATTAATAGTAGAAATTAATAGTAGAATATAAAAGAAGTTTCGGTATAATAGAATTTATATTATGCTGGAACTTCTTTTAAAAGATGTTGTCATAGATGAAAAAATAGTAGTAATAAAGATGTTGACATGGAAGTATTTATACATGTACATTAGATGGAATAGGGGCTGTTGGACATATTGATTTATGTTATAATAGACAAGTTATATCCTATGTTAATTATGATTAAAGATCTTTTAGGCTATTAGGTATAACAAGTAGAGTTTTTTACTATTTTAAGGAGGAAAAGTATGTTAAAAGAATTTAAAAAGTTTGCGCTTAAGGGAAATATGATTGATTTAGCTATTGGTATGATTATTGGTTCTGCCTTTACTAAACTTGTTACTTCCCTTGTTGAGTCAGTAATTATGCCTATAATTACAATTTTTACAGGAAAAATGGATTTTTCTAATTTATTTCTTGCTTTAGATGGTAAGGAATATGCAACTCTTGCAGCAGCACAGGAAGCAGGAGCTTCAGTAGTTGCTTACGGTTCATTTTTAACCGGTGTTATAGATTTCTTAATTATGGCATTTGTAGTATTTATTGTAGTTAGACAAATTAATAGGCTAAAGAAAAAAGAAGAGGCAGCGCCTATTACAACAAAGAAATGTCCTTACTGTACTTCAGAAATTGCAATTGAAGCAATAAAGTGTCCTCATTGTACTTCTGATTTATAATATGTACAAGCTTTAATAAAATTTTTATAGTATATAAAATTAGAAGAGCTTGTTTATGTATGTAGTATAAGTTACTAATTCTATTTACAGGTATGTTAAAAAATGTTATAATGAGATTGTTAAAATATTGAAAGGAGGTCGTTTTTAAATGAAAAGTATAAAAAATTTAAATAAAAGTGAATTTTATAATACCTATAACGACCTTAAGAATAGATTTTAACATATTTATTTTGATATTTTAAGTCATGGGGTTGTTTCGACTCTATGACTTTTTATTTTTTTAGTAAAATGAGAAGTTGTAGATATCTTGGTTTAACTAAGGTATATCTATGACTTTTTTATTTAATATAAGTTATGAATAGTAATGGTTTAAAATGATTTTAAACCACTATTAGGAGTGATTATGGGGGGAATTTATATGCAATTTAAAACTAACGAGAATTACTATGGATTTAAATTATTAAAAGAGGAGAAGGTAGAAGAGGCACAATCCATGGCTAGAATATTTGAGCATGTGAAAAGTGGAGCAAAACTTTTACATTTAGAAAATGAAGATGATAATAAGTTATTTTCTATAAGTTTTAGGACAACTCCTACAGATAGTACTGGAGTTGCTCATATATTAGAGCATTCTGTACTTTGTGGTTCAAGAAAATTTAAGGCTAAGGACCCTTTTGGAGATATGGCCAAGAGTTCATTACACACTTTTTTAAATGCTATGACATTTACAGATAAAACTATGTATCCTGTAGGAAGTAGAAATAGTAAAGATTTTATGAATTTGATGGATGTGTATTTAGATGCAGTTTTACATCCCAGAATATATGAAAATCACGAAATATTACGTCAAGAAGGTTGGAGATATGAATTAGATGAAAATACTAATAAACTAGCTTATAACGGAGTAGTTTATAGTGAAATGCAAGGAGCAATGTCATCTCCAGAGGAAGTAATTTGTAGTGATATATATAGATCATTGTTTCCAAATACTACTTATGCTTTTGTTTCAGGTGGGGATCCAGAGGTTATACCTAACCTAACTCAAGAGGATTTTGAAAAGTTCCATAGTAAGTTCTATCATCCATCTAATAGTTATATATACCTATACGGTAATCAGGATTTAGAGGCATGTCTTAAGTTTATAAATGATGAATATCTTTATGAATTTGACAGAATCGAGATACCTTCTTATATAGATGACGTGAAAAATTTTGAAGGTATGATAGAAAGAACTGCTAATTATTCTATAGGTGAGGATGAAGATGAAGAAAATAAGGCATTTTTAGCACTAAATTTCGCCTTTGGGGAAACCTGTAATGGAGAGGAATATTTAGCTACAAAAATACTTTATAACATGTTAATTGAATCTTCAGCATCTCCAATAAAAACTGCCTTAATTAAAGCTGGCATAGGTGAGTGCATTATTACAATGGATGATATGAATATGGACTCAACTAAGGAAATATTATTCCCAATAGTAGCTAAGAATGCAGATGCTACAAAGAAGAGTGAATTTATAAATGTTATTATGAATACGCTTAAAGATCTTGTAGATAAGGGATTAGATAAAGATCAATTGAAGGCAGCTATAAACACCGTTGAATTTGATTTGCGTGAAGCTGATCCATGGAGAACTGCTAATAAGGGAATCGAATATAATGATTGGGTTTTAAATAGCTGGATATATGATGGAGATCCTCTTGTCCACTTAAAGTATGAAGATATCCTTAATAAGATAAAAGTGACTTTAGACAATGGATATTTTGAGAAGTTTATTGAAAAGAATATGGTTAAAAATTCTCATTGTTCCTTAGTAATTTTGACACCTAAAAAGGGATTAGAAGATGCTAGAAATAAAGCATTAGAAGAAAAACTGGAAAATTACAGAAGTTCTTTATCTGAAAAAGAAATAATAGACCTTATGGAGAGAAATAGGAAGTTAAAAGAAGCTCAAGTTAGAGTTGATACCCAAGAAGAAAAGGATACTCTTCCAAAGCTACCTATAGAGGAGATAGATAGAAAATCAGAAAAAATTCCTCAAGAGGCTGTGAAAGAACAAGGAATAACTATTTTAAAACATCACATTCCTACAAATAAAATAGTGTATATTAATCTTTTATTTGATGGAAAAGTAATCGAAGAAACATATATTCCTTATTTAGGACTTTTAAAGGATGTTTTAGGGGAGCTTGATACTGAGAAAAGGGGTTATTCTGAATTAATTACTGAAATATATAAAACTACAGGTGGAATAACTTTTGAAAATCAAGTATATACTGAGAAAAATAATAGTCAGGTATATCATCCTAAATTTATAGTTAAATCAAAGGTAATTGGAGAGAACATTCAAGGTTTATTAGAATTAGTAAATGAAATAATTACTACTACTAAATTTGATGATTTAAGTAGGCTTAAACAGATTATTCAAGAAACAAAATCTAAGCTTCAAATGAAAATTATAAATGAAGGACATAAAGTTGGGATGAATAGAATATTTGCACAGACTTCATGTGGTGGAGAATATTGGGAAAGAATTAGTGGTGCAACTTATTATGAATTCATTTGTAATCTAGAAAAGAGCTTTGATAAATCTGGTGAAGAAGTTAGAAGTAATCTTATTAAAGTTTATGAGACTATATTTAATAAAAATAATTTAATTATCTCAGTGGTGGGAGAAGAAAAAGAAGTTGAAACAGTAGTAACTAATATTAATAAGGTTACTTGTAATATTAAAACTGAACCTACTAAATTATATAATATTGCATATAAGAGTAAAAAGGATATAGAAGCTATAATAACTTCTAGCAATGTGCAATATGTAGTTAAAGGATTTAACTTTGCAGACCTTGGGTATGAGTATTCGGGAAAGATGAGAGCATTTTTAAATATATTAGATAATGAATATTTATATCCTAGAGTTCGTCTTCAAGGTGGAGCTTATGGATGTTATAGCGATATAAATGAGGATGGGAATTTAGCGATTTATTCCTATCATGATCCAAACCTTGTAAGAACAATAGATATATATAATGAAGCTTATAAGTTCTTAGAAGAAGTAGAATTTACCAAGGAGGATATGGAAAAGTTTATAATAGGATCTGTTGGACAGTTATATAAACCATTAACTCCTGATAGAAAAGGTGAAAAAGCAGTTAAGGATTATATATGTAATATAACTCAAGAAGATATTCAAAGATGGAGAGATGAACTTTTGAGCACTACTAATGAAGATATAAGAAATTATGCTTCAATGATTAAGGTAGGAATGAATAAAAATTATTGTTGCATAGTAGGTAATGAAGGAAAAGTTAAGGAAAATAAAACTATTTTTAATAAAACAAGTAAATTATTATAAAATAACTTGCTTTATATAATAAATTGTAGTATGCTTAATAAGAACTTAAATTAATAGTAAATAATATAAACCAATATGTTTCAATTAGTACTTAATAAATAGAGTATGTTAATATCGAAATTTTGTTAGTGAATTATTACAATGAATTTAAGAAAAATAAAATTTCGGAGGTATACATTTATGAATGGTACAGTAAAATGGTTTAATGGAGAAAAAGGTTTTGGATTTATTACAGGAGAAGATGGAACAGATGTTTTCGCACACTTTTCTCAAATAAATTCTGATGGTTATAAATCACTTGAAGAAGGTCAAAAAGTTTCTTTTGATGTAGCTAAAGGACCAAAAGGACCACAAGCAGAAAATATTACTATTATCTAGTTTTTAATTAGTAAATATTTACCCCTTAAATAGTTATGCTATTTAAGGGGTTTTTTAGATTTTAGAATTATAAATTATTTAGAAGTGTGATTACACAATAATAAGCGAATCTTAAATTAATCTTCATTTTAAATACATCTTTATGAATGACATTTTATAGAGTTAAAAAAGGCGATAAAACATTGGAAGACTTTAAGTTATAATAATTCAAGGTGTTATAAATAAATTTTAGAATAATTTCTAATGCTCTTTTTTTACTATAGCCATCAACATGGTTTGTAACTTTCATCAATAAACCCTCAAAAAATATAATAATATTTTCACTTAATTCTTTAACATCTTCTTGATTTATATACCCATCTTTAATACATACTTCAAGTAAAGCAAGATCACGTTCATTAATATAATCTTTATCTAGCATAGTTGATAAAGATATTGGGAGACTTTTTAATTCATTAGGAAAAATTTCATAATATTCCTTCATAGTATCTTTAACACTAAGATGACCTTGATCTAGAAATATTGATTTAAAAATTTTAGGGTTGTTAAAAGCGTGTATAGAGAAACACTTCCAGATACCTAAATAATTCTCTAAAGATGAATTATCTTCACTAATATAATTAGGAAGATCTTGAATATATAAATTATAATATTTCATACAAGCAAAAAATAAAATGTGATTTAAATTTTTAAAGTACTTATACGCAGTAGCAACGTTATATCCTGTAGCATGAGCAATTTTTCTTGCTGTAACATTTTCTATACCTTCTTCATCTATAAGTTTATTAGCTGAACTTATGAAAGAAACTATCATTTCTTTTCTTTCTATGGCTGACTTAGTCATAAGATTACCCCTTTAATTTACTAAATATTAATATATATCAATATTATAACATTAAGATTTAAATTTTATAATGATAAAAAGTTAATTATTTGATTTTCAAATACATAGAATTTGTTAATTAAATAACAAAAAAACGTAAACATGTTTACAGAATGTAATTAGAGGAATAAAATAATATTGTAAATATTAAGAAAATTACAAAAATAATAAGGGAGTGGGAGTATGAAACTAGAAATTGGAAATTTTTATGTCGAAGACATAGTTTTTGGGGAAAAAACAGAATTTGTTCAAGGGATACTAACTATTAATAAAAAAGAAGCATTAAATTTTGTTTTAGAGGACAAGCACATAATTGAAGCAGATTTATTTATTGTTAAGCCAGGCGATAATGTAAGACTTATGCCAGTAAAAGAAGCTATAGAGCCAAGAGTAAAATTAAATGGAGATCCATTATTTCCAGGTTATACAGGAGATTTAGTTAAATCAGGTGATGGTAGAACTCATGCACTGAAGAATTGCAGTTTACTAGTAGTGGGAAAACATTGGGGTGGATTTCAAGATGGACTTATTGATATGAGTGGAGAAGGTGCTAAATATACCTACTATTCTCAACTTAAAAATATAGTTCTAGTTGCTGATACGGATGAAGAATTTGAAAAAAGAGAACAACAGAAAAAAAATAAAGCGTTAAGAGAAGCAGGACATAAACTTGCAGAATTTATAGGTAGTGTTGTTAAAGACTTAGAACCAGAAGAAATAGAAAAATATGAATTAAAACCAGTAATAAAACGTGAAAAAGATGTAAATGAACTTCCAAGCATGGTATTTGTTATGCAACCTCAATCTCAAATGGAAGAGTTGGGGTATAACACATTTTTATATGGATGGGATATGAATCGTATGCTACCAACCTTTATGCATCCTAATGAGGTATTGGATGGAGCTTTGATATCAGGAAGTTTCATGCCTTGCTCATCTAAATGGTCAACCTATGAATTTCAAAATAATCCAACAATAAAAAGACTTTATAAAGAACATGGAAAGACAATAAACTTCTTAGGAATAGTAATGTCAAATCTTAATGTAGCATTAGATCAAAAAAGTCGTGCTGCGTTGTTTGTAGCTCAAATTGCAAAGTCACTTGGAGCTGATGGTGCGATAGTTGCAGAGGAGGGGTATGGTAACCCAGATGCAGATTTCACAGCATGTATAGTTGCACTTGAAGATGCGGGAGTAAAAGTTGTAGGACTTACCAATGAATGTACTGGAAGAGATGGACAGTCACAGCCACTAGTTTCTATGGATGAAAAGGCTAATGCTATTGTGTCTTGTGGTAATGTGTCAGAATTAATAACTCTTCCACCAATGGAAACTGTTATAGGAGAATTGGATTCCCTAGGTAGAGATGGTGTATCAGGTGGATGGGAGAATGATGAGATACTTGGACCTTCAGTAAGAGAAGATGGATCAGTAATAATGGAGAATAATGCTATGTTCTGTGGAGATCGAGTTTGCGGTTGGTCGCCAAAAACAATGATAGAGTTTTAGTAAGTAGGAGGGGATAAAATGAAAAAAGTAGTAATGTATATAAACCAATTCTTTGGTCAAATAGGTGGAGAAGATAAGGCAGATTTTGAGCCTATAGTTAAGGAAGGTACAGTAGGACCAGCTATAGAGTTAAATAAAAACTTAGATGCAGAAGTTACTCATACAATAATTTGTGGGGATAACTTTATGGGGTCTAATACAGAAGAAGCTATAAAAAGAATTATAGCTGAACTTAAAAATATAGAATTTGATATTTTCTTTGCAGGACCAGCTTTTCAAGCGGGAAGATATGGAGTTGCATGTGGTGAAATCTGTAATGCTGTTAAAGAAGAATTTAATGTTCCAGTAATTACTTCTATGCACATAGAAAACCCTGGAGTAGAAATGTTTAAAAGGGATATGTATGTTTTTGTAGGAGGACATAGTGCAGCTAAAATGAGAAGTGATATAAAAGCGATGGCAACCTTCGGAAATAAGCTTTTAAAAGGTGAAGAAACCCTTGGTGCTGAAGCAGAAGGATATTATCCAAGAGGAATAAGGCATCAAATCTGGCGAAAAGATGGTAAGTGGGGTGCTGATAGGGCAGTAGAAATGCTTATAGAGAAATTAAATGGAAAACCCTTTATTACTGAACTTCCAATTCCTAAAACGGATATAGTACCTATAGCAGAACCAATTAAAGATCTTAAAGATGCAACTATAGCACTTTTAAATACAGGAGGTATAGTACCTGTAGATAATCCAGATAGAATTCAATCAGCGTCTGCAACAAGGTGGGGAAGATATAATATTTCTGGAGTAGATGCTCTAAAAGGTGGAGTTTATAAAACAATCCATGCCGGCTTTGACCCTGCAGCAGCAGATGAAGATCCTAATGTAATAGCTCCAATAGATGCATTAAGAGCATATGAAAAAGAAGGGAAATTTAAAAAGCTTCATGAGTATTTTTATTCAACAGTTGGTACTGGAACTACTCAAGCTGAGGCGAAGAGAATGGCACAGGAGATTTTAGTTTATCTTAAAAATGAAGGTGTAGATGGAGTTATAATGGTTTCTACGTGAGGAACTTGTACACGTTGCGGTGCAACTATGGTTAAGGAAATTGAAAAATCAGGTATGCCAATTGTACAGATGGCAAACTTAATTCCAGTTTCAAAAACGGCAGGAGCAAATAAAATTATTCCTACTATATCTATTCCATATCCTTTAGGAGATCCTGGAACATCAAAAGAAGAACAATGGAAACTTCGTTATCATAGAGTTGGAGTTGCATTAGATGCTTTAGCAACAGATGTAAAAGAACAAACTGTTTTTAAAGTTAAGTTTTAATCTTTAAGGGGCTGTGAAAGTAAATTTACAGCCCCTTAAAGAAAACTTAAGGCACAATTATCTACTCTAATTTTAAGGAGGATATTGTTATGGGGAATAATAACACTAATACAAATATAGTATTGAATGTAAAGACTAAAAAAAAGCAAGGGAACAATTCAGTTTTTATTATTTCATTAGCTATAACTTTTATTATTGTATTTTGGGGAATTTTAGATAAAAGTGGTTTTGAAAAAATGTCAACTAGTGCTCTTAATTTTTTAACTGAAAAATTTGGTTGGGCATATCTGATTTCTATGTTTCTATTTGTAGTATTCGCACTGGTATTAGCATTTAGTAAATTTGGAAAAATAAAGCTTGGTGCAGATGATTCAAAACCAGAATATAGCACAGTTGCTTGGTTTGCAATGCTTTTTGGAGCTGGTATGGGGATAGGACTAGTATTTTGGGGAATTGCTGAGCCTATATCTCATTTTGTAGCTCCAATGGAAGGTATAGCTCCAGGGTCTGTTGAGGCTGCAAATTTTGCTTTTAAATCTTCCTTTATGCATTGGGGATTTCACCCTTGGGCAAATTATAGCATTATAGGACTTGCCTTAGCATATTTCCAATTTAGAAAAAATAAACCCGGACTAATTAGTAGTATATTTATTCCGTTGTTAGGAGAAGAAAGAGTAAAGGGTCCAATTGGTAAAACTATTGACATACTTGCAGTATTCGCCACAGTAGCTGGAGTTGCTACATCCCTAGGACTT
Source organism: Clostridium sp. UBA7503 (assembly GCF_002477055.1). Classification (NCBI taxonomy): domain Bacteria; kingdom Bacillati; phylum Bacillota; class Clostridia; order Eubacteriales; family Clostridiaceae; genus Clostridium; species Clostridium sp. UBA7503. Next base: position 84,040 of record NZ_DLNT01000009.1, read on the forward strand.
GGAACATTGCAAATTAATAGTGGATTAAGTTATATGTTTGGGATTCCAGAAACACCAATAGTTCAGTTAATTATAATATTTGTTATAACAGTAATAGTTATCTGGACTGCAGTTAGTGGAATTGAAAAAGGTATTAGTGCAATATCAAATATGAACTTAGTTATTGCCTTTGGAATCTTAATTTTATCTTTATTTATAGGGCCAACCATAAAGATAATAAATACTTTTTTAAATGGTACAGGTGGTTACTTAACGGAGTTTATAGAGAGTAGCTTGCATATTGAACCCTTTGCAAGTAATAAATGGGTAAATAGTTGGAGGATATTTTACTGGGCATGGTGGATTGCTTGGGCTCCTTTTGTAGGCGTGTTTATTGCTAGAATATCAAAAGGAAGAACTATTAGAGAATTTATCATTGGGGTTATTGTAGCACCAGGTATTGTATCTATAATTTGGTTCTCAGTTTTTGGAACTCTAGGAGTAAATCTTGGTATTACTGGTGAGTTCGCAATGGATATGTTAAAGAACTTAGCTGCATCACCAGAAACTGCATTCTTTCAAGTTATAACCCAATATCCATTAGGCGGTATAATTTCGGTAGCTACTATCATATTATTATGTACTTTCTTTATTACTTCGGCTAATTCAGCAACTTTTGTGTTAGGTATGTTAACATCAAATGGAGATTTAAATCCATCTAACAAAAAGAAAATAATATGGGGTATACTTCAAGCATTGTTAGCAACAACATTATTGTTATCAGGTGGATTAGCATCACTACAGACAGCATCGGTAGTTGCTGCATTTCCGTTCATTATAGTAATGCTTTTATGTTGCGTTTCATTGTGGAAGGCACTTAAAACTGAAAATATATAATTGGCAATTTAGATAGATTGTAAGGTATATATTAAGTTTATTTGTAAAGTTTAAGGGAGTCATAGACTCTCTTTTTAATATTTATTTTTATAACTGACAGTTAAATCTATATATTCAATATTTCTATTATCATTTCATAGAAGATTAAAGATTTATCTATACCCTATGTGGATAATATAATATTTTGAATGCGCTTTTTCTTTTAGAACACAATAATTTAATATATGATACAATAGATACAAATATAAATAGTAAGGTGTGTAAAGATGGAAGAATTAAGAAAAGCAATTGATGAAATTACAAAAGAACAGATTATAAAATTAGTTATTAGTAATAAGATGAATAAAGATATAGAATATAACAAAATAATATTTATATTAAAAGAAAACAACTCGAAGGAGTATTATCAAATAGAAAAGTATACTGATAAGCAGGTATTTCATGAAAATATTCATTTAGATTTATTAAAGGAAAAAGTCTTAGAGTATATAGTGGATAATTATAAACAAGTTTCTGCTTGGGCAAGTAATATTACCTTTGATTTAAGAATATCTAAAAAAGGTAAAGTTCATTTAGGAAAGAAAACAAGCAATAATGAAAGTCTTATTAATAAAGAACATAATAAAGAAAAGAATTATATCCTTAAAGAAGGAATGATAATTGAACCTCTTATAGATTTAGGAATTTTCACTAAAGAAGGTAAGGTGGTAAATTCTAAGTATGATAAGTATAAACAAATAAATAGATTTGTTGAAGTCATTGATGATGAAATTAAGAAGAATGATTATAAAGAGCTTACAATTTTAGATTTTGGATGTGGGAAATCTTATTTAACCTTTGTACTATATTACTATTTTGTAGAGATTAAGAAAATTAATGTTAAGATGATAGGTCTAGATCTTAAAAAGGATGTAATTGAGAAATGTAATGATATCGCTAAAAGATATAATTATGAAAACTTACACTTTGAGTTAGGTGATATAAATGGCTTTAAATATAATGATAAGGTTGATATGGTAATTACCTTACATGCCTGTGATACTGCTACAGATTATGCACTATATAATGCTATTAAATGGAACAGTAAAATGATTTTTTCTGTACCTTGTTGTCAGCATGAGTTTAATAAGCAAATGAACACGGAATCCTTATCTATACTTACTAGGTATGGCATAGTTCAAGAACGAGTAGCAGCTCTTATGACTGATGCAGTAAGAGGAAATCTTTTAGAATCTTTAGGATATAAAACTCAGCTTTTAGAATTTATAGATATAGCTCATTCTCCTAAAAACATATTAATAAGGGCATCGAAGACTAGTATAACTAAGGAAAAAAAGGAAAAGGCACTTTCAGAGGTTAATGCTTTAATGAATGAATTTAATTTGAATCCTACATTGTTTAATTTACTAAAGCAGGATGAATTAATTTAGTGGTTTATAATATTTGTTACAATGTAACCTCCTTTAAGTTTGTCTATAGCGCTTCACAAGGAGATGATTTAAATCATGATTATTAATAAAATCAATTTTAACTTAGCTCAAGAAATAGTAAATGCAGTTAAAGAGGTTGTAGATAAAGATATAAATTTTATAGATATAGATGGGATAATTATAGGTAGTACGGATAAATCTAGACTTAACACCTTTCATCAAGCAGGACATAATGCTATAAAAACTTTGAGTAATGTAACTGTTGAAGATAATGAGGAATATAAAGGAAGTAGAAAAGGTATAAACTATCCCATAAAAATAAACAATATTGCAGTAGGTGCTATAGGTATAACTGGAGAGCCTAGTGAAGTTAGTAAATTTGGATTTTTAGTTACTAAAATCACAGAAATATTTATAAAAGAACAGCAGCTAAATTATAAATATGAAGCAGATAAACAGAGAATAAATTATGTTGTAAAGTCGTTGATATATAATAATGTTGAAGATAAAAATGAAATTGAAAATATTCTTCAGGAATTTGGAATAGAGTTAGATCAGCAGTTTGCTATAGTTATTTTAAAAATAAATAAGTATCATAATCTAAGAGAGCTAGAGACTATAGAGAATCACATAAAGGGTGTATTAGATGATATTGGTAATATATTCAAACTATATATTTATCCTAATGAATTCATAGCTTTAGTAAACCAGGAAAGATATAATAAATTAAGAAATACTCATTTGGAAACATTAAGTAAGTATCATGGAATTTTAACTGGGGGAGTAGGGAGGTTAAAGGGTTTATATGAAGCGTATAAATCTTATGAAGAAGCTAGAATTGCCCTTAAGTACTCTGCTGAAAACCATGATATTTTAACTTATCTTGATAGCTTGAATTTAGAGCTTATTTTAGAGAGCGTAGATAATGAAACGAAAAATCAGTATAAGGATAAGGTATTAAAATCTCTTGATGAAGAGGATATAAATTTATTGGAGGTTTATTATAAAAATGATATGTCTCTAAAACAAACTGCAGAAGAGCTATATATACATAAAAATACCCTTCAGTACAGGTTAGAAAGAATATATGAAAAATCAGGATTTAATCCAAGAAAATTTAATGAATCTGTAATACTTTATTTAGCTATAAAACTATCATAAAAGGCAAAATGAAAAGAAATTTTTAATAATGAATTATCTCAAAATTGATTAAATCTAAAGTTTTTATTGAAATTGTATCTATATAGAATAATAGGTATCAATGAAATAAAATGAGGATTGATTATAACCAATTTTGAGATATTTTTATTTATAAGTAAAAATATTTTTATGAAGGATTTTAAATTTGAAAATTCAATATTAGATATGACAAAAATTAAGGTGTGAAAACGTATTATTTTGTTGTATGTAACATAGAAGTGACAAAAATCCTTTGATATAATTTGATAAAAGGAGGAGGTAGCAATGAAAATTGTAATTTCTATAGATTCTTTAAAGGGAAGTTTAACTTCAATTGAAGCAGCTAATGCAATAAAAACAGCAATATTGAATGTAGATAGTGATTCAGATATAAAAATAATGCCATTAGCAGATGGGGGAGAGGGAACTGTAGATGCCTTAGTAGAAGGCATGAATGGTGAAGGCAAAATTATATCTGTTACAGGTCCAGTGGAAGAAAAGGTGGAGGCTAAGTATGGGATATTAAAAAATAACAATACAGCAATAATAGAAATGGCTCAAGGGGCAGGTTATTCACTAGTTCCACCAGAACTAAGAAATCCTTTAAAAACTACTACCTATGGAGTTGGAGAAATAATAAAAGCTGCCATAAAAGAGGGATGTAGAAACTTTATAGTTGGAATAGGTGGAAGTGCTACTAATGATGCAGGAGTAGGAATGCTACAGGCCTTAGGATATGAGTTTTATGATGAAAATAATGAACCTATTGGTTTTGGTGGACAGGTATTAAATAAGATAAAAACTATAAAAACACATAATAAATTGAAGGAACTAGATGAGTGCACCTTCAAAATAGCGTGTGATGTAACTAATCCTTTGTACGGAGAAAATGGAGCAGCCTATGTTTATGGACCACAAAAGGGTGCAACTCTTGAGATGGTGAAAGAATTAGATAGAGGCCTTAGAAATTTTGCGCAGGTGGTTAAAAAAGACTTAGGAAAAGATATAGCTGAGACAGAAGGTGTGGGAGCAGCAGGTGGACTTGGATTTGCATTTTTAGGATTCTTAAATTCAAAACTAGAATCTGGAATTAAGATAATATTAGAAGAAATTAAGTTAGAAGAAGCTATAAAGGATGCAGATTTAGTTATTACTGGCGAGGGTAGATTAGATAATCAAACTGCCATGGGAAAAGCGCCTATAGGAGTTGCTAAGCTTGCTAAAAAACATAAGGTTAAGGTAATAGCAGTAGCAGGATGCACTACAGAAGATGCTGTTAAGTGTAATGAAGAAGGAATAGATGCCTATTTTTCTATAATAAATTCAGCTATGACTATAGAAGAAGCAGTTAATAAAGATACAGCTATAAAGAATATGACATCAACAATGACACAAATTTTTAGACTTATAAAGACAATGAAAGAATAAAATCTTAAATAGGGGTGACGATAATGGAAGTGCAGATTACAACATTAGGAGCTTTACTTGGACTTGTAGTAGCCATAGTATTAATCATTAAAAAAGTACAACCTGTATATAGTTTAATATTAGGTGCAGTAGTTGGAGGGTTAGTGGGAGGAGCAGGAATTGAAGGAACTGTAAGTGTAATGATAAGCGGAGCAAAAGATATTATGCCAGCAATTCTTCGTATAGTGACCTCTGGAGTTTTAGCAGGAGTACTTATTAAGACAGGAGCATCAGCAAAAATTGCAGACCAAATTGTAAAAAGCTTAGGTGAGAAAAGAGCGCTATTTGCCATAGCGTTATCAACCATGATACTAACAGCTGTTGGAGTATTTATAGATGTAGCAGTAATAACAGTAGCACCTATAGCCCTTGCAATAGCGAAGAAATTAGGATATTCACCTATGGTTATACTTTTAGCTATGATTGGTGGAGGTAAGGCAGGAAATATAATATCGCCAAACCCTAATACCATAGCAGCAGCAGAAAATTTTGGGGTAGAATTATCATCTTTAATGGTAGCTAATATAATTCCTGCCATAGTAGGACTTATAGTTACAGTAATATTGGCTTCCTTACTTAATAAAAAGTATAAAAGTGCAAATGAAACAAAAATAGAAGAAGTTGAAGAGGTGGAACTACCATCTTTCTTTGCAGCAATAATTGGTCCAATTGTAACTATAATTTTATTATCACTTAGACCATTAGTAGGAATATCAATAGATCCACTTATAGCACTGCCAGTTGGAGGTATTATAGGAGTTTTAGTTATGGGCAAAGGTAAAAATATTAACGAATATCTAACCTTTGGATTATCTAAAATGATGCCTGTAGCAATACTTTTAATAGGGACAGGTACTGTAGCAGGAATAATAAAGGCATCAGGATTACAGGCTACAACTATAGGAGTGCTTAATGCTCTAAATATGCCAGCCTTTGTATTGGCACCTATTTCTGGAATATTAATGTGTGCTGCTACAGCTTCAACAACCTCAGGGTCAACTATAGCATCAGCTACATTCTCACAAGCCATAGTGGGCGTAGGTATATCACCTATAGGAGGAGCGGCGATGGTTCATGCTGGAGCTACAGTTCTTGATCATCTACCACATGGTTCTTTCTTCCATGCAACAGCAGGAGCAACAGGGATGAGCATAGGACAGCGTTTGAAATTAATACCATATGAATCTTTAGTAGGATTATCAATGACTTTAGTTTCTACAATAATGTGGGGAATTATATTCTAGGTTAGTAAGTATAGATATAATAGTTAAAAAGAAATACAATATTTAAATTGTAAAAATAATAGAGCAATATCAAGTTTTAAAATCCATAGACTCTTTATTAAATAGGAAAATACTATCATTAAGGAATACTTATGAATTCTTTGATGATAGTATTTTTATTTTAAAGTATTCTTTAAATCACTAGTAGTTGACTATAATATTAATTAATATTAGTGATTAATAATTATTATATTAACTTATAAAATTGTAAATTACAAAAATGTAAGATAAGTGTAAGTTACTTCGATAACACATGGGAACTAAAGGATGTATAATAAAGTTATAAGGAGGGGTTGCAATGAAGAAGTTATTAGTTAAACTTACTTTAGGGATTATTGTTTTCATGACAGCACTTGGAGTTTTTGTTTTGCAAGATGGATATTCTTTATATAGAGCTGCTACCTCTGATATAGGGGTAAAAGAAAAAATTAATGATATAAGAAGTGATAAGGATTATATAACTATAGATGGAATCTCTAAAGATTTTCTAGATGCCATTGTATCCGTAGAAGATCATAGATTTTATAATCATAATGGAATAGATTTAATAGCCATAGGAAGGTCAGCTATTAGCAATATCGATGCTGGAAAAATAATTATGGGGGGAAGTACAATAACACAGCAATTAGCAAAAAACTTATTTTTTACCCATGAGCAAAGATTGGAAAGAAAAATTGCAGAAATTTTTGTGGTTAGAGAACTAGAAAATAATTACTCAAAGGAAGAAATATTAGAGTTATATGTAAATGTAATATATTATGGTGATGGTTATTCTGGAATTAAACAAGCCTCTAAAGGATATTTTAATACATCACCCAATAAAATAACTTTATCTCAATCGTTGTTGTTAGCAGGACTACCACAATCACCAGAAAACTATGCATTATCTAAAAATTATGAAAGAGCAAAGAAAAGAAGTGAAGTTGTATTAATGTCTATGATAAGAAATAATGTTATTTCAAGAGAGGAAGCAGAGTCATTATGTAATGATAATATGGATAAAACTTTCAATAAAGCTACTCTTGCTTCAGAAACTACAAATTAATGATTGAAAAAGATATAAATTAAAACTTATAGGTTGTACTTTAATAATAATGGGTATAACCTATATTTTTGTACTTTTAATGTGGTATGATTAGTATATATAGTATGAGAATGTATTTTTAATATTATTTAATTGTAAATAGTCGGGGTAAATTTATTTGCAATTACTAGTTATATAGGGGGTTACTATGGAGATTAAAGATCAAGAAGTAGAAAAAAGTGTGAATATAAAGAAGAGGATACTTATAGGTATTATAATTTCCATTAGTATTTTGCTAATTATATATTTAAGCACATCTTTATATTTTGTGAAGAGATTTTATTTTGGAACTAAGATTAATGGAGTTAGTGTTACTGGAAAAACCACGGAAGATATAGAAGCTGATATATTAGCAGAAAGTGAAGCTTATATATTAAAATTAGAGCAGAGAGATAATGTTGAAGAAAATATAAATGGAAGAGATATTGAATATAGGTATAGTTTAGAAAATAAAATCGAAGATTTGAAGGAATATCAAAGTGCTTTTGGATGGATTTATGGAATTTTTAATACTAGTGATTATAAGTTAGAAAAAGAAGTATCTTATAATGATGAATTGTTAAAAAAGAAGTTCCATAGTTTAAATTGTTTTAAGGATGACAATATAATTAAACCTGAGAATGCTAAAATTCAATATGAAAATAATGAATACGTAATTAAAGAAGAGATTCAAGGAAATATGGTAAATAAAGATATACTATACAAAAAAGTTAAGGAAGCACTTAATAATAAAGTAGACGAAATAAATTTAGATGAAACTAAGTGCTATGAAGATCCAAAGTATACTGTTAATTCAAAGGAAGTAGTAAAGGCTAAAAATACTCTTGATAAGTATATAAGTTCAGTAATTACTCATAATTTTGGAGATAATAAAGAAGTGTTAAATGAAGATTCTATTCATAATTGGCTTCATATTGATAAAAACTTTAAGGTATCTATTGATGAAGAAAAGGCAAGAGAATATGTAAATTCACTGTCCATTAAATATGATACCTATGGGGCTACAAGGAATTTTAAAACCTCCCTTGGAACTACTGTAAATGTAAGCGGAGGTGACTATGGATGGTTAATTAATTATAGTGAAGAAACTGAATCTTTAATTAATGCTATTAAAGATGGAAAAAAGGAAGAAAGACAACCTATATATGCTCAAACAGCTGTAGCTTATGGTACAAATGATTTCGGAAATACCTATGTAGAAATTAATTTAACAACCCAGCATATATGGTTTTACAATGATGGAGTTTTAATTACAGAAGGTCCTATGGTTAGTGGCAATGCTGATAGTAAACATGCTACACCATCAGGTATTTACAGTTTAACTTACAAAGAAAAAAATGCAACCTTAAGAGGAGAAAATTATGCAGCGCCTGTTAATTATTGGATGCCTTTCAATGGGGATATCGGTATTCATGATGCTACTTGGCGTTCAAAATTTGGAGGAGAAATATATATAAAAGATGGATCACATGGATGTATAAATACTCCATATAGTGTAGCTAGTAAGATATTTGAATATATAACTCAGGGTACACCAGTAATATGTTATTTCTAGTTTGATTATATATTTAAATAATAGAACTCTTTTTAGTAAAGTAGAATATTATAAGTACTATAGAACTAAAAGGAGTTGAAACTATTTGGCTAGGGAAATTAAAGTTATACAGCCAAGTAATCCTACAGATGAGGAAAGGCATAGTATGCTAAAGCTTGCTTTAGAAGAAGTAGGTCGAATAGAAGATTACTATAATTTAATTGAACTACTCAGTCCACCAAAGGACATTACAACTATATTATCGCCAGGTCAATGCAAGGGGCTTAATGTAGGTATAATAGGAGGAGGAATTGCAGGTTTATCTGCTGCTTTTGAGCTTAGGAAATTGGGTTTTGACATAACTATATTTGAGCAGCAAAAGGAACGTATAGGAGGAAGAATTTATACTTACTATTTTGATAAAAATAAAAGGTATTATGGCGAGCTTGGTGCTATGAGAATACCAGTAAGTCATGAAGCTACATGGAAGTATATAAATCAATTTAAATTAAGAACAACACCTTTTGTTCAAAATAATGATAATGCCTTTATTTATGTGAGAAATAAAAGAGCTATCAATGATCCGGATGGAAGAAGTGTTATGGAAAAAATATATCCTGAATTTAATTTAGCACCATGGGAAAGACAAGAGCCATGGCAAAAGCTTGTAAGTTATGGCTTAGGAGCTAGCTTACTTCAAATCAGTCCAGATATAAGAAGAGAGTTGTTGCAAAATAAAAAAAATTACTCTCCAGAAATTGATTATTTTGATAGTATAAGCATAAGAAGAGAGCTTGAAGAACGGGGATTAAGTGAAGGTGCTATAGAATTAATATCATGCATTGCAACTTTCTCGGGATGGTTATATGACAATAGTTATATTGAAAGTCTCCAAGAACAGTATGCTGTAGATGATGCTTTTAGGTACCAAATAGATGGAGGAATGGTTAATTTACCCCTTGCTATGTATCGCTCGTTGAAGTCACTAAATCCAAAAGAATACAAAAATATTTCAGAGAATCAGTTAGGTAAGATAACTTGGAATAATGGAACTAGAGTAAAAGGGATATATAAAAATAATGAAGACAATACTGTTATTTTAGAATATAGTAGTGAAGGTGAAATGACTACTAGTCGTAAAAGTTTTGATTTTGTAGTATGTACTATTCCTTTTTCTAGTCTTCGAAATGTAATTGTATACCCTATGTTTAGTACAGGTAAAATGCAAGCAATTAAAGAGGTTAATTATATAGCAGGACAAAAAACTATTTTTATGTGTAATGAGAAATTTTGGGAAGAAGGGGGGCCTAGTAAAGCAATAATAGGTGGCGCCTCTTATACAGACCTGCCAGTAGGAAGTATATGGTTCCCATCTTATAATATTGAGTACAATATTGCTGATCTGGAAAGTCAGGTAATACCTTCTGTGAGAAGAGAGTATAAAAGTTATGAAGGGGCTGGAGTTCTTATGGCATCCTATAATTTAGCTAGAGATGCAGTACGTCTTGGTAATTTGGAACCAATAACTAGGTTAGAATGGATAAAAACCCAAGTAGAGCATGTCCAAGGACTCAAAAAAGGATATCTTGATGATATAGTATTGGATAATAAAACCATACAATGGAATAATGAACAAGGATTTTTTGGAGCTGTTTGCTATTATATGCCTGGCCAAAAAAGGCTATTTTCCTATGTTTCTAGCCAACCTGAATATGGCAATAGAGTATATTTTGCTGGTGAACATATTTCGCAGGAACATGGTTGGATACAAGGCGCAATAAAAAGTGCAATGATAGCTGCAAATGGAGTAGCAGAACATTGTAAAAATTATATAAAAACAGTTATAAATTGAAAATAAGAGGTTATATCAAAATATATTAATTTAAGATTAATAGATTATTTTGATATGACCTATTTTAATATTAATTAAAATATAGAATATATACTAAAAGCTGTAACAAATGGTACATAACTTATGCTATATTTTGTTTATAATAAAGGTAGTAAATCAGTAGGGGGTATCACCATGAATTTAAATAATTTAATGAGACAACACAGAGATATATCAGATGAAATAAGGTTAATAAAAGAAATGATAAATAAAAATGTTATGGTATTAAATGCAATGGAAGCAGCAAGTCATATAAATAAACTCGCAGGGAAATTACAAATTCACTTAACATCAGAGGATAAGTTTTTATATCCAACCTTAATTAATGGTAAAGATTTATCACTTAAGAAAATGGCTAATTTATATATGAATGAAATGGGTGAAATTTCAGAAGTATTCACTAGTTATAAAAAAAAATTTAATACTAAGAATAAAATTGAAGCTAATTTAATGGGATTCATTGAAGAAACTCAGTGTATATTAAAAGCTATAGAGACAAGAATTGCCAAGGAAGAAAATGAATTATATAAAATGATGAATGTTAATTAGTATCATAAATATTTATATGTTTTATTACCAAAAGTGGAATTAATTAATATATTATAGGTAATTTATAAAATAAATTAGTTAATATTAAATGAAAATACAATAAATTGATTTAACACAAATAAAATATTTAAAGAATATAAATTCATAAAATATTATCTTGTAAAGTTGAAAATACATAATAACATACAATGAATTTTAAACAAAATAGCTAAATACAAGAAGTTGAAGATGATTTAGAATAATTCAAATAGAATTATTTTAAATCGTTTTTTTATTCAAATTATTATATTTGCAAGTACATAAATAATAAATTTCAGTTGTACATAATAATTTTATAAAAATGCTATACTTTATAGGAAGTGTGTGATATAATTAAAAACATGTTATTGAAGTCCAATTATTTTTGTTAAAAAAATATATTTTGCATAAACTAAAGATTATATATTGCATAAATTTATAAAGTTTTTAGTTGAAAATAATAAAAGATGGTGGTGTTTTTTATATGACTAAGAAAAAATTCAAAAGAGTATTAGTAGCAAATAGAGGAGAAATTGCAATAAGAATATTTAGAGCTTGTCATGAGCTTGGAATAAGAACTGTTGCTATATATTCTGAGGAGGATAAGCTTTCTCTTTTCAGAACAAAGGCCCATGAAGCCTATAAGATTGGAAAGAATAAAAGCCCTGTTGACGCTTATTTAAATATTGATGAAATAATTAATCTTGCATTAAAAAAGCGTGTAGATGCCATCCATCCAGGTTATGGATTTCTATCTGAAAATCCTGAGTTCGCTAGAAAGTGTAAAGAGGCAGGAATAGAATTTATAGGACCTAGAGCAGAAATGATGGATAGATTAGGGGATAAAATAAAATCAAAAATTGTAGCAAAAGAAGTTGGTGTACCTGTAATACCAGGAGTTGAAAAGCCAATTACTTCAGAGACAGAAGCAATTAAGTTTGCAAAAGAATGTGGATATCCAATCATGCTAAAGGCTGCTGCCGGCGGTGGTGGAAGAGGTATGAGGATAGTAAGAAAAGAAGAAGAACTTCTGGAGTCTTTTAAAAGTGCTAAAAATGAGGCAAAAAAGGCTTTCGGAATAGATGATATATTTATAGAAAAATATCTAGAAGGACCTAAACATATTGAGATTCAAGTTCTTGGAGATAAGCATGGTAATATAGTTCATCTTTATGAAAGAGATTGTTCAATACAAAGAAGACATCAAAAGGTTATTGAATTTAGCCCAGCTGTATCTCTAAGTAAAGAAAAAAGACAAGTTATCTGTGAGGATGCTTTAAAGATTGCAAAATCCGTAGGATACATAAGTGCTGGAACTTTAGAGTTCTTAGTAGATATACATGGCAATCACTATTTTATTGAGATGAATCCAAGAATACAAGTAGAACATACTGTTAGCGAAATGACTACAGGAATAGATATCGTCCAAAGTCAAATTTTAATAGCGCAGGGATATAGTTTAGATTCTAAGGAAATAGGAATTTTTTCACAGGAGGATGTAAAACCAAGAGGTTTTGCAATCCAATGTAGGGTAACTACAGAAGATCCTTCTAATAGTTTTGCCCCAGATACAGGAAAAATAGATGTTTATAGAACAGGTTCAGGATTTGGGATAAGACTAGATGGAGGAAATGGATTTAGTGGTGCTGTAATTAGTCCTTATTACGATAGTTTACTTGTAAAAACAACAGCTTATTCTAGAACCTTTGAAGATACAATTAGAAAATCCATACGTTCCATTAAAGAATTAAATATTACTGGGGTTAAGACCAATATAGATTTTCTAATAAACGTATTAAATAATGAAACCTTTAGAAGAGGAGAATGTGATACTAATTTCATAGCAGATAATCCTCAATTATTTGATATAAAACCTAGAACTGATGAAGAATATAAGGTTTTAAAAATCATTGGAGAAAAAATAGTAAATGAAACTAAGGGAAATAAGAGAGAATTTGATGTACCAGTTATTCCAGTTGTAGACTCTTTAGAAGGCATACAAGGTACAAAGAAAATATTAGATGAACAAGGTCCAGAGGGTGTTGTAAATTGGATTAAGAATCAGAAAAAACTATTAATTACCGATACTACTATGAGGGATGCACAGCAATCCTTAATGGCTACAAGAGTGAGAAGTAGAGATATGTTCAACATTGCAAAGGCGACTTCAGCCTATGGAAGAGATTTATTTTCTCTTGAGATGTGGGGTGGAGCTACCTTTGATACGGCTTACAGATTCTTAAAAGAATCTCCATGGGAAAGACTTGAAGAATTAAGAAAAAGAATTCCTAATGTTATGTTCCAGATGCTAATAAGAGGAGCTAATGGAGTAGGATACAAAAATTATCCAGATAACGTAATAAAAGAATTTATAAGAGAATCTTCGAACAGTGGTATAGACATATTTAGGATTTTTGACTCACTTAACTGGTTAAAGGGTATAGAGACTTCTCTTGAGGAAGTTTTAAACTGTGGGAAGTTAGCAGAAGTTGCTCTATGCTATACTGGAGATATTTTAGATGTAACTAGAGATAAATATAGTCTTGAATACTATATAAATAAGGCTAAAGAAATAGAAAAAATGGGAGCTCATATACTTGCTATAAAGGATATGTCTGCATTGCTTAAACCTTATGCAGCTAAAAAACTTATTAAAGCATTAAAAAATGAGATTTCAATACCTATTCATTTACATACCCATGACACTACTGGAAATGGTGTAGCAACTGTACTTATGGCAGCAGATGCTGGAGTAGATATTGTAGATACAACTTTTAATAGTATGTCTGGTTTAACTAGCCAACCAGCTCTAAACTCTGTAGTAGCAGCTCTTGAAAATACAGACAGAGATACTGGTATAAATGTAAGTGAAATTCAAAAATTATCAAATTATTGGGATGCTGTGAGACCGGTATATGAACAGTTTGAATCAGGACTTAAGTCAGGTAGAGCAGAAATTTATAAATATGAGATTCCAGGGGGACAATATTCAAACTTAAAACCTCAAGTAGAAAGTTTTGGACTTGGTCATAGATTTGAAGAAGTTAAGTCTATGTACAAAGAGGTAAATAATATGGTAGGGGATATAATAAAAGTTACACCTTCTTCAAAAATGGTAGGGGACATGGCTATTTTCATGGTTCAAAATGGATTAACTTCTGAAAATATCTGTGAAAAGGGAAGAAATATGGCTTTTCCAGATTCGGCAGTATCTTATTTCAAAGGGATGATGGGTCAACCAGAAGGTGGATTCCCAGAGGAACTACAAAAGATAGTTTTAAAGGGTGAAAAGGCTATAACGGATAGACCAGGAGAATTATTACCATCTGAAGACTTTAATAAAATTGAAGAATACTTAAAGGATAAGTATAAATATAATCCATCTAAAAAAGATGCTATAAGTTATGCCTTATATCCTGAAGTATTTGAAGATTTCTTAAAATTTGTTTCAGAGTATGGTGATGTAAGTCGTATGGGTAGTGATGTATTCTTCCATGGACTTGCAGAGGGTGAAACTTGTGAAGTTGAAGTTGCAGAAGGAAAGACTCTTATAGTTCAATTTATAGAAATAGGTAAATTAGATTCAGAAGGATATAGAACTCTAGCCTTTGAAATTAATGGAAATAGAAGAGAAATTAAAATTAAAGATAAAACAGCAAGTGCTTTAAAGAGTAGTGGTAGTGATAACTCTATAAAGATGGCTAATGCTGAGGATAAGCTAGAGATTGGAGCAAGTATTCCTGGAACTATAATTAAAGTCTTAGTAGAAAAAGGACAACAAGTTAAAGAGGGAGAGAGCTTACTGACAATAGAAGCAATGAAAATGGAAACTAATATAGTAGCTTCTATGGACGGTATTATTGACTCCATTCTTGTATCAGAAGGACAACAAGTAAAGACAGGACAATTACTAGTAAAATTAAAGTAATAATTTATATTTTAAATTCCTAGTAATGTATAATTGCAACCCTATAAAAAATTTATATATATTATAAAAGACTTACTTAATGTTGTATCACTAAGTAAGTCTTTTGCATTGTCATTATACTCACTAAATATTATAATGAGTAATTGAGTTTCACATTACGCAGTAGTTGGTGGAGTGAAAACTCTTGTAGCAAGTTCTTCATCTAACATGTATAAGGCTGCTGGATTATCTTCAGCTCTTTTAATCTTTTTAAGAAGAGTATTAAAGGTATTTTCCTCTTCAACCTGTTCATCTATGAACCATCTAAGTAAGCTCATAGTTGCATGTTCTTTTTCTTCAGAAGCAATATCTGCTAACTTATAAATTCTACTTGTAACTAGTTGTTCATGTTTATAACCAGTTTCAAACACGTCTATTATACTTTCATATTTGCCCTCTGGTTTATCAATTTTATCTAATTCAACAACACCATTTTTTTGAAAAATATAGTCATAAAGTTTCATTGCATGAAATAATTCCTCTTGAGCTTGAACTCTAAAGAAATTAGCTATTCCACTTAAATCAACAGATTCAGCATAGGCTGACATAGCTAAATAAGTGTAAGATGAATAAAATTCAAAGTTTACTTGGTCATTAAGATTTTTTAATAAATTATCACTTAACATTAGTATACCTCCTTGTAATCCTTAGTTTATTATAGAATTTTAGATATTTAGTACTATTCTACATGATTTACCATAGTTATTCAAATTATAACAACTAAAACAATTTAATAGTAGGAATAAATATTATTATTTAATTAATATTTAATTAATTGAAGGTTTCCAAGTACCCTTATAATAAAAGTATACAGATAAAGCAGTTCCTATTATCCAACCAAGAGGGAAGGACCACCAGATACCAGAATATCCTATTATTGAAGCCAAAATGAAGGAAAGGGCTACTCTTAGTATTAAATCAGAAAAGGTGGCAAACATAAAGTCTTTCATAGCTCCAGCTCCACGGAGAACACCATCACATACCATCTTAAGACCTACTACTAAATAAAAAGGTGCTAGGGTTCTTAGAAACTCAGTACCCACATTAATTACATTTATACTCTCCCTAGAATCTACAAACAATCCAATTAACTTTGGAGCAAAGATTAAAAATAAAATAAGAATTCCACCACATATACTTAAGGTTATAGCTACTGCAGCTTTATATCCTTCTTTCACCCGGGAAATTTTTTTTGCACCAATGTTTTGTGCAGTGAAGCTAGAAAGTGCACTAGACATAGTGCTCATAGAAGTAAGAGCGATGGTATGAACTCTAAAGGCAGCAGAATATCCTGCTACGACTATGGCTCCGTAACTATTAACTAGACCTTGTACACAAATTTGACCTACAGATATAAAGGATTGTTGCATTATACTTGGTATAGCAATTCTACTTATACGTTTCAAAATATAACTACTAAAGTACGGATATCTTTCAGTGACTTCAATCTTACGTAATCTCATAATAAGACATACTATAGCTAAGATAGAAGAAATACCTTGAGCAATAAAAGTAGCCCAGGCAACTCCCGATACACCCATTTTAAAAACTATAACAAATACTAGGTCTAAAATAATATTAAATATAGAAGAGAAAATTAAAAGATATAAAGGTGTTTTGGAATCTCCCAAACCATTAAATATGGCGGTGGCAGTATTATATAAAAATAAAAATATAATTCCGCTTATGTATATTTGTAAATAAAGGGAAGAATCAAAAAATATATTTTCTGGAGTATGAAGAAGTCTCATAAGAGGCTTACAAAAAACACTACCCAAGATAGTTAAAATAATGCTAAGACTAGTTAGAGATATTATAGCTGTTGAAATTGCAGATTTCATAGTAGTATATTTTTTTGAACCAAAGATTTGTGCAACTACTACAGAACATCCCATACTAGAGCCTACAGCCACAGCTATGAATAGTGCAGTTATAGGATAAGAAGCGCCTACAGCAGCTAAAGCATTTACTCCTATAAATTTTCCCGCTACAATACTATCCACAATATTATAAAGCTGTTGAAAAAGTGAACTAAGTAACATGGGAACAGAAAAAGTCCATAAAATTTTAAAAGGGTTTCCAATGGTCATATCAGTGATAGAACTATCTTTAATCTTATTATCCCTTTTAGTGATAGTTTCAGAGTTCATAATAGTTTACCTCCTCAAATGATATAATTATAGATTTTAATTTAAAATTTATAATTTAATAATAAGTTTATATATACCTTAAGATGAAAAATCCCATTATCATTATAGGATGTATGTAAAAGAAGAGCAATGAAGGATATATATAGTAATGTTGTGATAAAATTAGAATAATAGGGCACATTGGAGGTAATTCATTAGATTTACTCTAGGAGCCTTGATTATAGTAATATCAATGGTTTACAATGTAAGAAAATAACAATATTGAAACTAGAGAAGTTAATATAAAATATTAAATTAATGGAGTGATAATACAATGAAAATATTAATAATGCGTGTTACACTAAGAGCCTCATGGGTACATTCTTTAAAAGAAAAGAGAATGGTGATAAAAAGTTTAATTCAAAGACTAAGAAATAAGTTTAATATTTCTGTTGGCGAAGTTGATGAACAAGATATACATCAAACATTAGTTATAGGTATTGCAGGAGTTTGTGGAACGTCAGCTCTCGTCGATTCTACCATGGAAAATATAATAAATTTTATAGAAGAAAATACAGATGCAGAAATAATTAAAATTGAGAATGAGGAAGATGTGTTTTGATGTGGTATTAAATGGTGAAAAATTTTAGAAGATATTAAAAAAGGGAAAGTTGCAACACACATAGAGGAAATAAAATAATAAATATTAATAATTCTTTATGTAATTGTATTCACGGTTATAAATTCCATTGACTTCATAGTTAAGCTGTGGGTATTATATTCTAATAGTGGTAAATAATTAAAGTTAATTATAGAACAAATGATTAAATTATTAATTTATATTATTAGTATTAATAAAAAATATTTACAAAGGAGGAATTATAAA
Organism: Clostridium sp. UBA7503; assembly: GCF_002477055.1. Classification (NCBI taxonomy): domain Bacteria; kingdom Bacillati; phylum Bacillota; class Clostridia; order Eubacteriales; family Clostridiaceae; genus Clostridium; species Clostridium sp. UBA7503. The sequence goes on from NZ_DLNT01000009.1 coordinate 102,333, forward strand.
ATGAAATTAATTTTAAAATACTTAAAAAAGTATAAAATGCTTCTTATGATTAATATGATATCAGTATTTGGCTTTGCTTTAGTTGAACTTGGAATACCAACTATTATAGCTAAAGTTATTGACAAGGGAATAGCTAATGGTGATATAGAATATATAAAAACAATGGGACTTATAATTGTAGTTATATCTATAATAGGGGTTTTAGGGACAATATTGTTAGGATATTGTTCATCTAAAATATCTACAAATGTAACTAGAGATATAAGGAATGATATATTTAAAAAATCACAGGAGTTTTCTCATAGTGAATATGATAGATTTGGTATATCATCAATGATTACTAGAACTACCAACGATGCATTTCAAGTAATGCAATTTATAAATATATTACTAAGATTAGCGTTGATTACACCAGTAATGTTTATAGTAAGCCTAGTGATGATACTTAAAACAAGTTCATCATTATCAAGTATATTAGCTGTTACATTACCGTTTATAATTGTTGGTGTATTTATAATAGCTAAAATTTCCCATCCATGGTCAGAGATTCAACAGAAAAATTTAGATAAGTTAAACAGAATATCTAGAGAAAACTTGACAGGAATAAGGGTAATAAGAGCTTTCGGTAATGATGATCATGAAAGAGAAAGATTTGCTGAAACTAATAAGGACTATACTGAGATTTCAAAGAAAATTTTTAAGCTTATGTCTATATCTCAGCCAAGCTTTTTCTTAGTGCTTAATTTAGCAATTATATCCATATTTTGGATTTCTAGTAGCATGATAAATGTGGGAACTCTTCAAGTAGGACAATTAGTTGCTTTTATAGAGTACTTATTCCATGCTATGTTTTCGCTTATGTTATTTTCAACTGTATTTGTTATGTATCCTAAAGCACAAGTTTCATCTAATAGAATACAAGAGCTATTAGATGCTGAACCTATTATCAAGAATCCTGAGAATGGAATCAAGAAGAGTAATAATGAAGGAACTGTAGAATTTAATAAAGTTACCTTTACTTATCCAGATGGAGAAGTACCTGTGCTTAAAGATATTTCCTTTACAGCTAAAAAGGGAGAAACTATTGCGTTTATAGGAAGTACTGGTAGTGGAAAGAGTACACTAATAAACCTGATTCCTAGATTTTATGATGTTACTGAAGGATGTATAAAGATAGATGGGATAGATATTAGAGAATATGATTTAAAGACTTTACGTAAAAAAATTGGATTTATACCTCAAAAGACTAGGTTATTTACAGGAAGTATAGATACAAATATTAGATTTGGTAAAAAGAAAGCTACTGTACAAGAGGTTGAATATTCTTCAAAGGTGGCCCAAGCCTATGACTTTATAATTAAAAAACCTAAGAAGTTTGAGGAGTTAATAAGTGAAGGGGGAGGTAATGTATCTGGAGGTCAAAAGCAAAGAATATCTATTGCTAGAGCTATAATAAGAAGGCCTGCAATATATATTTTTGATGATAGCTTTTCTGCCTTAGATTTTAAAACAGATGCTACCCTTAGAGCTAAGCTTAAAAATGAAACTAAAGAGGCTGTAGTATTGATAGTTGCTCAAAGAATAAGCTCTATTATGGATGCTGATAAAATTATAGTATTAAATGAAGGTGAAGTAGTTGGAATAGGAACTCATAGAGAGTTACTGAAAAATTGCCATATATATAAAGAGATTGCATCATCACAATTAACAAAGGAGGAGTTGGCATAATGAAGAAGATTAAAAATACAGTAAGTAAAATTTCTCCCTTTGTAAAACCCTATAAATGGCCTTTTATAGGGGCCATAATATTTGTAATTATAGCAGCGGTATTTACTGCTCTAGCTCCCATGACAGAAGGATTAATTATAACTCAGCTTACCAAGGATGCCTTTGATATGGCGAAAGGAGTAGCAGGAGCTTCAGTAAACTTTAATTATATAATAAAAATTTTAATAGTTTTAGCCTTTGTATATGTAGGAGGTACAGCATCAACATATGCAGCTAGCTTCATGTTAACTAATGCAATTCAAAATACCATGAGGGATTTAAGAAATGCCGTTCAAGATAAAATTAGAAAATTACCAGTGAGTTACTTTGATAAAAATAGCTATGGAGATGTATTAAGTCGTATTACCAATGATATAGATACTATATCTAATGCATTACAGCAAAGTTTTGTTCAAGTAGTTAATGCAGTTCTTTCATTAACTTTTGCCTTGATAATGATGTTTACAATAAATGTGAAGATGGCATTAGTAGCTATACTTATAATACCTATAAGTTATATAATATCTAGAGTTATAGTTGGAAAATCACAGAAACTGTTTTATAATCAACAAAATGCTTTAGGAAACTTAAATGGTAAGGTTCAGGAGATGTATACTGGCTTTAATGAGATAAAACTATATGGAAAGCAAGATGATGTTATAAGAGAATTTGGAAATATAAATCAAGAACTTTGTAGTACTGGATTTAAAGCACAATTTATATCAAGTATAATGTCACCCCTAGTTTCTCTAGTAAGTTATTTAGGAATTGCAGCTATTGGAGTATTAGGTGCAATTAATGCCATAGCAGGAGTCATTACTGTTGGAAATCTACAAGCATTTATCCGTTATATATGGCAGATAAATCAACCTCTTTCTCAGGTAACTCAATTATCCTCAGCTATACAATCAGCTTTTGCAGCAATTGATCGTGCATTTGAAATATTAAATGAGGAGGAAGAAATTTCAGATAAAGAAGATTCAATAAAATTAGAAAATCCATGTGGTAATGTTACCTTTGAACATGTTAAGTTTGGGTATAGTGACGACAAGCCATTAATAAAAGACTTAAGCGCAGAGGTAAAGAGTGGGCAAATGGTAGCCATTGTAGGTCCTACAGGAGCAGGTAAAACTACTCTTATAAACTTACTTATGAGATTTTATGAAGTCAAAGAGGGAGCTATAAAGGTAGATGGAGTAGACATTAGAGACATGAAGAGGGAAGAGCTACGGTCAATATTTGGAATGGTTCTTCAAGATACATGGCTGTATAATGGTACAATTTACGATAATATAAAGTATGGGAGATTTGATGCTACAAAAGAGGAAATAATAGAAGCTGCTAAGATAGCTAATGTACACCACTTTATAAAGACTCTACCTGATGGGTATAACATGTTTCTTAATGAAGAAGCATCTAATATATCTCAAGGTGAAAAGCAGTTGTTAACTATTGCTAGAGCTATAATATCAGATCCTGCCATATTGATATTAGATGAGGCAACAAGCTCTGTAGATACTAGACTAGAGCTATTACTTCAAAAAGCTATGAAGAATATAATGAAGGGAAGAACAAGCTTTGTTATTGCCCACAGACTTTCCACTATCCGTAGTGCGGATTTAATTTTAGTTATAGATGAAGGTAATATTATAGAGCAAGGAAATCATGAAGAACTAATGGCAAATGGTGGTTTCTATGAGAAACTTTATAATAGTCAATTTAGAAATAATGAAGAAATAAGTAGTTAAATATTATTAAAAAACGTCTCTTTTTAAGAGACGTTTTTATATTTTTGTAACATATATAGCACGATATAACTTTAAATATACATTAATTTAAATATAAATTTAATTTTATAGTTTAAGTAACCTAATATCATGAAACCCGCATGAGCACAACAACTAGTTAACTAGGTAAATATTTAAATAGGTTTATAGGTATATATTTAAATAGGAACATAGTTTTATAGCTTCATATTTAAATAGTTTATAGTTAAAATCCTATTGAATTTTATTTTAAATTTATAATTAAATTATTTTTCCGTGGAATAAATTACAATTAAGGAATAAAACTATTGAAAAGTAAAATAATGGGTAATACAATATAAGGTATAAGGAATATAGTTAACTATATTCCTATTAAATTATATTTAGGGGGAAAGGGTATGAAAGAGAAAAAAAGACTTACGGCGTTTATAATGTCATTATTTTTATTTGCAACCTTAGTAATGCCAATAAATATTACTGAGGTATATGCAGAAGATAATGATAAAACAAATAATAGCCAAGCTGTAGATAGTGACGAAAACAGTATAGAGACACAATTACTAGAGGATACTAATTTAAGTAAGGTTAACAAGGTAGTTGACATTATAAGTTTTAATGATTTCCATGGCAATGTATTAGAGTCTAGTAAAAATATTGGAGCTGCAAAATTAGTAGGAGTTGTAAATGAATATAAAGATAAAGCTAATACTGAATATGGTGTTATACCAGTATCATCAGGAGATTTATATCAAGGGACTGCAATTTCTAATCTTACCACTGGTAAACCAGTAACAGCTATGCTAAAAGCTATGGGACTTGAAGCATCTGCTATAGGTAATCATGAATTTGACTGGGGTGTTGATAATATTAATGCTTGGTCAAAGGAAGGTGGATTCCCATTTTTAGCTGCAAATATAGTTAAAAAAGGCACTGAAGAAAAAGTAAACTATGCACAGCCATATAAAGTAGTTGAGAGAAATGGAGTAAAAATAGGGTTAATAGGAATTTCTACTCCAGAAACAGCAACTTCTACTTTAGCTGAAAATGTAAAAGATGTAGAATTTTTAGCTCCAGTAGATACTGTTGCTAAGTGGAACAAAGTACTTAGGGAAACAAAAAATGTTGACGCTGTAGTAGTTATAGCGCATGCCGGAGCGTATCAAGATAGTAATACAAAAGAAATAACTGGGGAAGCTGCTGATATAGCAAAAGTTGCAGGTGTAGATGCTGTAATTGCAGGTCATAACCATGCTGTAGTTTCAGGAGAGGTAAATGCAGTACCAGTAGTAGAAGGTGGATATAATGGTAGAGCCTTAGCTAAGCTTACATTTACTTTTGATGATAGTAACAAGCTTATAGATGTAGAGCCTAGTGTTGATGTGTTTTTAGGTAAAGAGGCTACCCTTCCAGTAGATGAAAATGTATTAAAGGGAGTAAATGATATGAATTCAGGTTTAAGTGAAATATTAGGACAAAAGGTAACTTCACTTAAAGAGCGTTTAAGTCATGATGATAAAAACACTACAGTAACTCCACTTGGTGTAACTGTAGCAGAAACTATGAGAAAAATAGTAGGAACTGAGATAGCTATAACTAATGGTGGTGGAATTAGAAGAAGTCTAGAACAAGGAGATGTCACTATTGGTGATATGTACGAAATTCTTCCTTTTGATAATACTATAGTAACTCTTGATGTTAAGGGTTCAGACCTATATGGCATTATAGAACATGGAATTAATACAGAGGGATTTGCATGGGGTCAATATGCAGGTATAAAAGTTTGGTATAATCCAGAAGATGGCAAAGTTTTATCTATAAGATTAAATGATGGAACTAAAATTGATATGGATAAATACTATTCGATATCAATAAATGACTTTATGTTAACAGGTGGAGATAAATATGACTTCTCTAATGCTATAAATGCCGTCAACACAAATATAGTTATGAGAGATGCAATGGCTAAAGACTGGAACAAAAATAGTGTCCCTAAAGTAGACTTTAATGCATTAGTAGCGGGAGAAGATACAACTGTAGATAAGCCTACAGAAGAAGAAAAACCAGCAGAACCTAATGTTCCAGAAGAAAATAAGCCATCAACTCCAAATACTAATAATCCAAGTAAACCAAGCAATTCAAGTAATCAAAGCAAATTACCTCAAACCGGTGCTCCATTAACTCCAGATGCATTTGGAACTATGGGAATTATGGCAATTGCATTAGGCATATATATAAGTAAAAAGAAAAAATCAGCATAATAATTAAAGTAACTACCTGCTAGTAGAAGAGATTTTTACTAGTAGGTAGTTTTTTATAATTTTTTAATTATTATATGAGTTTGAATTAAGGAGAGATTTTACTTCTATATAAATAAAGGTAACTATATAAAAAATGTTAAAAGTTACTAATTCAATTAAATTAGTATATTTTGTTGAAATATGGAATAATACATGATATAATTTGGAATGATATGTAAATAAAAGAAAATTAATATAGTATTTAGTGATTACTTTATACAAGGGGGATAATTTTATGTTAAGAAAAAAATACGGAAAAACAGTGATTGCTACAGCTTTAGCTGTTACTTTAATTGGAGGGATTGGTGGTACTGGGATAGCAGAAACATTAAATAATTTTATTGGGAATCCTACCGTAGCATATGCAGCTACTTCTAGCTTTAATTCACAGGGAGTTGGTCTAAAAACTAGTACAGGCTGGATTACAAGTAAAATTAAATGTGTAGATAATATTCCAGACAATTTATCTTTAGAAGAAATGAAGAAAAAGGCTAAAAAACCTACAGCTGATATTATCATAGGGACATCACCTAACTATGATAATATGAACCTAATGGATGAAATATATTATTACGATAGTCCAGTTGATTCTTCTGGATTGAAAGATGATACATTTGTTAAGTTGCTTTCCATGAGAGTTGTTGAGTCTAAAGAATTTGCAGGAAAAATGGTAATTGAAAGAACATTTACTATTCTTACTTATTCAAGCTATGGAGTTATAAATGATTCTCATGTTGAAAGAAGCCTTAAAACTACTACGGAGGCATATGGTCCTAATGACCGTAAATGGATAGAGTATCTTCAAAATGAAGGAAACATAACTCCTAAACCACCTACGAATAAAACTTATTCAGCAAGTAGACTTGGTGGAGCCACTAGATGGGAAACTTCTAC